>JBCBSJ010000215.1:0-5330 GCA_039819245.1 Cyanobacteria bacterium J06638_20
CCCACCTGGGGAGTACGTTCGCAAGAATGAAACTCAAAGGAATTGACGGGGGCCCGCACAAGCGGTGGAGCATGTGGTTTAATTCGATGATACGCGAGGAACCTTACCAGGGCTTAAATGCAGAGTGACAGGTCTAGAGATAGATTTTTCTTCGGACACTTTGCAAGGTGCTGCATGGTTGTCGTCAGCTCGTGCCGTGAGGTGTCAGGTTAAGTCCTATAACGAGCGCAACCCCTGTTGTTAGTTGCCAGCATGTAAAGATGGGAACTCTAGCAAGACTGCCGGTGCAAACCGCGAGGAAGGTGGGGATGACGTCAAATCATCACGGCCCTTACGTCCTGGGCTACACACGTGCTACAATGGTATAGACAATGAGCAGCCACTTCGCGAGAAGGAGCGAATCTACAAACTATATCTCAGTTCGGATCGGAGTCTGCAACTCGACTCCGTGAAGCTGGAATCGCTAGTAATCGGATATCAGCCATGATCCGGTGAATACGTTCCCGGGCCTTGTACACACCGCCCGTCAAGCCATGGAAGCTGGGAGTGCCTGAAGTCCGTCACCGCAAGGAGCGGCCTAGGGTAAAATCGGTAACTAGGGCTAAGTCGTAACAAGGTAGCCGTACCGGAAGGTGCGGCTGGAACACCTCCTTTCTAGAGAAAGACGACGGATAGGAAGCTATCAAATACAGGAAATAGGTGGTTCTGTTCTCTTGCTGTCAATTTAAATTTAAGTATATAGTTGATGGTTATTGGTAAAGAGTGGGTTTGACCGCTTGCTGATTACCAACGGCTAACGACTAAAGACAGTCTCATAGCTCAGCTGGTTAGAGCGCTACACTGATAATGTAGAGGTCGGCAGTTCGAGTCTGCCTGAGACTACTAGGTCGAAAGACAGACGAGAAGTTTACCCTGAGCGCAGTCGAAGGGAGTCTGCCTGAGACTACTAGGTCGAAAGACAGACGAGAAGTTTACCCTGAGCGCAGTCGAAGGGAGTCTGCCTGAGACTACGGCGTCCTTCGAAGCCTTGGCGAAGAAGGACATAAGTTCATTAAAATAGGAAATTCTAGAAGTTGGGCAACCAGTTTGCGGTACGCAGTTGGCAGTACACAGTAGCTGACTACTGAATACTGAGGGCTGCCGACTGAAAAATGGGGAATTAGCTCAGCTGGCTAGAGCGCCTGCCTTGCACGCAGGAGGTCACCGGTTCGACTCCGGTATTCTCCACAGCGTCCGACGAAGCCTTGTGCGAAGTCGGGCAGATGCACCTTCGCGTAAAGCTTCGGTGCACTAAGAAGTTCATTGACATATTGAAAAAAGATACATGATAATTAGATAGAAATATTTAATAGAACAAAATAATTGTAACGAGCAATTATAACTCATTAAAAAGACAAAAGTACAATAAGCTAAACAAGAGCGTATGGGGAATGCCTAGGCTCTCAGAGGCGATGAAGGACGTGATAAGCTGCGAAAAGCTACGGGGATTGGCACATACAAATTGATCCGTAGATATCCGAATGGGGCAACCCAGCATGTTGAAGACATGTTATCCATTAAGGAGGCGAACCCGGAGAACTGAAACATCTAAGTACCCGGAGGAGAAGAAAACAAAAGTGATTCCGCTAGTAGTGGCGAGCGAACGCGGAATAGCCCAAACCAATATTGTTACGGCAATGTTGGGGTTGTAGGACTGCGATATTTGAGCTATAATGAATTAGAACTGTTTGGAAAGACAGGCCATAGAAGGTGATAGCCCTGTATAAGTAAAGATTAGTAAGATAGCAGTATCCTGAGTAGTGCGGGGCACGTGTAACCCTGTATGAATTTGTCGGGACCATCCGATAAGGCTAAATACTCCTGAGAGACCGATAGTGAACCAGTACCGTGAGGGAAAGGTGAAAAGAACCCTGAATAAGGGAGTGAAATAGAACCTGAAACCATACGCTTACAAGCGGTCGGAGCGGACTTGTCCGTGACGGCGTGCCTTTTGCATAATGAGCCTACGAGTTACCGTTGCTAGCAAGGTTAAGCACTTCAGGTGCGGATCCGTAGCGAAAGCGAGTCTGAACAGGGCGCTTAAGTTAGTAGTGGTAGACGCGAAACCGTGTGATCTACCCATGGGCAGGGTGAAGCTGTGGTAACACACAGTGGAGGCCCGAACCGGTTGACGTTGAAAAGTCTTCGGATGACCTGTGGGTAGGGGTGAAAGGCCAATCAAACTCGGAAATAGCTCGTACTCCCCGAAATGCATTTAGGTGCAGCGTCGGTTTAGTTTTATAGAGGTAGAGCTACTGATTGGATGCGGGGGCTTCACCGCCTACCAATTCCTGACAAACTCCGAATGCTATAAAATGATGACCGGCAGTGAGGGCATGGGTGCTAAGGTCCATGTCCGAGAGGGAAAGAACCCAGACCATCAGCTAAGGTCCCCAAATGTATGTTAAGTTGAATAAACGAGGTTGAACTGCTTAGACAGCTAGGATGTTGGCTTGGAAGCAGCCATTCATTTAAAGAGTGCGTAACAGCTCACTAGTCGAGCGGTTCGGCATGGATAATAATCGGGCATAAACATACTACCGAAGCTATGGCAACGCAAGTTGGGTAGGGGAGCATTGTAGTGTCGTCGAAGGCGGGCCGTGAGGTCTGCTGGAGAAGCTACAAAAGAAAATGTAGGCATAAGTAACGATAATGCGGGCGAGAAACCCGCACACCGAAAGACTAAGGTTTCCTCAGCTATGCTAATCAGCTGAGGGTTAGTCGGGACCTAACGCGAACCCGAAAGGGGTAGTGGATGGACAACGGGTTAATATTCCCGTACCTGCCCGCGACGAAAGTGACGGATCCCCGTGGTTGCTGCGTACTGACGGAATAGTACGTTGAAGCGCAAGCGATAGTACACCGAGGCTACGGCCAAGGTGATAATGCAGCGAAGGGGGTTCCAAGAAAAGCGAGCGAGGCAGCCCGTACCGTAAACCGACACAGGTAGTTGGGATGAGAATTCTAAGGTGCTCGAGAGATTCATGGCTAAGGAACTAGGCAAAATAGACGCGTAACTTCGGGAGAAGCGTCGCCCACCTCAGGGTGGGCCGCAGTGAAAAGGTCCAGGCGACTGTTTATCAAAAACACAGGGCTCTGCTAAATCGAAAGATGACGTATAGGGCCTGACACCTGCCCGGTGCTGGAAGGTTAAGTGGAGGGTTTAGCTTCGGCGAAGATCTGAAATGAAGCCCCAGTAAACGGCGGCCGTAACTATAACGGTCCTAAGGTAGCGAAATTCCTTGTCGGGTAAGTTCCGACCTGCACGAATGGTGTAACGATCTGGACACTGTCTCAGCCATGATCTCGGTGAAATTGTAGTAACGGTGAAGATGCCGTTTACCCGCAGTGGGACGAAAAGACCCCGTGAACCTTTACTATAGCTTAGTATTGGCTTTGGATAAGTAATGTGTAGGATAGGTGGGAGACTTTGAAGTGGCGTCGCCAGGCGTTGTGGAGTCATTGTTGAAATACCACCCTTTGCTTATCTAGAGTCTAACCTCTAATCAGGGACAGTGCTTGGTGGGTAGTTTGACTGGGGTGGTCGCCTCCAAAAGAGTAACGGAGGCTTCTAAAGGTTCCCTCAGCACGCTTGGTAACCGTGCGTAGAGTGCAATGGCATAAGGGAGCTTGACTGAGAGACATACAGGTCGATCAGGTACGAAAGTAGAGCATAGTGATCCGGTGGTTCCGCATGGAAGGGCCATCGCTCAAAGGATAAAAGGTACTCCGGGGATAACAGGCTGATCTCCCCCAAGAGCTCACATCGACGGGGGGGTTTGGCACCTCGATGTCGGCTCGTCACATCCTGGGGCTGGAGAAGGTCCCAAGGGTTGGGCTGTTCGCCCATTAAAGTGGCACGCGAGCTGGGTTCAGAACGTCGTGAGACAGTTCGGTCTCTATCTACTGTGGGCGTTAGAAATTTGAGTGGATCTGACTCTAGTACGAGAGGACCGAGTTGGACGAACCTCTGGTGTACCTGTTGTTCTGCCAAGGGCATTGCAGGGTAGCTACGTTCGGAAGGGATAAGCGCTGAAAGCATATAAGCGCGAAACCCACCACAAGATGAGATTTCTTTAAAGGGCCGTGGGAGACGACCACGTCGATAGGCTACAGGTGTAAAGGCAGCAATGTCATAGCCGAGTAGTACTAATAGCCCATAGGCTTATTGTACGCCGCTCTTTTTATCGCTTCGAGAGCCTCGGCGACCGAAGCGCGATGGGTATGGGTCATGTAATTTTTTCAATGTGTCAACAATATTGGTCACGCCTGTAGCGTGACAGTTAGGAGTTCAGAGTTCAGAGTTGAGAGTTTAAAAAGCTCATAACTCAATGACTCATAACTTACAACTTAAGGTGGTTATAGCGACGGGGCTCACCTCTTACCATTCCGAACAGAGAAGTTAAGCCCGTTTGCGCCGATGGTACTACGCTTGTGGAAGAGTAGGTCGCCGCCTTTTTTGAAAAACCCTTACTATATCTTAGTAAGGGTTTTTTTGTTTACGGAGATACTTGATTTAATTGAAAATGCCATATTTATTGTCTTATAACGTTTTATCCGAAAAAAAGCATGAAAAAGAATAAAGAACTGGACCTTGCTTGGGATTTTGTCAATAATACAAACAGAAATGTTTTCTTAACAGGTAAAGCAGGAACAGGTAAAACGACATTTTTACATAAGTTAAAGTTTCAATCCCAAAAACGAATGGTTGTCGTCGCTCCAACCGGGGTAGCGGCCATTAATGCTAAAGGGATGACCATCCATTCTTTTTTTCAGTTGCCATTTGGACCGATCTTACCTAATGGCGAACAAAATTTAGCTTCTAACTTTAATAGAAAATTCAGTAAGACCAAGATCAACATGATTAGATCTTTAGATCTATTGGTCATTGACGAAATTAGCATGGTTAGAGCAGATTTACTCGATGGAATTGATAGTACCTTAAAGCGTTTTAAGAATAGAGATTTGCCATTTGGGGGGACACAGTTGTTAATGATTGGTGATCTTCAGCAATTATCACCTGTAGTAAAAGAACAAGAATGGCAATTATTAAAATCATTTTATAAGAACGCATTTTTCTTTAGTAGTAGGGCCTATAAAGACTCAAACCCTATTATGATAGAATTAAAGCATATCTATAGGCAAGAAAACCCAATGTTCATAAATATTCTTAATGAAATAAGGAATAATGAACTCAGCCAATCTTCAGCAAATGAATTAAACAAGCGATATCTGCCTAATTTTATTCCGAAAGATAATGAGGGTTACATTTCATTAACTACGCATAATCA
>JBCBSJ010000216.1:0-5287 GCA_039819245.1 Cyanobacteria bacterium J06638_20
ATATCAAATCCGATTAAACAGCCATAAGAACCCAATTATTGGTTGCGCCCGCTGCAATGCAGCGGGCGCAACCAATAATTGGGTTCTTCAACCAGATGTGATATCAGGTGTGGAGAACTCCCTACGGTTACAGCTCGGTAGTGGCTAGCTTTTTGCTTTCAGCTTGCCAAAACGGCGATCGCGCTGTTGGTAGTTGGATAGAGCCTGATGGAATTCGGCGCGATCGAAGTCGGGCCAAAAGGTCTCCGTCACATAAATTTCGGCATAGGCGACCTGCCACAGTAAAAAATTACTGATCCGCATTTCGCCACTGGTCCGAATGAGCAAATCGGGATCAGCGATCCCCCGCGTGTAGAGATGCTGTTCAAACATTGCTTCATCAATATCTTCGGGCTGAATCTTACCTTGTTGGATCTGGGTGGCGATCGCTCGGCAGGCGTGCATAATTTCCTGCCGTCCCCCATAGTTGGTCGCGACCGTAAATTCGATGCCCTGATTGTTGGCTGTTTCCTGCATCGATCGCTCAATTTCAACCTGGAGCGAGGGCGGGAGCGCTTGTAGGTTGCCGACAAAGCGAATGCGCACCCCCTCTTCCATCATCTCCCGCAATTCTTGCCGCAAAATGCGCTCAAACAGGGTCATGAGAAAATCCACTTCTTCCAGGGGACGCCCCCAATTTTCGGTGGAAAAGGCATAGGCGGTGAGGGCTCCAACGCCCCAGTCGCGGCAACAGCGGAGCAAATCCTTGAGGGCATCGACACCCCGCCGATGGCCCATGATGCGGGGTAACCCGCGCCGTTGTGCCCAGCGTCCATTCCCATCCATAATGACGGCGACATGCTGGGGCAGGCGATCGCGGTTGAGATCAGTAGGCAGGTCTCTAAAAACGGTTGGCTTTGCTGTCATTTTTTCTCCGAGAAGCCGACGATGAATGACGAAACACACGCTTGAACAAGCGATGGAAGCGTGCTCGTAACTGTCGCCCCAACGTCCGTAGCTGGGGTGCGACAGGTTCCCGATCCACAGAAAGAGAGAAGCGAGATATCAGCAGCTCCCTTAGCTTACTGCTGGTCAGTGGGCGATTTAGATTTCCCCGCTCGGCCAGCGAGATTGACCCTGTTTCTTCTGATACAACGATACATAGTGAATTTTCGACCCGTTCCGTGATTCCCATCGCTGCACGGTGGCGGGTGCCCAACTGGCGAGATGCCGTCCGTTCGGACAGTGGAAAGATGATCCCCGCCGATGCGACACGGTTGCCTCGAATCAGCACGGCTCCATCATGCAATAGGGTGGATGTTTGAAAAATCGTCTGCAACAGTTCTTTTGATACTTCGGCGTTGAGACGCACCCCTGGCACTGAGAAATCTCGCTCGTCAATAGGTTGCCCTGTTTCGAGCAAAAGTAAGGCACCTGTTCGATTTTGGGATAGCTCTTTGACGGCATCGACAATTTCATCGATCACATTATTGGTTTTGGGAATCGTGTCCGGAGCGGGCTGGAACAGTTGCACGATTTCGCCTCGACCCAGTTGTTCGAGTAAGCGTCGAAACTCGGCCTGCAAAATCAAGGCCATCGCGACAGCTGCCCCGATTACCAATTTCTCCAACACAAAGCTCAGGAGTCTAAGGCTAAGAGCTGTGCTGAGGGCTGAGGCCAACATGAGCACGATCAACCCTCTGACCATCCATAGGGTATGCCGCTCCCCAATGATGACCAGCAGCACATAGGTGAGGAGTAAAACTAGGGTGAGGTCGATGGCTGGCAGTAGCAAAGACTGAGTCCAGCCAAAATTAGTCAGCCATTGCTTCAGCAAAGAACCCATTGGAGTGACGTAGCTTGGGTTGGAAGCCCCCGAGTTAGGAGCGGTTGGTAAGACCCTGCTAGCCCACCACAAAGGCCAAATAGCCAGACTGGGTAATTGCTAGGCGAGAACATTCCCCAGCGTAGAAGGATGACCTTGTTAAAGTTGGGGACGAACAAACGGGTCAAGAGAGTAGACAACCATTAGTAAGGTACAGGGCAACTGGATGGATAGAATCACCAGGCAGGATCTAATGTTCTCTGTTTATGGAGAAAACGGATAGGTTGTTGCCCTACTCTTTTTCCAACAATCTACCGCTCGAAACGGAAATCCCTCATAAATTCAGCGTAAAGTCTTAGATTTAGCGTCAGGCATCCCAGTCTAGCGCTGTTGACTTACTCTCTTTTAGCGAATTTTTCACCGTTATTGGTTGGATTGGGTTGCATGCAGGCGATAGGGCAGACGATCCTGCCGTAGCAGATCCGCGTAAGTTTCGCGCTGCAAGATGATATTGGCTTCCCCTTGGTTAACTAGTACCGCTGCTGGTCGAGGGAGACGATTGTAGTTCGATGCCATGCTGTAGTTATAGGCACCCGTAGCCATCACAACCAGAATATCGTCGCTTGTGGTTTTAGGAAGCTGGGCTGAAGGAATGACAATATCGCCAGATTCACAGTGCTTCCCGGCAATGGTAACGGTTTCGGTCATCGGTGCGTGCATGCGATTGGCGACCACCGCCCGATAGAGGGATTGGTAGGTGATGGGGCGGGGATTATCGGACATGCCGCCATCAACCGTTACATAGGTTTTGTGCAAGGATGGAATGGTTTTGTCGCCCCCCACGGTATAGGCCGTGACGCAGGCTGCCCCAATGAGCGATCGCCCTGGTTCCGCAATCAAACGCGGCAACGCCACCCCACGCTCATTGCAGGCCTTGGCCATCGCTTCGCAGACCACCTGTACCCAGGCTTCGATGCTGGGGGGATCATCCGACTCGGTGTAGCGGATCCCCAGTCCACCGCCCACATCAATTTCTTGGATGGGCAAGCCATAGTCCTGTGCCTTTACCATCCAATCCACCAGTACACCTGCTAGGTCATGGTGGGGCTGCACTTCAAAAATCTGAGAGCCAATATGAGCATGCAGGCCGACGCAGTTCAGCACTGCATGATCCCGGACAAAGGCAAACACAGATTCCAACTGCTCGGGATCAAAGCCAAACTTACTGTCGATGCTGCCTGTGCGAATGTAGTCGTGGGTGTGGCATTCGATTCCGGGGGTAATGCGGAGCAGAATCCGAATGCTGGGTTGTTGGGTAGGGTTTGTAGCGTCCGGGGATACAACTCCCCGTTCTGCTAGATCGACCAATAGGTGTAGCTCGTGCCAATTGTCTACGACAACGGTGGCTCCAGAGGTAATCGCTAATTCCAGCTCGGCTACTGACTTATTATTCCCGTGGAAATAGGTGATAGCTGGGCTCACGCCAGCTTCGAGAGCTGTAAATAACTCACCCCCAGAGACAACATCAATTCCCAGACCTTCACTGGCAATCAGCGCACAGACGGCCAGACAGTTCCAGGCTTTGGAGGCATAAATAACCAGCGAGTCCCCAGGATAGTGCTGCTGAAATGCCTCGCGATATTGACGGCAGGCGACTCGCAGCGTTTCCTCATCCAAAATATAGAGGGGCGACCCAAATTGCTGCACCAAGGTCGGCACATCACATCCTCCGATCTCCAGATGCTCCTGCTCGTTTACCTTGGCAGACAGGGGAAGCAACGACTGATTGGGCGATCGCCCTGATGCTGGATCAGCCAGATATTGCGCGCCGGAGGTGGGGGGGGGTGCAAGTGGAGTAGATACCATGAGCCTTCCTTGGAAACTAGCGAGTGTCAGTGCGTTTAGTGGGGCGTATCGTCGTTAATTCAAGCCTATTCCAGTCATCATGACGGTTCAATCGAGAAAGCCAATTCTACCGATAGAGCGTGTCAATCCTGGCATCGGTGGCCGCATTATGTAGCGAATGCCAATCTTTTCAGTTTACAGTTGTCTGGGAACGTTCTTCCCACGGAGTTTGGTCGGGCAAGGCTGTTTGCTGAAACCCTTGCCAAAGGCATAGAACAGACGCATTTGCAGTATGGGTTATCTATATCTTCAACCCCTGACGCCCGAGCAGGTGCCAGCGTCAGTAGAGCTAGACCGCCGATGCCTCGGCGGCATGTGGAACGCTGAGGGCTATTTGCGGGAAATTGAAAGCCCCAATGGTCTGCTACTCGCACTGACGGCGGATGGCGATCGCCCTACAGTCCCGACAGTGCTCCCAAACTCTCTACTGGGCTTAGGTTGCCTATGGATGGTGCTGGATGAAGCCCATATCACGGTGTTAGTAGTTGACACCCCTTATCGTGGGCAAGGTTTGGGGCAGACCTTACTATGGGCGCTGCTTATCCAAGCACGGCAGCGCAAGATGGCACGTGCCACCCTGGAAGTTCGAGCCTCGAATCAACGGGCGATCGCCCTTTACCACCACTATGGCTTTCAGGAAGCCGGACGCCGTAAGGCCTATTACAAGAACCCTGTGGAAGATGCGTGCATTCTCTGGCGGAAGGGATTGCAGTTCCATGAGTTTGGCGAAGACTTGACGACTTGGCAAAACTCGGCATGCGATCGTCGGCAGCATTGGGGGTGGGAACTCGTCGATCACCTGCCAGGTTGCTCAACGGGCAAGGGTTGCTCAATGGGCGATAGAGAAATCACCCAACCGTAAGATGCGCGGATGGTTTCTGGTTTGCCAAATTGAGGATTGGCGATTAGCAACCAATGCTTGCTCAGTGCGATTCAGATTTTAGGCAGACCATCTTTTTCCCAAGGCAATTGAGTTCCCAGGGCGATCGCACGAGATTTTTCTTTAAACCTGTCTGCCCTTGTTCTTGACAGAATGTACCCTTACCGACACTATCTTTCCTTGGGATGAAACTAGTCTCTGGTGTCCCACAATTAAACTTTCAGAAATTTGTGGTTAAGCCCTGATAAAGAGATCATGGGCTATCCCTTGTCAAGGGTAGGGATCACCCTGCGCTGTTACGGTTGTAGCAGCGCCGATTGCGCTATTTTCCTATGCTAGAATCAGCGTACCGGCTCGTAGCAGGTGATATGAACTGCCATGTTTGAACGCTTCACTGAAAAAGCCATAAAAGTGATTATGCTCGCCCAGGAGGAAGCTCGCCGCCTGGGTCATAATTTTGTTGGCACAGAACAGATCCTCCTGGGTCTAATTGGAGAAGGGACAGGGGTTGCGGCCAAAGTCCTGAAGTCAATGGGTGTCAATCTTAAAGACGCTCGGATTGAAGTTGAGAAAATTATTGGTCGAGGGTCTGGATTCGTTGCAGTCGAAATCCCCTTTACCCCACGAGCCAAGCGTGTTCTCGAACTCTCACTCGAAGAAGCTCGCCAATTGGGTCACAACTACATTGGTACCGAACA
>JBCBSJ010000217.1:0-5134 GCA_039819245.1 Cyanobacteria bacterium J06638_20
AAGAAATTTGATGATTTTTGGGGCGCTCTGCGCCCCAAAAATCATCAAATTGCGTAAGGCCTGCTTAACTTGGGTGAAAAGCATTAGGCGCGAGGCGATCGCTTCGTGATTTTGGTAGCTGGGCGATCGCTCCATTGCTGCTTCATGCGCTCGATCCGTTCCATCAGCGTTTCATTAGACATGCGCGAGTTAAGACGTTCCACCAGTAGCGGAAACGCTATGGGTGAGGGACGACGGGTATTTTGCCAAATGAGGGAAAGCGATCGCATTCGCTCTAGGGTTTTTGCCAGTCGGTGGGCTTCGAGTTGCTCGTCTAATACTTCTCGCTCGGCCTGTTTGAGCAAAAGGTTTTCCGGTTCATATTTGGAGAAGACATCATAGATCAGCGACGAACTGATCTGTAGCTGACTCGATGTTTTCTTAGCGGAGGGATAGCCTTTGAACACCAGCCCGGCGACTTGGGAAATTCCGCGAAACTTACGTCCCGTCAGCTCAGAAATATTGAGGCTAGATTTTAAATCAGCTTCCAAGTTGTCAAGGCTGAGGAAGTCTTCGGAAAACAACTCCTGGAATGGATACGCTTTGGGTGCCAGGATTTCAAAACCATAATCATTGACGGAAATCGTGAAGGTGGCGCGCTTTTTGTTGGCAAAGCGGTAGCCCCACAGAAAGCCCAGTCCTTCATGCACAAACCGACCTTCAAAGGGAAATACGTAGAGGTGTTGCCCTTCTCGTGTTTTGCAGGTTTCGATGAGCACCTCATCCATGACTGGAATGTGCGAAATTTGTTCCTGAACAGCGAGAATCGGCGCAATGCAGGTTAGCTCTCGGTTTTGATGGGCGTGGTTGGAGACGCCATCCAGCTCCTGCCGAATGCGGGCGCTAAGGGTATCGGAAATGGCCAGATTGCCTCCGTACCAGCTAGGGGTAACGGTCGATTTCTTAGTGGTTTTGCGAACATAAACCACCATGTCCTTGATCATCGAAAACTCAAGCTGCCGCCCTGCATAAAAGAAAACATCTCCTTTTTTGAGCCGCGCCACAAAATTTTCCTCGATCGTGCCGAGATTTTGGCCTTTCAAGAAAGAGATGCGAAGCGTTGCGTTAGAGGAAATGGTGCCAATGCCCATTCGATGCATTCGCAAGATTTGGGCGTCCGTGACCTTGAATCGGCTGTCTTCGTAGATGACCTTGCGGTAGCGAGGATAGGCGCTGAGGCATTTCCCTCCCGTTGTGATAAATTCCAAGATCCAGAAGAACTCTTCGTCGCTGAGGTCTTGATAGGCTACGGTTTGGCGCAGTTGGGCGAGAGTTGTCTCGGCCTCAAACCCATCGCTACAGGCCAATGTAACAAGGTGTTGGGTCAGTACATCGTAGGGTTTGTGTAGGGGCGATCGCGCTTCCAGTTCCCCAGCTTCTAGCCCCCGGCGAAAGGCCGAGATCTCCAACAATTCCAGCGCATTGGTCGGCAAAAAGAAGACCTCAGAGGTTCCCTGGGGAACATGGGCCGATCGCCCAGCGCGTTGCAACAATCGCGCTAGCTTTTTGGCACTGCCGATTTGCACCACTCGCTCGACGGGCTGAAAATCCACCCCCAAATCTAGCGATGAGGTGCAGACAACCCACTTAATGTCCCCGGTTTTGACCCCCGCTTCGATCGCCTCCCTCTCTTTCACATCGATGGAGCCGTGGTGCAGGGCAATGCGATCGCCATCCTCGGGCATGGCAAACTGGAGCGCCTGAAACCAGCGTTCGGATTGCGATCGCGTGTTGGTGAAAATCAGCGTGGATTTCTCAATATCCAGCGCATCGACCAACTCTTGGAACATGCGCAATCCTAAGTGACCCGCCCAAGGAAAGGAATCCACAGATTCTGGCAAGATACTGCGAATCACCGTCTTCCGCTTCAGATTGGCGGAAATAATCACGGGGTCAGCGCCCAGTCCCACTGCCGTTTGTGCCGCTTCCTGCACATTTCCCAAGGTGGCGGATACAGCCCAGGTTTGAAGCGTCGGCTGCAATCCTCGCAGGTGGCTAAGGCAAAGTTCTGTCTGTGTTCCCCGCTTGGAGCTAAGCAGCTCATGCCACTCATCTAGCACCACCGCTCGTAAGGACTGAAAGCGCTCCGCTGCACCGGGATACGACAATATCACCGACAGGGATTCTGGTGTTGTGATGAGGATGCTGGGCATCTTCTTCAGTTGGCGGCTCTTGCGCGAACTGCTGGTGTCTCCTGTGCGCGACTCCACCGTCAAATCCCAGCCACAGTCTTCGATGGGGCGACGAATAGCTTGCTCGATATCGCGGGACAAGGCACGGAGGGGGGTAAGGTAGAGCAACTGCAAACCCTTGCGAGGTTCGTTGAGCATGGCGGCGATCGCCCCCATTACTGCCGCATAGGTCTTTCCCGATCCTGTCGGTACCTGAATCAATCCATTCTTTCCCGCCAGCACTGCTTGCCAGGTTTGCCACTGGAACGGCAAAGGCTTCCAGCCTTGCTGCGCAAACCAGTCCACAATCGGCTGTAAACGGGGATCAGAAAAATCAGCCACAGGCTCTCTCAAAAACGCCACAGTGAGTGACAAACCTTGCGTCACTTACCCAATGTTAATGAATGTAACACCAGCCTTCCTGGACTTGTTAGCGGTGAATATCTGCATCCATCTGCGTTCAATTCTCTTGCAACCCATTGGCTGATTAACTTAACTGGGCTTGCTCCACCGTTTCCATCAAATTCCACCAGCGTTTGAGGGGATAGTAGACGACCGGTGCCCATAGGCTGCTGAGGATTGCGGAGCAGAGGGCGATCTGCTGATGGAACAGCCAAATCTCGCCCAGTGTTGGGTAGGTTCCTAGGGGATTGCTCAGGCTCCCTAGGGTGAATTGCAGCGCCACGACCGTTTCGGCAATGACAGCCATGCCAAAGACAATCAGTGCAACCGAGATGAAATCTTCTTGGATATAGCGTTGTTTGTGGAGCCGTGCCGTTAAGATGCCGACGATCGCCAGACTGATCGCATGGGTCGGATTTGGTGACGTCATGGCGTCTTGAATGAGGCCGAGGGTAATTCCAGCGATCGCCCCTTCCCAGGCAGTGCGGTTCACGCTCCAGACCACCACCCAGATCAGCATCCAGTTGGGGCCAACTCCCAGTAGCTCCATGCCAGGAATCCGGGTCGGCATTACTAGCAAGCAAACTAGGACTGAAAGCGCCGTAATGCCCCAGTTGAGCGATCGCCGCAGGGAAGGAGACCAGAGGAAGGGATCGAAAAACCTCGTCATGGTTGTGTTATTCCGTCACCTCGGATTCGATAAGTTCACTTTGCGGTGCGGTGTTTTCAGAGACGATGACCCACTCTAAGTAGCCAATGGGCGAACTGAGTTCGATCACCGCTTCCGGTGCCGGGCTCTTGCGAAAATCGACCGATTCGACTTGTCCGATGGGGAGGCCAGCGGGGAAGAGTTGGCTGATGGATGAAGTTGCGATCGTGTCCCCTGGCTGGACATTGGGTTCTTTCTCAAAAAACTGCATCACAGCACGGTTGCCCGCCTGCCCACGCAAGACACCCATCACGCGGGTACGGCTAACGGTGACCCCCACTTGGCTGTTGGGGTCAGTAATCAGTAAAACGCGACTGGTGTTGGCGGTTGTATGGGTTACGCGCCCGACCAATCCTCCTGTCCCGGACACGATATCGCCCACCTGAACGCCATCATTCTGACCGCGCCCCAATATAATTTGCTGCCACCAGTGGTCGGCACTGCGCCCGATGACCGGAGCGACAACTCCTTCGGTGTGGGTCGCGCTGTAGTCCAATAACTGCCGGAGTTGCTGGTTCTGGCTTTCTAGCTCCAGCAAACGGCCCTGTAGTTCGCGCAGCGCTGCGGTTTCCAAGGCAGCAGAGCGGGCATCTTGCTCACTTTGAAAGGGCAACGTCAGCCAGTGGTAGAGCTCATAAATGGCTCCCCCTCGACTTTGTCGTAAGCCCCAGGCAACTAGCAGAACTAAGGCAACTAGCCCAACCTGAAGACCTCGACGCCCCCACCAGCGACGTACCGTTAACATCTGCCTCTTCGTTTCTATCTAAGCGTTTGTTGTTCGAGTTCCGTTATTCGAGTATGGATGATGAGCCAATGCGTGGGCGATCGCCCTACACCGTTCGGGAGTGGCCACTGAATACCCGCTCCAACTGCTTGAAGTTTTCGAGCACCCGTCCCGTTCCCAATACAACACAACTCAATGGATCCGCCGCAACATGCGTCACGATCCCTGTTTCATGGCTGATCAATGTATCCAGCCCGGTGAGCAATGCTCCACCACCTGCCAGCATAATACCGCGATCGATAATATCTGCGGCAAGTTCTGGCGGGGTGCGTTCTAGCGTGCGCTTTACCGCCTCAATGATCACCGCTAGTGGTTCTGCCATTGCCTCCCGGATTTCAGCACTCTTAACCGTGACGGTTCGGGGTAGCCCAGACAACAAGTGCAAGCCGCGCACTTCCAGGGTCACACTGTCATCATCGGACGGATAAGCAGAACCAATGCCAATCTTGATTTCCTCTGCGGTGCGTTCCCCAATCACCAGGTTATGTACCTTTTTCATGTACTGGGAAATGGCATCGCTCAGCTCATCCCCCGCGACCCGCACCGACTCACTCAGCACGGTTCCTTGCAAACTGAGGACGGCGACTTCCGTTGTTCCGCCACCAATGTCGATAATCATGTTTCCGGTCGGCTCGGCTACGGGCAACCCCGCTCCGATCGCCGCTGCTACGGGCTCATCGATCAGGTACACATCCCGTGCTCCGGCCTGGGAGGCGGCTTCCATCACAGCTCGACGCTCCACACCCGTAACCCCGCTCGGAATCCCGATGACGATGCGGGGAGAGACCAGTGTCCGACCTTCATGCACGCGCCGGATAAAATGCTTAAGCATCAGTTCGGCGGTATCGAAGTCAGCAATCACCCCGTCCCGTAGGGGACGTAGCGCTGCAACATCGCCAGGTGTCCGTCCTAGCATTTTCTTTGCATCTTCACCCACCGCCAGTGGAACCTTCTGGTTCTGATCCATTGCCACGACGGAGGGTTCTTGCAACACAATTCCCCGCCCGGATACATAAACAAGCGTGTTGG
>JBCBSJ010000218.1:0-5068 GCA_039819245.1 Cyanobacteria bacterium J06638_20
ATTGAGACAATACCTCACTTTTCCAGTAATTCCCTGGAAAATCCGTAGAATTAAAGCGATAGATGTGTCAATTTCGCTGTCGAGATTGGGCATTCTCTACAATGGAAGCCTAGGAATAGTAACAGCTTACGATCGCGCTTCCACCTCCCTTTTCCGAAGCAACATTCAGGGTTCTATGGACTGTGCTCATTGCGAGACGCTAGCTGGTGCCTCTTCCTCCTGCGTTTACTTCCAACTTTATGCCCAGTCAGTCTCCTGAAAATGATGCGGTAGAAATCGACAGGTTGCAGCCGTATCCCATCAATGATACTGAACCCGAATCGGCCTTCAGCGATCTGGTAAAAATGGCAGCGCATATCTGCCAGTCTGCGATCGCCCTGATTGGTTTTTGCCAGGAGGATAGGGCTGAAGCATCGAGGCAGACATACCGCTTTAAAGCGCTGCTGGGTTGGGATGATGATCCCGAGGAGCTGAAAGATTTAAGGCTATTTTCGGCAACATTGCAGCTACCCGGTGGCTTAATCGTGCCGGACACGCGCGCCGATGCTAGGTTCTCGGATGATCGGGTCGTGATGCGTGAACTTCCTGTGCGCTTCTATGCGGGGATTCCGCTGTTAAGTCCGGGGGGAATTCCGCTGGGTGTTTTGGCTGTGATGGATTGGGTGCCTCATCAGCCCAGCCAAACCCAAAAAGACTGTCTCCAGAGTTTGGCGAATCAGGTGGTGGCACAGCTAGAGTTGCGGCGGCAAACCGTGGCCTTGCAGGAGGCGATCGCCCATCAGCATCAGCATGAATTCGATCAACAGCTCTTTTTCAATTTATCTTCCGACCTCGTTGGGATATTGGGATACGACGGCTACCTAAAAACCTTGAACCCTGTCTGGCAGAAACTGTTGGGTTATAGCAACGCCGAGTTGATGTCGCAGCCGTTTCTCGAGCACATGCATCCGCTAGATCGAGAGCAAAGCCTGCAGCAAATCCAAAAAATTCACGATGGAATTCCCCATGTCACCTTTGAGGGGCGCTATAGCCAGCGAGAAGGATCCTATCTCTTGCTGGCATGGAACCTAGCTCTGTTGCCAGGGCGACCACATATTTACCTCTCGGCGGCTTGCTGCAACCCGTCGCCTGTTGATCCCTCTTCAGTTCCGCCAGAAGACAACTTACCTGCTATCCCGGACACCCTAGCTGCTGCTAGCTCACTACTGGCGGCTCAAAATGAGCATTGCATTGTCTCGGTCGCCGATGCCCAGGGGCGCATCATCTATGCCAACGATCGCTTCTGCGAAATCTCCTGGTACACTCGGCGGGAGCTAATTAGGCAAACCTATCGCTGCGTCAATTCTGGACATCATTCTGCTGAGTTCTTCCGTGAGCTCTGGGAGACAGTTGCCTCTGGCCATGTATGGCAAGGAGAAATTTGCAATCGAACAAAGACCAATCTGCTCTACTGGCTAGAAACAACAATCGTACCGGTGGTCAATGATGAAGGTGTTCCGCAGGAATATGTGGCGATCTCTACGGATATCACCGAGCGCAAGCATATCGAAGAGGAATTGCAGGCACAATTACGACTGGCGGATTTGGTTACAGAAATTGGTGCCCCCCTCTCTCAGAACAGCTCTGTCCGGGAGCTATTGACCGACTGCGCTAATCTCATCGTAGGCCATTTGCAATGCCCCTTTGTGCGGGTGTGGATCTTCAACAGCGACAACAAAATGTTGGAATTGCAAGCGACTGCTGGAGATCACAGCCCGACTAAAGAATTTAGCCCCCTAATTCCGCTCGGCATCTCCATCATCGGCTTCATTGCCCAGTCCCGGCGCATGTATAGCACCAATTCCTTGATGACTGATGTCTGCGTTGGCTCCAAGGACTGGATTGATCGCGAACGGTTTCAGAGTTTTGTCGGGCATCCTCTCATTCTGGAGGATCGACTCGTGGGGGTGCTGGCCATTTTCGACCGCAAGCCGATTTCCTCCAGTGCCTGTCAGACGCTTGGTTGGATTGCCAACAGCCTGGCGGTGGCGGTGGATCGCGCCTGGGTTCGAGAAGAGTTGATGAGCCGTCGCGAAGCGCTGTTGTTTCGCCTTGCTAGCCAAATCCGAGAATCCCTCAACCTGGATGTCATTCTCGAAACGGCAGTGAATGAGATTCGAGGACTCTTACAAATCGATCGTTGTCACTTCCTTTGGTGCTGGGTCACAGATGGACACACCAGCCTAGTGACCACCCATGAGTCCCATAATCCCAAGACCCAAAGTGTGCTGGGTGACTATCCTGAAGCCCAAGCCATGATTTTGGCAAAGCGAATTTTGAATTTGGAGCGTATCCAAATTAGCGATCGCGATCAAGCCACCGATACCCCTGCGGCGGTGCTGAACTTGCTGCGGCCGTTGGATGCTATGGCGCAACTGATGATTCCGCTCGAAACGCGCTCGGGGCGATTGGGGGCAATTGTATGCAGCCACGGACAACCCCGACTGTGGTCTGACAGTGAAGTGGAGCTGCTGGAAGCCGTGGTGGATCAGGTGGCGATCGCCATCGACCAGGCGGAGTTATATTCCCGTAGCCGAGCAGCGGCAGCCGCCGCAGAAACCCAAGCCAAGCAGCTCAGTGATGCCCTAGAGAATCTGCAACAAACCCAGGCACAGTTAATCCAGACCGAAAAGATGTCGAGTCTAGGGCAAATGGTGGCGGGTATTGCCCACGAAATCAACAATCCCGTCAACTTCATCAACGGCAACCTGGTTCACGCTAACAACTACACCAAAGATCTGCTGCATCTGCTGAAGTTGTATAGAGATGTGAGTCCCATCCAGCCCCCCGAAGTACAGGCAGCCTTGCAGACGATCGACGTCGACTTTGTCAGCGATGACCTGCCGAAGCTGATGGCATCAATGAAGATTGGTGCCGATCGCATTCGCCAAATCGTCCTCTCCCTACGCAATTTTTCTCGACTGGATGAGGCGGAGAAAAAGCCCGTCAACATCCATGATGGTATTGACAGCACCCTGCTAATTTTGCAGAACCGGATGAAAACCTGCCCCGATGGTGGCAGCATTCGCCTAATCAAGAAGTATGGCCATCTCCCGCTGGTCGAATGCTATGCGGGGCAGTTGAACCAAGTGTTTATGAATATTCTGGCGAATGCGATCGATGCCCTAGAAAATCACCCTGAACCGCGCAGCATCACTCTGCAAACCCGCTTCATTCCTGATGACCCCAGGATCAACACAGAAACGGCGGTCGCTCCCCATGCATCGGGGGATGTCAAGATTTTGATCCGTGATAACGGGCCAGGGATGTATGAGGAGACGCGCGATCGCCTGTTCGATCCCTTCTTTACAACCAAACCTGTGGGCAAAGGGACAGGCTTGGGGCTGTCGATTAGCTATCAAATTGTGGTGCAAAAACACCATGGCTTCCTAGAATGCCAGTCGGAACGCGGCAAAGGCACCGAATTCATCATCACTATTCCGTGTCAGCAACCTCAAGAAGCCCTTGTTACAGTTATTCAGTAAGTGATAGAGCGCTCTACGCGCTCAAGTGTAATCAGCTAACGCTTGAGAGCCTCACTGTGTCGCTTTCAAGGATTACTTTGTCTTCATAGCCAGGGCAATAAGGCAACAACCAACCCTACAGACTTAACACGAGTTGTAAACCCGCTTCGGGTTTGGCCTCCTCAGGTAATGGTTCCGGCTCCGCTCGCATTGCCGGACAGTAGCGGGCATAGGCACAGCGATCGCACTGCTCTCCGGGGAACGGCGTCCACTGGCGATCGTAGCGCAACTGCACCGCCAAATCCGAAACGACCTGCCGTACCTGTTGCTGATGCTCTGGGGTCACATCGTAGGTCACTTTATCGGACGTGCGCAGATATATGATGCTCAGCCGCTTTAGGCTGCGCTGATAGCGCTGCTCCAGGGCAAGGTAGTAGAGCCCCACCTGCAAATCGACTTCATCGGTCAAGAGTTGCTCGGGTTCTTTACTAGACTTGTAGTCGATGAGTTCCAAGCCATCATCTAGATAATCCAGGCGATCGTAGCGTCCTGACAGCACAAACTCTAGATTTTCCACCTGTAGCTTTCCCTGAATGCGCCCTTCCACAGCCAGGGGGCGGCGCAGGGTACTCTGACTCCGAATGAAATGCTCGTAGTAGCGCTGCAGGATCGAGCGACCTTCCGTCACCTGATTGTCCGTCAAGTCCGCACAATACTGATTCCAGCAATGCTCTAACCATTCCCACTGTGGAATTGGGTCTTGGTAATGCCATTCATAGTAGATTTTTGCAAGTGCCTGGTGGAGCGATGTGCCCAGTGCCGCAGAGCTATAAAACGCGGCACCAGGAATACGGCGTTCATAACGAAAATAATAGGATAGCGGGCAGCGGTAGTAAGTTTGCAGCTTAGCAGCGGAAATAGGGTAGGTCATGCGTCCGAAGCAATCAGAGCAGGTCAAGAACTCTATCGATGCGAATATCGACCTATGATGCCACTAGATGTAGGGTTTTACCAGAGTATGTCTGCACTACTCAAAGGGACTACTATCATCCCAATACACTCAGACTTGAACGGGTATTACGAAAAAAAACGTATGCATCAAAACCTCATTTCGATGCATACGGCAACTCTACGTTGTAGCCAGAATCCACAGCGTTCTCGAACTTGAACAAGCTTGGGTAAAACGCCGATGGTGCGGCCGCGACGCCGCTCACACCATCAGAAAATGTGCCACACAACTCGATGAAAAGGCATTGGACGCAATGTTCTACCCCACATCCATTGCCCAAGGAGACTTGGTTCTCCGTTGCCTAGGCTTGTTTGGATAATGTGAACAGACCCGTTCAGACTCCCCATCGTACTTATGATTGTTGTGTTGGATGAGTCCGATCGGAAAGCAGCCAAATCAGCGCAGGAGCTAACAAGCAGCTCATTACGGAAACGATAAGAACAATGGCAAGGCCATCCATTAAGTTAGAAAGCATGACGTTTTCGCCTCCAGGAATATGCAGGGATCAGAAATGAGGCGCGTTCCTTCAGGAGAATTCCCCCTACTTCCGTCTCTC
>JBCBSJ010000219.1:0-5066 GCA_039819245.1 Cyanobacteria bacterium J06638_20
ACCATTCTATTTATCGATGAGGTGCACCGCTTTAATAAAGCTCAGCAGGATGCGCTACTGCCCTGGGTCGAAAACGGTACCGTGACTTTGATTGGGGCGACCACTGAGAACCCCTACTTTGAGGTGAATAAAGCCCTGGTCAGCCGCTCGCGCCTGTTTCAGCTCAAGCCGCTGGAGCCCCCCGACCTCTATCGAGTTGCGGCCCTGGTCCTGGAGGACAGGGAACGGGGCTACGGCGATCGCACCATTACCCTAGAGCCCGAGGCCCTCGACCACCTGGTGAATGTGGCCAATGGCGACGCCCGCGCTCTGCTCAATGCCCTAGAACTGGCGATCGAAACCACCGCTGTGGATGACGATGGCCACCTCCACATCACCCTGGGGGTGGCCGAAGACTCGATTCAGCAGCGGGCAGTGCTTTACGACAAGGAAGGCGACGCCCATTTCGATACCATCAGCGCCTTTATTAAGAGCGTGCGCGGCTCGGACCCCGATGCCGCCCTCTACTGGCTGGCCCGCATGATCTACGCGGGGGAAGACCCCCGCTTTATCTTTCGGCGGCTGGTGATTTTAGCCAGCGAAGATATTGGCTTGGGCGACCCCCACGCCGTCACCGTGGTGACTAGCTGCGCCGCCGCCTTCGATCGGGTGGGTCTGCCCGAAGGACGCTACCCCCTGGCCCAGGCCACCCTGTATCTGGCTACCGCTCCCAAATCGAACAGCACCATGGGCTTCTTTGACGCCCTGGCCGCCGTCGAGCGTGAGCGTGAGGGTGAAGTGCCCAGCCCCCTGCGCGACGGCAACCGCGACAAAGAGGGTTTTGGTCACGGCCAGGGCTACCTGTATCCCCACGCCTACCGTGACCACTGGGTGGCTCAACAGTATTTGCCCAATGGCCTCCAGGGGCAAGTCTTTTACCAGCCCTCCGACCAGGGCTACGAGGCTACCATTCAGACCCAGGTGGCCCAGCAGCGGGAGGCCCAGCTGGCGGCCCTGGTCGATGGCGGCGGGGCGCTGCCCGAGGTGCTCACCTACAGTCCCAATGACCCGGCCCGCGATCGCTGGCTGCAGCGCACCCTGAGCAAAACCGGCGAACAGTTGAGCCACCTGCGCGATCACCTGTTTGCCCTGGCCCCGCCCCAGCGCCACCACCGTATTCTCGACCTCAACGCCCGCACCGGGCTGCTCACCTGGGAAGCCCTGCGCCGGGTGCCCGAGGGCGGTGTCTATGCCCGCGTCCACAGCGTTGAAGACCATACCGCCCTCACCGAGCAGGTGGCCCAGCTGCCAGAGCTGGCCCGGCCGGTGCTGGTGCACGCCGACTTTGAGGCGTTGGCCACCTACCTACCCGCCCACACCCCCGGCATTGGCTTTGAGCGCATCGTGGGCCGCAACGCCTTTGCCCAGGCTGCCAACCGCGATCGCTTTGTAGACATTATTAAGCCGCTGCTGGCCCCCGATGGTGTGGTGCTGCTGGTAGAAACCATTCCCCGCTACAGCCAACCCATTTCGGCTCTGCTCGACCCTAGCGACCTCAGTCTGGCGCTGGTCAAGCGCTGGCACCGGGCCGAAGCGGCGATCGCTAACTCCACCACCGATGCCCGCTTTAATTGGCAGGCCCAGACCTTGGGTGATCTCTTTAATCAGGCCGGCTTCACCGTACAGCTGATGGAAGACACCCTCGACATCAGCGTCCATATCTCAGCGGCTCTGGTGCAACGCTGGTTTGCTGTCGATGGCACCCCGCCCAGCTACCGCGACCAGCTCGCTCACCAGCTCTCTGACAAGGATATGACCGTCATTCAGCAGGCCTGCCAGCGACAGCTCCAGGGGCAGACGGTGTCGTGGCGGTCGACCGTAGTGTACCTCATGGCTACCCTCGCCTAAACCTGGGAGCCGCTTAAATGAGTTTTGTTTCGACGACTTCACCCTTCGTCCGCTTGCCCCCGAGCCTCTTACCCCCGAGCCTCTTATCCCCGAGCCACCCTATCCCCGAGCTAGTCACCCGGCACCACTACCGGCTCCAGCCCATCTTCCAAGGGACTCGTCAACTGACGATCGACATCGGTGCCCGCATTTACCATCACCATGCCAAAGGTCTGCTCCTCGCTCAGGTATTGCGCATAGCCCGATCGCAGATACAGGCTGTACTCGGGGCGATGGCCAGTATAGCGACCCACAAAGGCCAGACTGAGGGCGTTGAGGTAGCGATCGACCACCTCTGGTTCCGCTAAGCTGAGCCAGGGTAGCCCCTCAAACAGGGTAGACAACCCCCCATCTAGCTCTGACAGATCGACGTGGGCCTGGCCTTCGATCAAAGCCAGGGAACGGCTGTCGCTGGTAAACCAGGGGAACGTGCGGAACTGCTCAAATACCGCTGGGGTAGCGGGGTCGTGGCTGCCCGCCATGACCATCACCGGCACTGCCACAGCGGCCAGCCCCTCAGGCCCAAATATACTGCTGCTAACGGGGTTAAACAGCATCACCGAAGTTACCCGTGGGTCACGCAAATCGTAGGTTGGGCGAGGCTGTTCCAAGGCCTGACACTGCAACAAAATAGAGGGGTTGAGGTGCAAAAAGCGATCGCTGCACACTGGCTCCAGGTGGTCCAGGTTAATCTCTGCCCCCGCTACGGCCAGCGCAGTATAGCCCCCTAGGGAATGGCCCCCGACCCCAACCTCCGCCAGGTCAAGTCGGTTCTCAAACTCCTCTGGGTTGAGTTGCTCAAGCTGATCGAGCACAAAGGTGATGTCGAGGGGGCGATCGATAAACTCCTGGGCTTCAAAAATATCCTGGGTGAGCCCGGCTTGAAAGGCGACGATCTTCTGGGCATCGCTGCCGGGATGCTGGGGCAGCACCACCACAATGCCGTGGGAGGCCAGGTGGTTGGCCCACGGGTGCCACGCCTCGGGGCTAGAGGAAAGACCGTGGGAAAACACCATTACCGGAGCCTGACCGCGCCACTGCTGCGGTCGTACCACGTCCACATAGAGCTGGCGATCGCGGCTATTATCGGTCAGATCAAAGCGCTGAATCTCAACTTGGGCGGGCCCGGGAGCGGTTAAATCCGCCAGCTCGGCGTAGTCAATGGGGGAGCCTTGGGCTATTTGCTCAGCGCTCAGGGTTTCAAGCTGAACAATGGCGTCGGTGGTCGCCGCAATTACCCGGTCAACGGCGTCGGCCACGGCCAGGGCATCGGTAACGTCGATCTCCATATCGACAGGTAGGTGGCGCAACACGCTCAGCGGCGACAGTCCCTCGGGGGATGTGGCCGCCTGCACCAGCGCTGCCCGCAGCGACACCAGGCCGTTCTGCCCACTGCGGGTGCGCACGATAGCACCCACCTGCTCTAACAACTCTCCCCCCAGGCCGGTATAGAAAAAACGCGACAGCAGCACGCCATCCAGAGATAGCGGGCGATCGAGGGTTTGGCGCAGCTTTTCAGTTTCGGCTGGATCGAGTCCCACTAGATCCAGGTATAAAGCCAAATCGTCTTCAATCCGGCCCTCATGGACCAAGGATACACACCCCTCAACATTTTCATAGACTTATCAAAAGCGTTCGATACCATTAATCATGAAACTCTCCTCTACAAACTTCAATATTATGGAATAAAAGGTATTTCCTATGATCTCCTGAAAAGCTATCTAAAGGACCGGCAACAGTTTGTCAGAATTGACAGCAACCAATCAGAAAAATTATGCTTATGCACTGGAGTTCCTCAGGGTTCAGTTTTGGGCCCACTGTTGTTCATAATATATATCAATGACTTGCAGCATTGCTCAGACATATTCAGAACAATAAGCTACGCTGATGACACTACTTTATATATAACACTTTGTGCTGAAAACTTACAAAGAGCCGACACTCTAATAAATGCTGAGCTGTCAAAATTTAGTAAGTGGCTTGACCTAAACAAATTGTCTTTAAACATATCCAAAACCAAATATATGCTCTACCATCCAGCAAGCAAGAATATTACTCCCCCACAAATCAAAATTAATAATCAAACAATAGACTGTGTACAAGAGTTTGATTTCCTGGGAGTTTTACTCGATTCTAATCTAAAATGGCACTCTCATCTTAACAAAATTTCAAAAAAGATTTCAAAAGCCATTGGAATAATGGGAAAAATAAAAAAAATTATGCCTATCAATACTATGAGAATTTTATACTTTGCACTAGTTAACCCACATTTAGACTACGGCATACTTAACTGGGGTCACAGTGCTAACCGGCTTGTGACCTCACAAAAGAAAGCAATAAGAATTATTTCGAAAAGTAAGTACAATGCACATAGTGAACCCTTATTTAAAAAACTAAATATTCTTAGAGTAACAGACATTTATAAGCTAAAACTCCCTAAATTCTACCATAAATTGCGTAACAATTTACTTCCCCATTATTTTCTTGCTTCAGATTTCCTTATTTCCCAACAAACTACCCATTCACACTATACAAGAGGTCAAACTTTTTTAATCCCACGGATTCATCATGTCTTTGCTGAAAGATGTTTACGCCACCAGTTGCCAAGTCTCCTTAACAAGTTATCAACACAAGATGTTAATAAAGTCTACACCCATAGTGAATATGGATTCACCTCCTATTTTAAAAGATATTACATCAGTCAATATAGCAATGAGTGCACAATAATTAATTGTTATATTTGCCAGTCATGAACAGTCTCCCCTTCTAATTTTCTATCTCCCTTGTTTTTTTTCTTTTTTTCTTTCTAAACTGTTAGCTAATGAATCTGACATCAGAATGGGTTATGGTTCAAACTTTGATCAATTGTAAATGATACAGGGGGTGCCTACGCTAGCGCCTGTTAATGAGCAAAGTAAGCATCGCCTCGACCAAATTATAACAAAATAATGTACAGTGGAACCCCACAATTAAGACCACCCTTGGGACCAGCCCAAGTGGTCTTAATATTGAGGTGGTCTTAATTATGAAATTTTTTAACTCTGATGTCAATGGGAATTTTGGACTTGGGACTGGAGAAAACTGGTCTTAATTGTGGGGTGGTCTTAATATCGAGGTGGTCTTTAAGTGGGGTTCCACTG
>JBCBSJ010000220.1:0-4978 GCA_039819245.1 Cyanobacteria bacterium J06638_20
ACGGCAGCAATGGCTTTGTCCTTAACGGTATTGATGAGTATGACCGTTCCGGTATTTCGGTGAGTGGGGCGGGGGATATCAACGGCGATGGCATCGATGACCTGATCATTGGAGCTGCTTATGCCAGTCTCAATGGAAATGTTGGAGCCGGAACCAGTCATGTAGTGTTTGGTCGTCAGGCAGGCTTTGGAGCCAGCCTCGACTTGTCCACGCTCAACGGTAACAACGGTTTCGCAATCAACGGTGTTGGGATAAATGACCTCTCGGGTATTTCGGTAAGTGGGGCGGGGGATATCAACGGCGATGGCATCGACGACCTGATCATTGGGGCAGGACTTGCTGACCCAAATGGAAATAGGAATGCCGGAACCAGTTATGTAGTGTTTGGCCGCCGGACGAATTTCGGAGATGCCCTCAATTTGGATGCACTCAATGGCAGCAATGGTTTTGCGATCAACGGCGTCGCCATAGATGATGCCTTGGGTTTTTCGGTGAGCGGGGCAGGAGACATCAATGGCGACGGCATCGACGACCTAATCGTTGGAGCCTCCGGTGCTGACCCTAATAGCAATAATCGTGCCGGAACCAGTTATGTGGTGTTTGGCAACCCGGCGGGTTTTGGAGCAAGCCTCGACCTGGCCACACTCAATGGCAGCAACGGTTTCGCGATCAATGGCGTCGCCGCAAATGACGCCTCGGGTGTTTCGGTGAGCGGGGCGGGGGATATCAACGGTGATGGCATCGACGACCTGATCATTGGAGCCTCTGGTGCTGACCCCGATGGAAACAATTCTGCCGGGAGCAGCTATGTGGTATTTGGCCGTCAGACAGGCTTTGGAGTTAGTCTCAATCTGGCTGCACTCAACGGCAGCAATGGCTTTGTGATTAACGGTGTCGCCGAAGATGACCGCTCGGGTCATTCAGTGAGTGGGGCGGGGGATATCAACGGTGATGGCATCGACGACCTGATCATTGGGGCATCCGGTGCCAACCCTGGTAGAAATAGTGGTGCCGGAACCAGTTATGTGGTGTTTGGTCGCCAGGCAGGTTTTGGGGCGCGCCTCAACTTATCCATACTCAACGGTAGCAACGGTTTCGCAATCAACGGTATCGCCACAGGTGACCGCTCGGGCGTTTCGGTGAGTGGAGTGGGGGATATTAACGGCGATGGTATTGACGACCTAATCCTTGGGGCAGACCGTACCGACCCCGATGGAAATAGTGATGCCGGAACCAGTTATGTGGTGTTTGGCAACCAGACGGGGTTTGGGGCGAGCCTCAACCTGTCCACACTCAATGGCGACAATGGCTTTGCCTTCAATGGCGTGGCGCCGGGTGATCGCTCGGGTCGTTCGGTGAGTGGAGTGGGGGATATTAACGGCGATGGTATTAACGACCTGATCATTGGAGCCCCCGATGCAAATAATCGTGCCGGGAGCAGCTATGTGGTGTTTGGCCGTTCCCAAGCCACTCCTGGTAACGACAACCTAACAGGTACCGATGGGCGCGATGTCATCTTTGCCCTGGCAGGCAATGACATTGTGAATGGCTTGGGTGGGAGCGATCGCCTTTTAGGTGAAGCCGGCAACGACCGGCTCTTGGGAGGCGATGGCAATGACCGTCTTATTGGTGGAAATGGCAACGATACAGCAATTGGTGGGCGAGGAAACGATCGCATCCTGGGCAGCGCGGGTCGCGATCGGCTGGTTGGCAATTCTGGCAATGACCATCTGGCGGGAGGCAATGGTAATGACATACTCCTCGGCGGTATGGGCAATGACACGCTGATTGCTGGGACGGGGCGCGATCACCTCAACGGGCAGGGGGGCAATGATGTACTGTTCGGTGGCCTTGGCAATGATACGTTGCGCGGTGGGGCAGGCAATGACCGCTTACTCGGCGAAGCAGGCAACGACCTGATTACAACCGGAGCGGGTCGCGATCGCATCGTCATCCGCCCGGGGCAAGGCTTCGACCGCGTGACCGACTTCACCAACGGACAAGACAAAATTGCCCTCGGTGGCATCCGTTTTGGGCAACTCTCGATTCGACAACGCAACAATGATGTGCTGATTTCCCGTGGCACCGAGCGTTTGCTGCTGTTGCAAAATACCAACGTCGGTGACATCAACGCCGCCGATTTTGTTTAATTACGCAGCTTTCTCGAAGGCAGTGGGTATTTTGAAAACACCTGCTGCCTATGCGATCGCTCCTTAAATTCCACGCTGCGAATACACTCTGCTAAATGCCAACGGTTTGCTTCTCTTGATAACAGGTATTCGGTTGTATCTTGGGCTGAAGAATCTTGTGGAGCGATCGCCCCAGAGTCAGGAAGCGATCGCCTCCTGACTCATTCAAGATGATGCCTTCAACAACGGCAGGACTTCTGCAAAACTTGCATCGTCCTGAGCGAATTTGTTAATTTTGTCACCATATCGTGACTACGAAATAAACGTAGATCCTGACTACGTGAAATCTGAAAACGATGCATTGCAACTTGTTGTCTTCGGCATCGTTCTCTATACCCATGACTGTCGTTCTCTGCAGCCAGCTTGTGCATCGTCTCTGAGCATCTGGTTTTCTATTGCTTCGATTTATTGGGGCGGCTGACTGAGTTTTGGCTTGGTTCCTTTATTTTGGTACCCGTCCGCTGCTGTCGGTGTTGCTGATTCTGAGTATGGAAAAGGTGATGGATGAATCGAAACGATGTTTCGATTCATCGACTTTCTAGCAATGCCTTGCTATCGGTATGAACCCAGCCGCCCCTTTGTTGTGGCTTTTTCTAGCGCGAGGATCGTGCAAACCGCCTGCAGGAAAGGCTTCTGTCCAAACAGCGAGCCTTTGTTCACTCCGCTCTTCTCTCGTTCGCCTCGCAAAAGGCTTTGAGGCATTGGTCGAATGCCTATTTCTTCTCACCCTGTCTTAAGGAGCCAAATTTTATGCCTTTTGAACCGATCCAAAATCTTTCTATCCTTAACGGCAACAATGGCTTTGCGATTAATGGTGTCGCCACAGGGGACCGCTCGGGTCTGTCGGTGAGTGAGGCGGGGGACATCAACGGCGATGGCATCGACGACCTCATCATTGGGGCATCCGGTGCCGACCCCAATGGAAATGATAATGCCGGAACCAGTTATGTGGTGTTCGGCCGTCAGACCGGCTTTGGGGCGCGCTTCAACCTGTCCGCACTCAACGGTAGCAATGGCTTTGCAATCAATGGTGTCACCGGAAATGATTTCTCGGGTCGTTCGGTGAGTGGGGCAGGGGACATCAACGGCGATGGTATTGATGACCTCATCATTGGGGCATATGTTGCCGCCGCCAATGGAAATTATGGTGCCGGAACCAGTTATGTAGTGTTTGGCCGTCAGACCGGCTTTGGGGCAAGCCTCAACCTGTCCGCACTCAACGGCAACAATGGCTTTGCAATCAATGGTGTCATCACAGGGGACCGCTCGGGTCGTTCGGCGAGTGGGGCGGGAGACATCAATGGCGATGGTATTGATGACCTCATCATTGGGGCATCCTTTGCCGACCCCAATAGAAATAGTGATTCCGGAGCCAGTTATGTAGTGTTTGGCCGTCAGACCGGCTTTGGAGCAAGCCTCAACCTGGTCGCACTCAACGGCAACAATGGCTTTGCAATCAATGGTGTCGCCGCAGGGGACCGCTCGGGATTTTCTGTGAGTGACGCGGGAGACATCAACGGCGATGGTATTGATGACCTCATCATCGGGGCATATTTTGCCGACCCCAATGGAAATAGTGCTGCCGGAAGCAGTTATGTGGTGTTCGGCCGTCAGACAGGCTTTGGGGCGCGCTTCAACCTGTCCGCACTCAACGGCAGCAATGGCTTTGCAATCAATGGTGTCGCCGAAAATGATCTCTCGGGTCGTTCGGTGAGTGGGGCGGGGGACATCAATGGCGATGGTATTGATGACCTCATCATTGGGGCAACCAGTGCCGACCCTGCCGGAGCCAGTTATGTGGTGTTTGGCCGTCAGACAGGCTTTGGAGCAAGCCTCAACCTATCTGCACTCAACGGTCGCAATGGCTTTGCGATCAATGGTGTCGCCGAACTTGACCGCTCGGGATATTCTGTCAGTTCCGCAGGGGACATCAACGGCGATGGTATTGATGACCTCATCATCGGGGCATATGCTGCCGACCCCGATGGCAATAGTTATGCCGGAACCAGTTATGTGGTGTTTGGCCGTCGAACCGACTTTGGAGCAAGCTTCAACCTGTCCGCACTCAACAGCAGCAATGGCTTTGCAATTAATGGTGTCGCCGAAAATGACCGCTCGAGCATTTCGGTGAGTGGAGTGGGGGATATCAATAGCGATGGTATTGATGACCTGATCATTGGGGCAGCCGGTGCTGACCCCGATGGAAAGAGTACTGCCGGAACCAGTTATGTGGTGTTTGGCCGTCCGGTTCCCCGGATTCGAATCAACAATGTCCAGGTGGCTGAAGGAGATGCTGGAACAACAGCGGCTCGCTTCACAGTTTCCCTTTCCAATACCAGCACTCAAACGGTCAGCGTTGATTTCGCCGTTTCCAATGACACCGCTACTAGTGGCAGCGACTATACCGCCACCAGCGGCACCTTGACGATCGCCCCTGGAGATACCACTGCCACTCTTACCGTCAATATTTTGGGTGATATACAACCAGAAACAAATGAAACCTTTGTCGTTACCCTTCGCAATCCCACTAATGCGGTATTACGCGATGCCGAAGGGATTGGCACCATCCGCGATGATGATCGTCCCACTTCCGGTGATGACAACCTAACCGGCACCAACGGGCGCGATGTGATCTTCGCTCTGGCGGGCAATGACATCGTCAGGGGGCGCGGCGGTGGCGATCGCCTTGCCGGTGATAACGGCAACGACCAACTCTTTGGTGATGGTGGCAACGACCGCCTGATTGGCGGCAATGGTAATGACAGAGCGAGTGGTGGGCTAGGAAACGA
>JBCBSJ010000221.1:0-4940 GCA_039819245.1 Cyanobacteria bacterium J06638_20
TGGAATTTGTGTGGTAGAAAGGAAACCCCCCGAGGTTGCCCACTCTAGGCATTCAACTCTTGGGAAAAGTATGTCTTACTTGCCCAGTGTAAAACTTTCCCTTCGATCCCCCATGCAGTTCGTAAGGATTATTTTTGTGCCAATCGCCCCTCGTGACGATGATGGGAGCGGTTCAGCTCGTTGACGCTGCCGTGATCCAGTAGTAGAAGCGATCGCCCACTAGCTGGATATTCGCGGCATTGCCAATGGCTTCGATCGGGTAACCATTGGCATCAAGAGCGGTCACGGTAAGGGTACTTGCATCTGGGCGAGCGAGGCTCAGGGTGCCCGATAGTTCTCTCACCACCAGCGGTGGCGTTCCCACTGATTGAATGGTTCTCTCGGTCGTTCCATCTACCTGCCAGCCAAAATTTTCGTCGGCAGACATCACTTGCAACAGCATGCTGCCGGAGCGATCGAGGGGTTCGTTGTCGAGAGACACCAGCAGGATCGAGCCATAGTCCATACTGCTCGTGAGGGTGAGGGGAGCGAGGGTCAGGGTTTCGGCATGGGACAGGAACCCGACGGCTCCTTTCACAGTAGGAGCATTGAGGGTGAGCAGGCCATCATCATAATCCCAAACCAGCTCCCCGGTGCTGCTGCGAATTTGATGGGCGGGGCGATCGCGAAACGCCGATAGTTCCTCGATTTGCGCTACATCCTGCGTCTCGGTGTAGTTGAGCCGCACCTGTCCCACGAGAAATGCGGCCGGGTCAATCACCTGATCTGCACTGGGCGCTTCCCCATCAGCAGGGAGATCCGCTTCCCGCAACGCATCCAAGTTTTCTGGTGCGGCGACGGGGACGCCCTGCAAAGTTTGGATGGCTTCGACTGAGCGATCGAGGGTGACAACTGGTTCCCCCGCTTGCAAGCGACCCTGGCGATAGATCAGGGCGGTGGCCGGGAATTGACCCATCACGACCGGCGAGGCGATCGCAAACTTGCCCAACTGCTGATCCCAGCGCACCACGTTGGTGGCAAAGAAGAAAAATCCGTCGGTCTCTTGCAACGACCCATAGGCAGCAAGCAGGACGGGAAAATCCGCTCGGAAGTAGTTGGGCATCGACCAGTTGATTTCGCTGACGATGGAGGGCTTGTTGTCATACTGCACATCCATGAATGGCAGGCTGAGGGGGCGGTCGCCATCATCCCGCGACGGATTTTCCAACAACAGGGCGGATTGATCTTGATAGCGATCGCCCTCGCTCAAGGCATAGGATGCCCGTTCCCCCTCATGCATGCCGCCGAAGTAACCGTGGCGATCCATCAAATCACCAACGGTATTGGTGTATTTGTCTAACGCCCCCAAGGTACGGGCATCCGCTGTAATCCAGTTCGACGCTAGCACCAAACCGCCATAGCCCAAATCCTCTTTGAGGAACTGCTGCATCTCGGCGAAAAAGCGTGTCTGCCGATCCGCTAGGAACTGCGCCGTGGCTTGGGCGCGGGGACTGTTGGACTCGGAGGCGATCGCCCCTGCCGACCAAACGGCAACCCGATCTGCCGCCACCCTGGCATCGGTATTACCCCATGACGACAGCGCCAGATCCAGGGAACCCTCTCGCTCAATTAACCAATCAGCAAACTGCCGCTCAAGCAATTCCCGCTGTTCCTCGGGCAAGTTGGCGTCGGGATCGAAGGTCCAGAAAAACAGGGAGTCTTCATTCACCAATTCGGTGATCGCCACGGCGGGATCATCCTTGAGCGCCAGCCCCGTGTAGGGGTTGACGGGGGTCAGTAAGTCTCGCCACAGGGTTTGATACTGGGCCTGAAACGTGGGATTGAAAAAGAGGAGGCCGAAAGGATGTTGCCCGTCGTAGCCAAAATCCTGGAGCCTGTACCACAGTGGAAAATACAGCGAGAGCTTGGTGTAAATGCCTTCTTGCTTGAGGGCGGCAACCAGAGCAAAGAGGCGATCGCGCATCCCTTCGTCCAGTATCATTTCCTCCTCTGGTGTCATCCGCCCATGAAAGCGCACCATATTCACGCCCTGCTTGGCCAAGAAGCGCGCCATCTGCGTCATTTGTTCATCTGCCATCGGCAGCACAGCGGTGCCAACATTCACCCCCCAGATCCGCAGCGGTTTGCCCGTGCGCTCATGGACAAAGTGGCCATCCTGCGCCTGAATCCAACCCTCGGAACCCGCTGTGGGTTCGTTGAGCGATCGCAAATCCAATGGACTCTCGGTAAACGGATCACTCACTGGGTCAAATACCACCCAGCCGGGAATATCTGCCGTATAGCGCTGATTGGGCTGCAATTTCCCCCGAGCCGCCATGGGATGCTGGGTCAGCGCAAAGCAATCAAACGCTGCCGCACCTTCATCCCGTAACAGCTCGACCCGCAGGGCGTGAGTCCCTGACGTCAGCGCCACCTGCCCCAACGGAATCCAGTTGACTTCCACAAATTCCCGGATCGCCGCCTCATCCATCAGAAAAGAGGTATCGCCCGTTTCCTGCCATGCGCCACCATCCCATTGCCAGCGAAATGGCCCATGTTGCCAAAACTTGCGGGCATAAAAGTAATAATCGCCGCCCTCAGGCACCTCAACCCGGTAGTCCAAATACAGCAGTTCCCCGTACTCGCCCTCAACTCCGATCCACTCGCCATCAGAGAGTACGGCAGCTTCTTCATCATTGGCTGGGGCAAAGGGGTTGCTATCCGGGAAATTCGTCGCGACAGGCTGCTCCGCTTCCCACCAAATGAAGGGATAGGGCGGGTCGATGGTTTCGACTTGCAGCTCAGCATCGGGCTGAGGCGAGGCGACTTCTAAATCAGCTGGCTGTGCTGAAGGGCGGAGCAACCACGTCACTCCCAACAAAACACCCAGCGTCACCAGAAAAACTGCCAGAAAACGAATCCGCCGATTCATAACCTTACTCTCGATTGCTCCACGTTGGTTAGGCGATCGCTCGCAATACTTTTGTTCGCACTCATCTCGAATCTATGGTGCGATAGATTGCAAAAACGTCCCCCAAAAGCAGGATGAAATCAGGGCTAACAATCTTTTCGAGAGGATTTCGTCTACCCTACTTCACGCCTGCTCTACTCCGTAAAATACCCACGCGCCGCTCCTTCGAATATAACTAGCCAGCAAAATTGTCTAGCACTTCATCAAAGCCCTCAATCGACGCAAAGTCCCCAAACCAACTGACGCCTCGACAAAAATGGTGTTCCAATTCTTACGGATCCAGCTATTTTCGGAAAGCCACATTAAAATACCGGAAATATTTTCTAAGCGATGGAGATAGGACGCTATCTTCAAGCAGATCTTCTTTCCCCTGTTGGCGAGCGTAGTAACACGAGAGCATAGATGGACCGTAGAAATGTCAATGGATCTTCGGACGGCCATTAATCGGCAGCGCATTTTCCATATCGTTAGCAGCTATCAGTTGGATGGAGCCGATTGCACCATGTTTCAGGCGCACCTCGCTGATCTACTGGAGCAATATCCAACGCCATTGATTGAGTTGTCCCTGGCCGAAACGCTGGTCGATCACTGGCTCAAAGTCCCGCCCATTCGGGGGCTACAGTTTTTACAGCAGGCACACAATACCCTCAAGCAATGGGAAGACCAGCCCATTTGCAGCACCCTAACTCCCGGGCAATTTCAACAAATTACGGGGCTGGATCCATCGCCCATTTTTGGCCCTAGCGAATTGCCACCCCCCTATCCAATTCACCATCCTTCTTGAGCCATGTGTGACCCAATACATGTGGCTTATAAAAGACGATTCTTAAGAGTTTGTTAGCGTTGAGTGGCTCTCATGGTGTTTAATGACCTGTGGGTTTTGTCTGTGTTTAGACAAGGGTCTACTTCGTCCGTTCTAAAGATTTTCATGAATTTAACCAATTCCCCCGCTAGCCGTCCTCTCAGCAGCCTATCCGCCCTTTCTCTAAGGGTTGCAGGCATTATTGTGACGCTGTCTGCCGTGATTGATATGTTGATTTTGCCGATTCCCTACCAGTTTGGGGAGCGGGTGTGGCAACTGGCCGCTACGACGCAAATTGTCGATCGCGGGTTGGTACCATTGGTCGGTTTGGCCTTGCTATTTTCTAGCTACTGGGTAGAGAATAGCGCGGGCATTGGGCAGGGCGATCGCCCCCTCTGGGCAACATTGCGATTTTGGGCCGCGATTCTTGCCAGCATTTTGGGGCTACTCTACGTCGTATTGTTTCCGTTGCACCTCAACAATGTGCGACTGAACAACGCTGCGGTGCAAGAACAACTGACTCAGGAAGCCGAAGCAGCTGAAGGGGCAGCGCAGCAACAGCTCCTTGCGCAGGTGCAGCAGCGCCGCTTACAGATTGGGCAGTTGTTGCAAGCTCCCGATGAACAATTGGATGAAGCCGTCGCTCAAAATCTTCTGAGCGCCGAGGATGCGGATCAAGTTCGTGAGTTTCGCGAGAATCCTGAAACCATCGACCCCTTCCTACAAGAACAAGCACAGGCCAGTCTGGCGGAGGAACTAACGCGAATTCAAGAACAACGGGAAACCGAAGCTGACGCCACTCGAACGGATTCCTTTAAGTCGGGCTTCCGAGTTGGGCTGAATAGCTTACTGCTAGCGGTTGGCTACATCGTCATTGGCTGGTTTGGCTTACGATTCTTGGGACAAACGTCTTTTTAGGACGGAGCTAAGAAGAAGCTTTTTACTAACCTCGCACCATTCCTGCCCCAAATCGTTAAGGGTGTAGGTGCATCGTGTTCGTATCACGGTATTGCTTAATCCAGGGATGAATTTTTTGTTTGAAACCGCGCGGTGCGCGGTTTCAAACAAAAAATTCATCCCTGGATTAAGCAATACCGTGATACGAACACGATGCACCTACACCCTTAACGATTTGGGGCAGGAATGGTGCGAGGTTAGTAAAAAGCTTCTTCTTAGCTCCGTCCTAAA
>JBCBSJ010000222.1:0-4901 GCA_039819245.1 Cyanobacteria bacterium J06638_20
CAATGATCCCAATTCTGCACAAGCCCGTAATGGAGTTTTTGCTAGAGCTGTTGAGGCAGCACAGCTTCACAGAGGTGATGGTTATTGTGAGCCACCTCGCCTACGAAATCTAGAGCTTCTTCCGCGATGGGCTGCGGTTTGGCGTGCAAATTGCTTACTCGTTTGAAGGGCGTATTATTGATGGCGAACTGGTTGGAGAAGCGGTTGGTTCTGCCGGGGGAATGCGACGCATTCAAGACTTTAGCCCCTTCTTCGACGACACTTTTGTTGTGTTGTGTGGCGATGCCCTAATCGACCTGGATCTAACCGAAGCTGTGCGCTGGCATCGGGAGAAAGGTTCGATCGCCACCATCATTATGAAAGATGTTCCACGGGAAGAAGTTTCTAGCTACGGCGTCGTCGTTACTGATGAAGATGGCCGTATCAAGGCATTTCAAGAAAAGCCCTCCATTGAAGAAGCGTTGAGCACCAGCATCAACACCGGGATCTACATTTTTGAACCCGAAATTTTTGATTACATTCCTTCTGGGGAGCCCTTCGATATTGGGGGCGATCTTTTTCCCAAGCTGGTCGAAAATAATGCTCCCTTCTACGGTATTTCGATGGATTTCCAGTGGATCGATATCGGGAAAGTCCCCGATTACTGGCAAGCGGTTCGTAGCGTTCTTACCGGAGAGGTGAAGAATGTCGACATTCCTGGCCATGAAGTGGCACCGGGTGTCTACACCGGGATTAACGTAAATGTGAACTGGGATAAGGTTGATGTCAAAGGCCCGGTCTACATTGGTGGCATGACTGAGATTGAGGATGGTGCAACCATCATTGGCCCGACCATGATTGGTCCCAACTGCCACATCTGTACCGGAGCCACGGTGGATAACAGTGTCATCTTCGACTACTCGCGCCTCGGCCCCGGCGTCCGATTGGTAGACAAGTTGGTGTTCGGTCGCTACTGCGTCGACAAAACGGGAGCTTCCATAGACTTGGCCGCTGCCGCCCTGGATTGGCTCATCACCGATACCCGCGTGGATGTGCCTGAAGAGACCCCGGTCGAGCAACAGGCGATCGCCGAACTCCTCAGCAGCGAAACCTGATCTTCCACAACTGAAGTCAAAAACTAAAGGCAGAGGGATGTAGCATTCCTTTGCCTCTTTTTAGGGGCATTTTTTGATTCGTTTGAGGATTAGTCCACCAACCCTCGCAGCTTTTTGGTAGTTTCCACCAGGCTATAGGCGAACTTATCAAGCCGCTCTCCAAGCTTGGGATCGCGCAGATTGCCATCCTCATCGAAGGCATTCCAGGCTTGGGCGATCGCCACTTGTTCCGGAATCACAAATCCGTGAACCCATCGCATAATCAACCGCAGGTCATTCAGGGCATTGCTGTTGGACTGCCCTCCTAAAACACTTATGCATCCGGTAACCTTGTCCGAAAGCTGATCAAAGCTCATCAGATCCAGTGCATTCTTAATGACGCCACTGACACTGCCATGATATTCCGGCGTGACCAAAATCAAACCATCGGCAGCGGCAACTGTATCTTGCAACCGACGCACGTCGGGATAGTCGGGATAGGCTTTGCTGCCATCGCAAAAGGGGAGATTCATCTCACGGAAATCTAGAATTTCCATCTCTGCCCCCAATGCCGACACCCGATCCGCAGCAAGGCGTAACGCTTGATGGCTGTGGGAATCTTTTCGCAGACTCCCTGCCATGCCAACAATTTTCACCATGATTTCAAATATTCCTGGTTCTATCTGAAGGGATGAAGGAGTTTCGACGCATCTCCTTTCGAGTCCTCTTCATTATAACGTTATCCGTAGTCGTTATGAATTCACCTTTTAGGGTGATAGTGTTGCAGATAGGGTGATGAGGCAGATCAATCCCTTCTGCACCCACAAATAGGTGAATACAGCGCCATCTCTCACCCGCGACTAAACATGCAGGCTAACAGCAGTAAACCCATTAAAACAGGTTCACGTTTCACTGTAGGTTCAGAGGGGCGGCGCCCAACTTACTGGTTAAACCTAGTTTGCTTCCCTTCCACTTAAGCGGCGATCGATCCATTGGCGGGCGCGGCGGATGGCTTCGCTGCGCGAATAGGCAAACGGAACAGCTATAGCGCACCCCTGGTCATAATCCACCCAGACAGCGTAGGTAGTTTGGCCATTGAGTTCGCCCTGGTCGATTTCAATCCTCCATCCCCGGTAGTCAAAGGAGAGCACGATGTGTGGGTAGTCGGGGTCTGGAATGATCATGGGTCAATCTTGGAGGGGGATGGGGGGAATGCGATGACGCAAGTCTTTGAGGAATAGCATACGCAAGATAGCAAATGAGATAGTGACGCAGCGCACAAGACTGAGAATTCATCTCAGCATTGATGCTGAATATGGATCGCTGAAAATCGGCAGAAATGTAACACAGTTTTCCGGATGGTCTACCGAAGCAGGGGAAGAGTGAAGTGGTAGATGCACCCTGATTCTTAACTCCCTACGCCTTTTGGAGGCTTCGGGAGTTTTTTTTTTGACTTACGGAATTCAAGGATGAATTTTGCAGTCCTCGCGCTACGAGGACTGCAAAATTCATTGGGTTAGAACTTACGCAGTGTGTTGAAGATGTGGGCACAGCATGCTTATGGTGTTAACTATGAATTTTTCACCATAGAGGTCGGCAGGGTGTCGATGGCGTAGACATCGGGGCTACGCCCCAGCGCGAAGCGAACCGACTGGGTAAGATTTTTGCCAGAAAATGCCATGAAGACCACTAAGCCCAGGGATGAGAGCAGCGTCGCAATGCCGAAAACGGCGCGATAGCTGGTTTGTGTGGCGATCGCCCCCAAAAATGGTCCTGCTAGGGCGATACCCAAATCAAAGCCCACCATGCACAGACTGAAGGTGCGCCCGCGTTCGTCGGGGGCAGAGCGATCGGCCATCAGGGCAGCTACCATCGGAACCAAGGTTCCGGCTCCAGCTCCTTCCAGTATCCCCGCCATAAGGAACCCAGTGGTGCTCTGCATTCCCCATAGGACTGCCATGGATAGGGCAAACAATACCAAGCTAATGCTGATGAAGGGGCCTCGTCCATAGAAGTCGGAGGCGCGACCGACCAAAAGCCTGAGGGTAAATCCGGCGATCGCCGCCATCGTATAGAACAAGCCCACATTCACATCAATCTGCGCTTCATCCACCAGCAATGGCACAAAGGTTGTGAGGGCACCAAAGGACAATCCCACCATCAACAGCATCAAGGCTGGGACACGGACACGGGGATCGCCCAACTTGCTCCAGAAGCTAAAAGAAGGTTGTGCTTGAGTCTGGGGCGGACGGGATGGTTCTTTGACCTGGAGCGTGAAGCAGAACCCGAGAAAGCCCAGCACTCCTGCAGCTACGAATGTGGCGTTAAAGCCAAACTGCGATTCGAGGAAGCCCCCTAAGGCAGGCCCTAATCCCATCCCGATGGGGGTGACCAGGCTCATATAGCCAATCAACTCACCCCGATTTTGCGGCGGTGATAGATCGATGACCAAGGCGCTGAATGCGAGCGCAAACGCGGCGATGCTGATGCCGTGAAACGCACGGATGGCTGCCAAGGCAATAAACGAGTCGGTAAGCCCGTAGCAGAAGGGGGCGATCGCCACAGCTAGAATCCCGATGATCAGCACAATCTTGCGCCCCCGCATATCTGCTAGCTGCGCCAGGGATGATCGTGTTCCGAGTAGGCCAATGGCAAATGCCCCCATCACCCAGCCGATGGTTCGTCCTGTTCCGCCGAGCGACTGCACATAGAGGGGCAACACTGGCAACATGGCCGAAAGTGCTGCCCAAAATAATAGACCTGCAACGAAGAGGGTTAGAAGGTTCCGCCGGACAGAGGGTTGAAGCGCTTGAAAAATTTTCAAAATGATTCCACTCTAAACAAGGGTGTCTATCGACAGCATAGAAAACCAGAGCAAGCCACGAAAACCTCCCATTGGATCAGCTTACTCAAATCTGCTGAGAGTTTCAGCAGATTGTTCCACGCGAATTTGTCGCGGGTTCATGCAATCGATCGAAGGGTTTTCTCGCTTTCTCTGGGGTGCGCTATAGCGCTACGTTCTTGCGTAAACCAGAATGTAGTTTAGCCAAACATAATTTTGGCCAAACATATGTTGGAAAGTTACCCAGCACGTTACTGAAAATAACAAGCTGTTCTTAATCTAACGTTACTTCGGGATAACTTCCTGGCTAAAGTCGTGGCTATAAGCAGTGAAGTCCGCCATTGCGGACTGAGCGAATCTATGGTTTGTAAACCCTTGATGGCGCGCGATCGCGAGGTTTGGCTAGGCTAGGCGCGGATTCAACCGTCAGATTCGTTTTCCCGAATTCACGTTAATCAAACTGCGTACGGCCATAGAACGCAGTTAAGGTAGGATTCCCTATCCATAGCGAAAGCTTCCCAGGCTAGATTGCAACATCCTCAATCTGATGTAGGGATAAAGCCTGAGAAGCTAGAAGTTTAAAGGATTTTGTTCCAACAGAACCCCAAATCACCACAGCTAGTTTGGTTCCATATCGCGGGACGAATGACCAAAGCGCTGCGCGTTCGGGTAAGGCTGTTTAGACCGATGCCGTCTCTGCAGCAGGATAAACGCTGACTTTCTTGCGGCTCTTGCCTTTACGCTCGAATGTAACGATGCCATCAACTAGGGCAAACAAGGTGTCGTCTTTACCCCGTCCAACATTCGCGCCGGGGTGAACCTTTGTTCCACGCTGGCGAATCAAGATATTCCCGGCTCGGACAACCTGACCACCATACCGCTTGACACCAAGCCGTTGAGCATTTGAATCCCGACCGTTGCGGGTACTACCTGTTCCTTTCTTATGCGCCATTGTGCCGAACTCCGTCTGAGGGTGTATTTCTATG
>JBCBSJ010000223.1:0-4880 GCA_039819245.1 Cyanobacteria bacterium J06638_20
AGAGCGTGTTTGAAAACACGGATACGGAGTGCCGATTAGGCCAATCGCCGCACCAAGATACGGATCATCGCTATGTAGATGAAGGTTTCTGAGGTTTCTGGCAACTGCTCATAATCTCGAACGAGCCGCCGACACTGCATGAGCCAACCAAAGGTGCGCTCAACCACCCACCGTTTTTTCACCACCACAAATCCTGGACTATCGTTTGGGCGCAAGACCACCTGAACAATCCAACGACAGCTGTCCATCACCCACATTAAGAAGGGAGCGCCGTCAAAGCCCCCATCCACCCATACGGTGTGAAACCGTTTCAGTTGCTTTCCCATCTGTTGTTTGGCTCGTTGGAGGACCTGCTTTCCCCCCTCGCGCTCACCCACATTCGCGGCCATCACCTGTACCCGCAAAATGAGCCCTAAGGTATCGACCAGCGCAAAGCGTTTACGCCCCTTGATCCGCTTCGCACTGTCATAACCCACCGCCAGCTGAAGCCCAGAAGCGGATTTGACACTTTGGCTATCTAAAACACCTTCTGAGGGAGTCGGGAAGCGATGCTGTTCGATCCGCTCCCATCCGCGCAGTTGGTCATAAATGGCAAGCCACGTCCCATCGTTACGCCACGAGCGAAAGTAGGTATAGACCGTCTGCCAAGGGGGAAAATCCCCGGGTAAGGAGCGCCAGCGCACCCCTTCCACCAAGATGTAAAGAATCGCATTGAGCACCGCCCAGATCGCGACCGTCCGAGGACGCCCTCCAGGTTTAGCCGGGGGGATGAACTCTTCTAGTAAGGCAAACTGTTCAGCGGTTAGATCACTCGGATACACTGTACTCATCATTGCTCTCTCGGTGCTGTTGGTGTTATTTGCAGCTTATACCGAGTGAGCTTTTTTACGCTCCAGAGACCTTTTCAAACACGCTCTAATAGAATAGCCTCCTCCAAGTTGGCATATCCAAGATTAGCTCCTTCTAAGTTAGCTCCCACTAGTGTTGCCCCTTCCAAGTTGATATGACGTAGTGTTGCCCCTGAGACATCTAGACCCTGTAAACTTTCTGATGGCCAGAACCAACAAATTATGGATCGTCTACAGAAGGGAAAAGTACGTCGTCGCCAGCTAGCTCCAGGAGAGGCATTGAGGAATTCGAGTGCCCGGATACGCCCTCCATTCCCCGGTTGACCATAGGCAGAAGTAATAGTCTGCCAAGCTGTATAAACTTCAATATCACGCCGCTGCTTTTCAGTCCCAAAGTAGAGCAATACTGCAATGATTAAGCCTAGATTGCCTAGCAGTCCCAATATTTCTAGTAAAGCAGCTTGCTTTAACCAGGAAAGTAAAGATTCGAGAAATCGCTCTGAGGTGATGAGAGGTTGATTGAGGAAGAATAGTGATTGTCTCAACGGGTTCTTGGCAATCCGTTCAGCCCTCATCCAGTCTTTGAGCGCCTGCTGTGGGTTGTGTACTTGTTGTAGGCCTCGGCGGTTTACGTAGAGACGATGGGCGATCGCTTTTATCTTTTCTTGCCTCTTGTTTTCCTTGTTTCCTGGCTGCTGCATGTCGGGCAATTTGCGAAAGGATTTTTTACTTTTTCAAATTGGCAGTGAACTATTTCCAGCTTTTGAGGTGGTGTGGATCCCTAACAGAAACATTTGCAGTATATTGCGCGAGGTTACTGGGACATCCAAGGCACTACTGAGAGCACCCTATCCTTACCTCGTTACCTTCGTCAGCATGAGTCGCCCAATACGCCTCTAGCCAAGCGCATCCTTGGGCGAGGAGGATATCACCATCCAGGATTGCGTCTAGATCCCAGAGAATGAGGGTGCGATCGATGCTGGCGGTGGCGAGCCAACGGCCATCGGGGCTAAAGTCCAGACTATAGAGGGAGCCATCGTGCTGGGTGAGCTGGGTGAGCCAGTCGCCCTCGCGGGTCCAGAGGCTGACGGTGGTGTCGAAGCTAGCGGCAGCGAACAAAGTGCTGTCCGGACTAAAGGCGACTTCAGTAATCGCCCCCGTCTGACCCGTTAGAGTCGTGAGGAGCATACCCGTTTCCACCTCCCATAGCCGAACCGTCTGATCACGACTCCCTGATAGGAGATGTTGGCCATCGGGGCTAAAGCGTACCGTCAGAACCTCATCCTCATGCCCCTCCAGGGTGCGAATCTGGCGACCCTGCCAATCCCAGAGGTAGATGGTTCCATCAGAGGTGGCTCCGGCAATTTGTTGCCCATCGGGACTAATATCGATTTGCCAGATGGTGCTGTCGTGGGTTAACAGGGTGCGGTCAGCGGTGCCATCGCGGTGCCAGCGACGTAGGGTGTTGTCTGCTCCGGTAGATAACAGATACTCACCATCTGGACTAAAGCGCAGTCCCCAAACCTCGCCCTGGTGGCCAGTGAGAGTTGCTTCCAAGGAACCATCGTTCGACAGAAGATCGATCGCCCGACCATTAGGAACCGCAATTAGCTGCTCCTCTGGATGAAGGGCCAGATCCCAATTTGCCTGCGTCCCGGTCTCTGGCTGTACCAGGCTATAGTTGGCTGGAAACTGATGAATCCGCTCATAATCCCAGGCATGCAACCGACCGTTTTCGTCTAGGGAAAACAGGGTTTGGCGATCGCTGTCTGGAGAGTCAGTTGGAATCTTCTGAAAGCGTACCCTGACCACTCGTGCTGGATGGCCATATAAGCGATCGATCAGGGGATGATCAAGTTGCCAGAGGCGGGCGGTATTGTCACCGCTGCTTGAGAGAAGTGTCTGACTGTCGGGGGTAAAGGTGACGGCCCAGATTTCGTCGTCGTGACCCACCAATGAGCGGAGAAATTCCCCATCGCTCGCCCAAAGGCGGATAGTGCGATCGCGACTCGCCGACGCCAATAGCTCGCCATTAGGACTAAAGGCCAGACCCAGCACTTCTTCCTGGTGTCCGTCTAAGGTTTTTACGGCAACGTAGGTATTGTCAGGCTGGCGCTGCCATAGCCGCACGGTGCGATCGCGACTCGCCGACGCTAACTGCTCCCCATCGGGGCTAAAGGCCACCGACCAGATGCGATCGTCATGGCCTTCCAGGATTTGGAGGCGATCGCCCTGCAACGACCATAGGTTGATCGTGCGATCGGCACTGGCAGACGCGATGATTTGACTGTCTGGGCTAAACACAACAGCCAGCACATTATCCTGATGGCCATCCAACGTCATGGCCAATTGCAGCTCCAAGCCTCCGTTTTCTTTCGATCCCAAGCGCCACAGCTTGACCGTGTTATCCAGCCCTACCGATGCCAGCCATTGGCCATCTGCACTCACGGCAATATCGCGCACCCCCCCTGCATGCGCCGATACAACCTGCTGGGGTGTCGGGCCAAAACGCCCAGCTTGAAGCGACCAGATTTGGATCGAAGCATCCCAACTGGCGGTGATCAAGGCCTGACCATCCTGGCTAAAGGCAAGTGCCGAGACTGCAGACGTATGAGATTCCAGGGTTTCGAGCAGTTGTCCCTGCCCATCCCATAAGCGCACCGTCCTATCGTCTCCAGCCGTAGCAATCCAGTCGGCAGAGGGACTGACGGCAACATCGTAGATATCCCCGGCATGGCCCCGCAACCGATTGCGCTCTAGGCTATTCAAGACCGTTCGTTGCAACGTCAACTGCACTAACCGCTGCGTCTCGTCGTCTGCTGTTCCCAAGAACTGGAGTTGCTGCGTAGCCTGGATCGCGTTCTGCAACGCAGTAAGTGGCTTGTTCATTGCGCTTTGGGCTTCCGCCACCTGCGTCGTTGCCTGAATACTGCTGAGCATCGCCCGCCGATATTGCCAGTAAGTCGTCAGCCCCAACACCGAAACCAGCGCTAGGGTGCCACTGACGATGACCAGCAAAACCCGTTGCAGTCGATCACTTTTGCGTTCCTGGAGCAGTCGAGCTTGCATTTCTCGGCTACGTTCAGCTTCGTATTGCAGCCGCATCTCTTGTTGAGCCAATTCTTGACTGGCGGCCAAGAAGCGATAGTCTTCGTCACTCAGCCGCTTTCCATGGGTCCACGTCTGGGCTTCGGTCAGGGCATTGCCCCGCAGCAGCCATGCCGGATCCTCTTGGTCTAACCAAGCGCGTAGAGCCGAGCTATAGGGTCGCAGTTGGCTCATCTGCTGATCCACCCAGAACAGGTCAAAAACCGACTGATAGATGCGGTTATATACCTGCAGATGCCCTGCTTGTTGGGTCACGAGGCCTGACAGACGGAGTTCAATTTGATCTCGGCTGCTATCTGCTGCTACGGGAGCTGCCGATGGGGCGCTGGACTGTAACACCTGCTGGTAAATGCCCAAGATACGCCCTGCCCGTTCCGCATGACCTAAAATGCGATTGCTAATTGTATGCAAGTGCTCTGGGTCGTCCTGCTCTTCCCAGTGATTGATCACCTGTCGCTGCACCAACTGGGCGATCCATTCGTTGATGTCGCCAGACTCCATGCCGGATCCGTTCCAGCTCACCGACTGAGTCTGGTTCACGACAATCTGACAGAGCTTTTGGGTCAAGAAGGGTTGCCCGTTTGTCCAATCTAAAATGGCCTGGAATACGGCTTCGGGGTGTTGTACATAGCGTCCTAACCCTTGAATTAACGGTTGGGATTCCTCAAACCTAAAGCCTTCCAGAGAAATCATGCGACCGATATTAAGCGGTGTGCGTTGCGGAGCGCGAATCAGATCAGCCGGAGCGACCACACCAAATAGGGCAAATACCAACCGACGATAGTCCGCAATGCTCGAACGTGCTTCGTAAAAGGATCGAATAAGCGCGAAAAAGTCGTTTGAGGGAAAGTTCAACCCCAGCAAACTATCGATTTCATCAAGAAAGATATAGAGCTTCTCGTGGTCGAGCCGGGGCAGGATGAC
>JBCBSJ010000224.1:0-4870 GCA_039819245.1 Cyanobacteria bacterium J06638_20
CAAACTGATGAAATTCGGGTTGATGGCTCCAGCACGGTGTTCCCAATCACCGAAGCTGTAGCTGAAGAGTTCATGAGTGGCGATCCTTCTGCCAACGTCACAGTGGGTGTATCTGGTACAGGCGGTGGTTTCCGTCGCTTCTGCGCTGGCGAAACTGAAATCTCCAATGCGTCTCGCCCTATCAAGCCAGAAGAAGTAGAGGCATGCCGCGAGGGTGGTGTTAGTTTCATTGAACTGCCTGTTGCTTATGACGCGCTGACGGTTGTGGTTCACCCAGAAAATACCTGGGCTACCCAGATGACCGTTGAGCAACTGAACACCATCTGGGCACCTGAAGCGCAGGGTGTCATCACTAACTGGAATCAGGTTGATTCGTCCTTCCCCGACCTCGATTTAATACTCTACGGTCCTGGAACGGATTCCGGCACCTTCGACTACTTCACCGAAGCTATCAATGGTGATGGCGGTGAGAGCAGAGCTGACTTCACGGCCAGTGAAGATGACAACGTGTTGGTACAGGGTGTAGCTAACGATGAAGGGTCTATCGGTTACTTCGGTTTGGCCTACTACTTGGAAAACCAAGAGCGTCTGAACTCGGTCGCAATCGTGAACCCCGATACGGGTGAAGCAGTACAACCTGGTGTTGGAGCTGTTGAGGCCAATGAGTATGTGCCTCTTTCTCGTCCGTTGTTCATCTATGTGAATGCGGATGCAGTGGAAAACAACCTGGCTGTACGTGAATTTGTTGAGTACTACCTCAGCCGTTCTGATTTGGCTTTGGAAGTAGGTTATGTTCCCCTGCCTGACACAGCCTACGATAGAGCCCGCGCAAACTTGCGTGATGGCAAGACTGGCACCGTATTTGGTAGTGGCATTAATACAATCGGCGTCAGCATCGAAGACCTGCTGGAACTGGAAGGTATCGAATAATCTCGATCCTTTTCTCAGTTAGACAGGCCTTACGCATTTTGATGATTTTTGGGGCGCTCTGCGCCCCAAAAATCATCAAAAGCCTTTGGTTTTTCGTTCCAAATGCGTAAGTCCTATTAGATTCTCCATTTGATTGAGAGAACAAATGGTCTCGCTTCCTTGGGGTAGTGGCTTGTCACTACTCCAAGGATTTTTCGCTGATATCCAACTCGCGATCGCCTGTTAGACCACCCAACTCATCCCATTACTTTTTGAAGACGAATGGAACCTTTATCGCCCTACAGATACGAAAAGTATGAGCGCCAGAGCGCGTCCTGGGTCAAGTTTTTTCGGCCCATGCTGCTGATCTCCATCCTGCTGCATGGATTGGTGTTAATGGTGCCCGTGTCTTCCGAAGAAGTGTTGGAAGAGGAAGAGATGGAAGAGGTGGAAGAGGAGGTGGAACTAGAAGAGGAGGACATGATTGGATTGTCTGCCTTGCAAGCGCCTCCGCCCGAACCCTCTCCTACGCCTGTTGCGACTCCAGCTCCAACCCCCGCGTTCACACCCATTCCGCAAGCCAATCCTGCCCCTGCTCCCCAGCCGACCCCGGAGGCCACGCCGGAACCCACCCCCGAAGCAACACCCACGCCAGACGAAACCGAATATGCAGCGGGCGGTGGTGAGGACGGAGAACCCGTCGAGGACTTGACCCAAGAGATCGCTGCTGCCCGTACTGAGCTATCTGGAAGCTTTGGTGAAATGGGCAGTAATACAGGGTTTGCACCGCCTTTGAGCTATTTCCGTGGCACGGAAACAGCTTACTTCTCAGACCCCGATCAAGCCAGGAACGATACCCGGAATTCAGCATACTGGGTTGATGGAATTATTGGTATTGATTGGCATGATGGTGGCGACAATCAGGGCCTACCGCTCCGAGCTGAGGAATTAATTGCACGGTTGGAAAGTCAGTTTGCGCAACAGCAAATGACTATGCAGCTTGTCGGAGAGTATGGCGAAGGGGATCTGTACGAAGTTGCAGATGCGGAAAAGACACTTATGTTTCTGAATATTTTTCCGGCTCCTGGCAACTCGTCTGTGGTTGTTGTGCAATGGGAGCGTAATCCCAATTTGCCGCCAGAAAATCCGGGAGGAGTGGAGACGGGTGTTGGTGGATAAGAGAGGCGATCGCTCCACATAACCCATCACCTATAAGCCTTTAAAGCCTCGAAGGTGATCCTCACCAGTTTTCTAGTCATTCGGTTTTTCTTGACTGCTTTAGACTAGACCTACACCCGCTGTACTTTCGGACCCAACAGAATTAGCGAAAGTACAGTGCTTGGGATGATGTGGGGCGATCGCACGATGGTCAATGCGCGCTTAGATATTGAACAGCGGCATCAGGAACTTACAGGTCAGTTGCAACAGTTGCAGCGGCAGTTGCGGCTGGGGCAGCGGGCGCTGGCTGAGTGGAGCGGAGGCCCGTTGGCGGTGTCAGCGGTGCCGGGGGCAGGGAAATCGACGGGAATGGCGATCGCCACGGCCATTCTGCTAGGAAGCCGCTATCTCCAGGCCGCGCCGGGCGCTCCGGTGCCTGATACGCAGATCGTGTTGGTAACCTTTACGCGATCGGCGGCGGCAAACCTGCGCCTCAAGGTGCGGCAAACGTTGCAGGAGCTGGGGTTGCCCATCAGCGGCTTTGCGGTGTATACCCTGCACGGGCTGGCATTGAACATCGCCAGCCGCCATCCTGATCTGTCGGGGTTGACCTTGGAACGGCTCACGCTCATTTCTCCGAATCAAAGCCATCGCCTGATTCGCACCAGCGTGGAACAGTGGATTACGGCCAATCCAGCGCTGTACCTGCCGTTGGTGGAGGGGATGAGCTTCGATGGGGAGGAAACGGAGCGTTTGCGACGACAGTCGGTGTTACGCACGGAAATTTTGCCTGCGCTGGCTCATACCGCCATTCGGGAGGCCAAAAGCTCGGGCTTGTCGGCAACGGTGCTGCGGCAGGCAGCAAAAGAGCTGGAGGCAGCGGTGGGCGATGGGGAAATGGACTATGACTTGCTGGCGATCGCCGCTGGACTCTACGAAAACTACCAGGAACTGTTGCAGCAGCGGCAGTTCATCGACTACGACGACATGATTTTGGCGGCGTTGCGGGTGCTGGTGGATGAGGGGGCACGGCAAACCTGGCAGAGCCTACTCTATGCAGTGTTTGAGGATGAAGCCCAGGACTCGTCGCCGCTACAAACGCGGTTGCTGGAAATTTTGGCGACCCAACCCACGACCGGAGTGCGCAATTTGGTGAGGGTGGGTGACCCCAACCAGGCCATCAACTCGACTTTTACCCCTGCCGACCCCATTTTCTTTCGGGAGTTTTGTGCCCAATGTCAGAACCAGGGACGGCTGGCGGAAATGGATCAGGCGGGACGGAGCAGTCCCGTCATTATTCACAGTGCGAACTTCATGTTGGATTGGGTGAACCAGCGGTGTGGCGCGGGCGAGGTTGCGGCGACTGAGGTGGGTTTACCTTTTCGCCCGCAGCACATCTATCCGGTTCCCAATGACGATCCGCAGCGCGATGCGAATCCTGCCCCCATCGGCGAGGGTGTCGAGATTCGCTTTCCCCCCGATCCCATTCGCTCGGTCACGCTGATTGCGCAGCGGGTCGCGACCCTGTTTCGTCAGGATGCAGAGACGCGCATGGCTGTGCTGGTGAGAGAGAATCGCCAGGGCAAGTTCGTGGCCGATGTGTTGCGATCGCCCCAAACCCATGGCATTGGTATCGACCTGGAAAAGCTGGGTTTGGATCTATATGAGGTGGGAGAGCGCGATCGCCATTCCCATATTCCGGCGGAAATCTATGCGCTGCTGCAATTCCTTGAGCGTCCCCATTCTCCCGACTACCTCAAGGCGGCTTTGCGGGTGTTGGTCAGCCGTCAACTGGTGCCCAGCCAGGATCTCAATCCCTTTACCGCTAGTCCAGAGCAAGTGCTGTTTCCCGGCGTCCTCGACCCGCCCCAGGAGGAACCCGTGCAAACCGCTCGCCGCTATTGCAATAATCTCCTGCGGGCTCGACTGGAACTGCCGCCCTACCAGCTCATCCCATTCCTGGCGCTGACCCTGGGCTATACCCAAACGGAGTTGGCCACCGCCGACAAGCTCGCCGCCCGCCTTTCCCGCCAAACGACCTTCGACCAATCCCTCGCCAGCATTCTCGCGGCGCTGGGAGAGATCGTCCGTGCGGAGCGCTTTGAGCCCGTGCAGACAGATACTGATGCCCGCTACACTCGCCCCGGTCAGCTCACCATCATGACCATGCACAAGGCTAAGGGCTTGGACTGGGATGTCGTGTTCCTCCCGTTTTTGCAGGAGGATATGATCCCAGGAAAACCCTGGATTCCGCCCCAGGGAAACTTTCTGGGTAATTTCAGCCCCGCCGAAGTCACCCGCGCCCAAATTCGTGCTCTGGTGCATCAGCAGTATCCGCTTCCGGCGATCGCCGACGCCACGCTACAGGCCGACTACCTCAAGCTAGCGGAAGAATATCGCCTGCTCTATGTCGCCATGACCCGCGCCCGACGGCTGTTGTGGATGGCAGCAGAAAAGCAAGCTCCCTTCAGTTGGCAAAACCCCGACAATCTCCAGGGGGCAAATCCCAGCCCAGTTGTAACGGCACTGTATCGCCAGTTGACGGATGTGGGAACGCAGATGGACGCAGATGGACGCAGATAGATGGATGAGTGGAGTCTTTAGAATTAGAAGAGATCGAGGGGTATTTCTCTCGCAATCCAAAATCCAAAATCCAAAATCTAAAATTCTCTGAGGGTTGCTATGGCTGCTATTCCTCAAAAACCTCAGTTGGAGCAGGTCGATCCGCCGCGATCGCCCCGCGAAACGCTGCCCACGATGTATGACCTCCCCAGCGAGTTTCCGGAGGAACCAGGGTTGCCCG
>JBCBSJ010000225.1:0-4815 GCA_039819245.1 Cyanobacteria bacterium J06638_20
GACGTTAGCAACGCGCAACCTATGCGGGTGTTGGGTTCTTGTCTTCAGAAAGGCTGCGCCAGCGTGCCTCAACCACAACCGACTCAGAGCATGTTCAACTACCTACTTATACTAATAATTCGCTAAGAACCCACTACAGATTATTTTTTGAAAGCCGCGCACTGCGCGGCTTTCAAAAAATAATCTGGTTTTGGTTTTTGTAGAATTGGTATTAGAAGCAACCCGAGCGGATTCGGCTGACTTTAAGGCGATCGCCGTACCCTGACGAACCACCGAATAGAATCAAGAGGAAGGCTGAGTCGAGTCATTCCAAGTCGCAAGAAAATCCTCTGAATCTTCTACCCATCACCGATCGCTATCGTGACCACCCTGACGCCGAAAACCATCAAGTTCCTGCAATCGCCCACATCTGCGGCCTGGGTAGAGCAGGCGATCGCCCACCTCGACACGGTTCTACTCGACCATTCCCACTGCGAACGCAAAGCCGCTAGCGTTGCCCTCAACCTGATGTTTCGCTATCCGTCCAATCGTCTGCTGGTGAAGGCATTGACGGCGATCGCCCAGGAAGAACTGCAGCACTTCGAGCAGGTGAACCAATGGCTAGAGCGGCGCAACATTCCCCTGGCTCCACTCTCTGCGCCCCCCTATGGAGCCAAGCTCAAGGCCGAAGTACGCCGGGATGAACCGGAGCGGATGCTGGATCTATTGCTCGTTTCGGGGTTGATCGAAGCCCGCAGCCACGAACGCTTGGGCCTCCTTGCTGCCCACTGCCCAGATCCCGAACTCGCCGCCTTTTACCGGGGGTTGATGGCCTCTGAGGCACGCCACTATGGCATTTACTGGACGTTAGCAACGCAGGAGTTCGATCGCCCCATTGTCAACCAGCGCCTTGAAGAGCTTGCAACGGTAGAAAGCGCCATCCTCTCAACCCTGCACCCCGAACCCCGCATTCACAGCTAATTGGAAAGTTCCGATCTCTTGGTATAGAAATAGACAGCTCTTTCAAGACTTTTCGAGCATCCTTGGGGATCTTTGGCATGATGGGGGTGATTGCTTGGATGGGGAGAAAAACGAGGGTGGGCACGACAATGCATTATCGGGATTTTCAGATTCGAGACTGGCAACCGGGCGATCGCCAACCCGCCTTCAACCTAATTGCTACAGTACTAGCTGAGTATGGATTAAAGAGCGATCCCGACGATAGTGATTGGGATGTGTTGCATGTGGAAGAGGCGTATCAGAAAACGGGCGGACAGTTCTGGGTGGTAGAGCAAGCCCAGCAGCTAGTAGGAACAGCCGCTTTCTATCCCATCAAACGGGGAGAACAGGCGGTCGAAATCCGCAAAATGTATTTACATCCATCGGCTCGGGGGCAAGGCTTGGGACGGTTTTTGCTGAGCGAGTTAGAACGCACTATTGCCCAAACGGGCTATCAACAGATTTGGCTAGAAACGGCATCGGTGCTAAAAGCAGCCATCCGACTCTACGAAGCCACTGGATACTCCCCCAGTACTGGAGTGGAAACGGAACGCTGCGATCGCATCTATGTCAAACACCTGCCCTCCATCTCAGTACATGACAAAAAATTGAATCCTTACTCAAACCCTTGATTTTATGTGGTGCGGGCACCGCCCGCGCCACATAAAATCAGGGATTCTTTGGGTTTTGTCCTGTACTGAGGCCCTCCATTTCTGCCTAGAAGTTTGCGACCTACGCGACCCTATGTCTGACCTATTTACGGTGATATGCCCAGTCTCTATACCGATATCGAAATTCGCGCGCCCCGCCGCACGGTTTGGCACACCCTCATTCGCAAAGAAGAATGGTTGCGGTGGAATACCTATCTCTACGACCTCTCACCCCCCCAACCCTTTCGCGAAAATACTGCTGTCCGTCTCTCCTTGAGACGCACCCCCCGCGAAACCGAAACGGAAATCGAACCCCTCGTGACGCTTCTGCAGCCAGGTAGCAGCCTGCAATGGATCTACTCAGCGCCTGGCTTTCGCAGCGAACATAGCTTTGAGTTACAAGACATGGGGAGCGGTCGCACGCGCTATACCCATGTGGTGCGCTTCACCGGACGGTTGGTGGCATTCTTCCTACCCTTTGTGCGGAAGGATGAATTGCAGGGAATGCGGCGCATGGCCCAGGAACTTCGGCTTTATGTAGAACGGCGATGATGGGAACGGAATCGCCGCTCGGTAATATCCTCATTTATATCGATGTTGCTCATGGAAGCAATTGATCCTGTAACTTGATCCAGCTCAATTGCGGTACCTATTGTTGAACCAGGAAAAGCTGAACCCAGAAGGAACCCGTCTAATAGGAACATTTCAGTTCTGCGATGGGTTGGCGATCGCTAGAATTCAGGATTAATCAACCTTTGAGCACCAAGGAGTATGCAATGAACGACTCACCCTCTTACCCTTATGCAACCTATCTAGATATCAAGTTTCCAATGCTTGAAGTCGTTGATGTTCCTAGGCTTATTAGGGACTGTAGCGACCAGTGGTATAACCAAACGCTTTGCAAAGTAAACGACTCTGTCGTGCGTTTAGGGATTATGCAAGGCGAATATCATTGGCACAAGCATGACGATGATGATGAGTTCTTTTTTGTGTTAGACGGGCACTTCATTATCGACTTGGAAGACAAGTCAATTGAGCTTAAACCCAAAGAAGGATTTGTCGTTCCTAAAGGCATCGTTCATCGCACCCGTGCGCCGGAAAAGGCTATCATTCTCATGGTTGAAACAGCAGCAATTGTCCCAACAGGCGACGGTTAGCGCATCTGAGTTGTTCGTGATTCCCTCGAAAATAAATTGCTGAAGCTTTCCTAGGTTTAGTAACACCAGCTGTGCAGGATTGAAACACGGATGGGCATTGAATATTTAAATCCAGAGGGTTTGCACAAAAATCCTGCGTTTTCACAAGTGGTTGTGACCTATGGCAATGTGCGCACCATCTACATCGGCGGGCAAAACGCTATCACTCCGTCTGGAGAAATCGTTGACAAGAATGACATTGGCCGACAGGCTGAGCAAATTTTCGAAAATCTCGAAACTGCCCTCTCTTCAGCCAATGCACAACTGGAGCATGTGATTAAGTGGACGGTCTATGTTCTGCAAGGGCAACCACTCCAGCCTGCGTTTGAGGTTTTTCAGCATACCTGGGAAAATCGATCCAATCCTCCCCTGATCACGCTGCTATTTGTGGCCGGATTAGCTCATCCAGACTTCCTCATGGAAATTGAAGCTATTGCTGTTGTGCCCGATGCTGACAGCTAAGACATCCCAGTAGTAAGTTGGTAGCCAACCATCCGCTAGCATTTCAGGTCGCGGATTGCCATTGTTCAGGATCACTCTAAATCAAACACCGCCATGAGTTCAGACATTGAAGCCCAAATCCGCACGTGTGAAGAAAGACTGTACGCGGCTATGCTGGCCTCCGATGTATCGGAGTTGGACGCCCTCATTGCCGACGACTTGCTTTTTGTCGGCCCCACAGGTGATCTGGCCACCAAAGCAATGGATTTAGAGCTGCATCGCACCGGTGGCACTAAATTCCATGAGCTAGTCCCCAAGGAGCTAGAGATCCGCGTTCGTGGCGATCACGTCGCTCTGGCCGTCGCCAAAGTTTTCTTGAGTGGCTCATTTCTAGGCACCGATTTCGCAGGCGATCACCGCTATCTGAGAGTTTGGCAAAACGGCGAAAATGGCTGGCAAATTGTCGGGGGCAGTGTTGTGCCCATTCCATGAAAACTATAGCGCTATGCGCGTTGGTTAAGTACGGTTGTGTGTGGGCGCGTCGCGGCCACACACAACCAACTCTGTACTTGGTGCGGTTACACACCGCTATAGCTCCATCATTCTTTTGAAAATCTGGTAGTGCAGGGCTTTCAGACATTGAGGGGTTCTATTCGTTGGTTAGCCGCTCCATTTGTTGGGCGATCGCCGGATTGTAGAGTCGCAAGTAGTTCCAGTAGTTCTCAAATACGGCTTCGACATAGCCCTTCGTTTCGGGAAAGGGAATCTGCTCCACGAAGCGATCGGGGTCGTCTAAACCGAAGCGATTCATCCAATCATCCACATTACCAGGACCCGCATTGTAGCTGGCGATCGCCAGCATCGAATGGTCAGCATAGGTTTCATGGGTGTAATCCAAATACCAGGTTCCTAGCTTCACATTGTCGTCTGGGTCTTCCAGGTTGTACTCTGCCAGGTCAATTTGCCCTGCAATCCACTCACCCGTTGAAGGCATCACCTGCATTAACCCCACTGCGCCAACAATCGATCGAATTTTAGGCTCAAACCGTGATTCCTGACGCATCAGAGCAACAACCATCATCGGGTTCAGTTGCCGTTCCACAGCCCACTTTTCCACCACATCCATATAAGGAAACGGATAAAGGGCTTCCCAGTAAGCCGTTTGTTGCCGGAGCGATTGGTACTCTGCCTGCTCAGCGGGGTCGGTGCGCCGCCGCAGGGTGGAAATCATGTAAATGCCATCCAGGTTGTCGTTGACGCCGAGGCGCATCAATCCATCCGTAAATTGCTCAGACACCGATGGATCTTTGGCATTGGTAAACTCCGTTTGCCAGTGGGCATAGGCATCGCGATCCTGTCCTAGCCTGTAGAGTTCCACCAACGCCTCTGACCCAACCGGAGGCGTGATGCGATGTCCCAAGGGCTGTACCTCGGGCTGCTCATAGCGCACGGTGGTAAAGTCGCCCACCTCCCAGCCCAACATCGTTGCCGATCGCCAGGCATAGTACGACTCGGGGTAGCGCTGTAATACCGCCTTGAAACGGGCTTGC
>JBCBSJ010000226.1:0-4757 GCA_039819245.1 Cyanobacteria bacterium J06638_20
AAAGGGAATCCATAGCTTATCGAGTGAAACCTTCTGCGAGTCTACGGGTGTTTGCTTTAACTTTCTTAATTTGTCAACACAAAACCGTCTACATTTTGGCACAGCTTGGCAAAATGAAAACGCCCCAAAAGAATGAGTCTAGGTGCATTGCGGCGACCAAGTCCCTTGAACCCTAAGGGCTACAACACTTGCCTTCACTTAATCTTTCAGAAAGGGTTGAGTCTAGAAGTTCTACAGCAACATTCACTTCCAAGCTTTGACAACTCTTAAGGATTAGGTTGTGCAGGTCTTGAGGATTTCGTTGCACGTGAGCGATCGCTCCTCCTTTTTCTCTATGCTTTCCATGCATTTCATAGAGCAGTGCACTGACCCTTATTTGGTGATTCAGAGATTTCCCTTGGAACGATAAGATGGATGAGATTCGGCTAGCTTGAGTTCCTTTTTTCAGACGCCTCTATTTTTTAGAGGCCTCTTTAGTAGAGGAAACCGTCTCTTCTCAAGCCCCGCCGCGTCATCAATCATGTATGTATGTGTGTTGTGCTCATCGGGGAACACCTGTGTTCAAAACCATCGTCAAAGATTTCCGCATCATCTTCGACCGCGACCCGGCTGCCCGCAACTGGATGGAAGTGCTGACCTGCTACCCCGGATTGCAGGCTCTTCTGCTGCATCGCTTCGCGCATCGTCTCTATCGGCTGCACTTACCATTTATCCCTCGGTTCATGTCCCACCTGGCGCGGTTCCTCACCGGGATTGAGATTCACCCCGGCGCATCGATTGGCTGCGGCGTGTTTATCGACCATGGTATGGGTGTGGTGATTGGGGAAACGGCGATTGTTGGTGACTACGCCTTGATTTACCAGGGTGTTACCCTGGGAGGAACGGGCAAGCAAAGTGGTAAACGCCACCCCACTCTGGGCGAAAACGTTGTCGTAGGAGCTGGAGCCAAGGTGCTCGGCAACCTGAACATTGGCAACAATGTCCGAATTGGTGCAGGCTCTGTAGTGCTCAGGGATGTCCCTTCCGACTGCACGGTGGTTGGGGTACCTGGGCGTGTCGTGTATCGCTCTGGGGTGCGGGTCAATCCATTGGAACATGGCAGCCTGCCCGATTCGGAAGCACAGGTCATCCGAACGCTGGTTGACCGGATTGAAACGCTAGAGCAGCAGATCAAGGATTTGCAGAAAGCACCGCCTGTAACGACCATCGAGATTCGCTCAGCTGAGATTAATGGCGATTCAGCCAACGGTCACACGATGGTTAGTGTGGTACCTAGCTCTTGCAGCCTCTCTGAGCATGTTTTGCAAGAGTTCTTTGATGGGGCGGGGATCTAACGAATCCGGCTGAAGAATCCAAACATCATTTGCGCCCGCTGCATTGCAGTGGGCGCAAATGATGTTTGGATTCTTCAAGGGTGATAGCTTCTTAACGAAGGCCGACTGCCCCTCATGCCTCCTCTCGCCCCTTCGCAATCTTTTGGCGTAGCTCTGGAGCCATGTCTTCCAGATTGCTCAGGGCGATTTCTTCCTGCTCCCCGGTTTTTAGCCATTTCAACTGCACGGTACTCGCTTCAGCTTCCGCATCACCAATAGTGAGACAGGCGATCGCCCCACTCCGGTCTGCCCGCTTGAACTGCTTGCCAAAGGCACTGCCGCTGAGATCGAGATCAGCGGAGAACCCAAGTTGACGCATTCGCTGAGTCACCACCAGAGCAAAGGCTTCGGCGCGATCGCCCCGCGACACCACATAGAAATCGAGGGGGGCGCTCGGCAAGGGCTGGATCTGTTGCAACAACAAAATCAGCCGCTCCAAGCCACTGGCCCATCCCACCGCTGGGGTGTCGGGGCCGCCCAGTTCTGTCGCCAGCCCATCGTAGCGACCACCTGCACAAACCGTGGCCTGGGCACCCAGGTCGGCGGACTGGATTTCAAACACCGTGTGGGTGTAATAGTCCAACCCCCGCACTAGGCGTGTGTTGATATTGAAGGTAATGCACAAATCCGTCAGCATTTGCTGCACCTGCTCAAATCGCTGCTTCGATTCGGGACTGAGGTGATCCAAAATGCTGGGGGCACTCTCCAGAATCTTTTGGGTAGTTGCATCCTTTGTGTCGAGGATGCGGAGGGGGTTCCGCGTTAGCCGCACCTGGGAGTCTGCGTCTAGCTCTTCCCGAAATGGCATGAGGTAGTTGACCAATGCTTCTCGATAGGACTGGCGATCGCTCCCATCGCCGATGGAATTGAATTCCAGAGACAAATTCTGGAGCCCGATCGCCCGCAGGAAGTCGGTAGCTACCGCGATCACCTCGGCATCGGCGCGGGGATCAGAACTGCCGAGTACCTCGACCCCGAGCTGGTGAAACTGCCGCTGTCGTCCTGCCTGGGGACGCTCGTAGCGGAACATGGGGCCGAGGTACCAAAGCCGTTGCGTACCGCCCTGGGCATGTAGGCTATGTTCGATGAAAGCTCGCACTGCTCCAGCGGTATTTTCCGGTCGCAAGGTCAGGGGGCGATCGCCCCGATCCTTGAAGCTATACATTTCCTTACTCACCACATCGGTGGCCTCACCAATGCCCCGCTCAAACAAGTCTGTTTGCTCAAAGATGGGCGTCCGAATTTCCCGGTAGGCCGCTCGATGCATCACCTCGCGGGCGATCGCTTCCACCCGGTGCCAGTAGCCCATCTCGTCGGGCAAGATATCTCTTGTTCCTCGAATTGCCTGAATTGCGCCCATGAGTTTCTGTGACGTGATTGATATATCTGTTAGAGCTCCTTTGTTGGAGCGATATCTGTGCCTGAAGCGAACCAGAGGTCGAGCGATCGCACTACCTCCAGCATAGAGCGGCAATGCGCCAAACTCACACCCGGCTATAGCCAAGTTCTAGACTATACACCCCAAGCAAGCTTTCATCCAGCTTTCTTCTTGCCCCCTATGAGCTACAAGCCTGGGATGCCTGTGGGCGATCGCCAGCCAAGTGGGGATCACGTCACCTTCAAGAACAGGTCAATCAGCGACAGCACAATCTCGATCACAATCAGCATGACGACGTACCACTCGACGCGCAGACTGGTTTTGTGTTGCAGCAGCTCAATGACGGTTTCGGCCGTGGTGGAGATTAACTGGAGTTTGCGCTCTAGAGTGGTATGACGCTCCTGAATCTCGTACTCATCCTCTAAGCGACGGTGGAGGCGATCGAACTCGGGCAAATCCCACAGTAGCTCAGGCTTGTCGATAATCTCGACACGGCCAACAATCTTATGCTGGATGGCGAGGGTCGAACCCAGTTGGCGCAACAGCTCTTTGCCCCAGCGGTTGCTCTTGGTCGATGCCTGCAACTCATTAGCGACAGGTTCCAGGCGATCGAACACGGCGGCAGTTCCCAGTTCGTAGTGGGAGAGCACCGCACTTTTGGCTAGTACATCCGCCACAATTTGCAGACAACTGGTGGAAAAGTCCTGCACATAAATGACCCCGTTGGTGGCTTGCCCAACGCTCGCCGAAGCCAGGTTGAGAATGGCTTCTTCGGTTTCTGGATTGTCAAACTCATTCACCGTCAGCGGTTTTAGATGGGCAAGGAACGAGACTTCTTCAATGGGGTCGATGTTAAACATGACGATCGCCCCATAGTCAAATAGCACCGCACAGCCCTGCTGCCCTGCCGATACCATCAGTGGCTCAAGCGCCAAATAGTCGGTTTGTTCGAGGGCTCGTAAATCGAGTTTTTCGCCTAAAAAAATGGCTCGGCAACGAACGGTTTCGCGATCGTTAAACAATAATTTCTGCATGGTTCAGCACGAGTAAAAAGAAGTAGGAAAGCGGATTGAGCAAAAAGTGATAGAGCTTGACCGTCTGAATGGGGATCACTCAATCAAGGCATGAGCGCAACCGTTTGCAGAGGCAATCCTCGTCTGGCTAAAAGGCTGCACCCATGCAGGGGCAAAACAGCCCAGCTACTCGCTTTCCTGTTGCTGAACCAAGAGAAACCAACAAAGTGCCATGAGATATTCGAGAGGGGTTGACCCGGATGGGCATTCTGAGCCAGAGCCAGATGCAGGAGATCTCATACAAAAACAAGTAGAGAGAGTGTGTAGATAGGTTTAGGATGTCAGGCTACAGCAACCTGCAAGGAAGGCAAATCAGGTTCACAAATAACTATTTTTTCTTGCTCCCCTGAACTTCGCCAAACGTCCTTGATCAAGAGAAACATCGAAGTCTGTTTCCCCCTTAACAAAGAGGGCTGGAGAGGATCTAAAATCTTGCATTAAGGCAGGGCACAGGACTTATGTATGACCGCAGCCCAATGCCAAAAAGGATTTAAAAAGGCGAGGGAAAATAGAAGTTTAAGCCGTCAGCCGAGGGGAAATCCGTCAGCGGAGGAATGTGATTCAACTCACTAGCCGAATTCTAACGCGAGAACGGGATGATTCCCGTGGCGCACTTAAACTTATGCCGTGTGGCGATCAGCACTCAAGTAAATAACGTTTTGAAAACCACGCGATGCCTGGTTTTCAAAACGTTACTTGTCCTGCCCCAATGGTGTAATACCAATTCTACGAAAACCAAAACCAGATTATTTTTTGAAAGCCGCGCAGTGCGCGGCTTTCAAAAAATAATCTGTAGTGGGTTCTTAGCGAATTAGTATAAGGCGCAACTAACGGGGTGGGAAGGTTGTTCCTTTGGGGTCGCGATTGATGCAACCCTCCTTCTGCGTGTGGCGACAAACCCGCTGGTAGAGGTCATCTCGGGTTCCCGGTGCG
>JBCBSJ010000227.1:0-4744 GCA_039819245.1 Cyanobacteria bacterium J06638_20
AGGCTCTGGCGATCGCCCTCCAACTCAACCTTCTCAACCTCCAATGCAGAGAATCGCTGGGTTAGCGCTTCCCGCTGAGTCCCAGTTTCGTTCAGTGTGGCTTGTAGCGTATCCAGCTGTTCTTGAAGGTTTTGGCGATCGCCTTCTAGTTCCACCCTCTCTGCTCCCAAAACCGAGAGCCGCTGGGTAACCTCATCTCGCTGGGTCTCGGATTCGCTCAGGGTCGCTTGTAAGGTGTCCAATTGGCCTTGAAGCGTTTGGCAATCGCCCTCCAAAGCCGCCTTTCCCAATTCCATCGTGGAGAGCCGCTGGGTCAATTCCCCTCGTTGGGCTTCGCTTTCTGTGAGAGTGACTTGCAGGCTATCCAGTTGTTCCTGAAGGCTCTGGCGATCGCCTTCTAGCTCAACTTTTTCTGACTCCAAAGCTGAGAGCCGCTGAGTCAGTCCATCTCGTTGAGTTTCAGTGTCTCCGAAGGTTGATTGGAGGGCGTCGAGTTGTTCCTGCAGGCTCTGGCGATCGCCCTCCAGTTCTACTTTTTCCGACTCTAGGGTAGAGAGCTGCTGAGTGATTTCGCTCCGCTGGGTTTCAGCCTCGCCTAATGTCGTTTGCAGCGATTCCAGTTGGGTCTGGAGGATTTGGCGATCGCTTTCCAATTCTGATTTTTCCAATTCCATTTCGGAGAGCTGTTGGGTTAGCTCCTCCCGCTGGTTTTCGGCTGTTTGCAGCGTCGTTTGTAGCGTGTCTAGCCGGGTTTGAAGATTTTGGCGATCGCCCTCCAGCTCCACCTTCTCGAATTCCAATGTCGAGAGGCGTTGAGCCAGCTCATCAGAATGCACCACGGTGGTTTGTTGCGTTTGGCGCAACGTTTCCAGTTCCGTTTGCAAGCAGGCAAGGTCTGTATCAGTAGTAGCCTTCTCTGTTTGTAGTGCAGAAAGTTGCTGCTCCAGCGTAGCCCGTTGCGTTTCGGTGCCTTGCAAAACCGCCTGAATTTGGTCAAATTGCTCTGCAAACTGCTGGCGCTCGGCTTCAAGGGTTACTTTTTCAGCATCCAAGCTAGTGAGACGCTGGTTCAGTGTTGCTTGCTGGATTTCGGCCTCGCGCAGAGCGGTTTGGGTTTGGTCGAATTGATCTTGGAGTTGGCGGTATTCGGATTCGATTGCCCCCTTCTCAGCCTCAAGAGCAGCAAATTGTTGAATGCGTTCGGCCTGTTGGGTTTCGGCCACTTCCAATCGAGTTAGTGCGGCGGTCAGTTGTTCCTGCAAATGACCACGCTCGGTCGCTGAAGCAATCTTTTCTGCATCAACAATGGTGATTTGTTGGGTGAGGGTGTCTAGGGTGGCCTGGAGGGTTGCCAGTTGCTCAGTCAGTTGGCCTTCCAGTTGACGACGCTCACGATCTATCGCTTCGTTTTCTGCCTCTAGGGTTGTCAGCCGATGGTGTAATTCTCCCTGCTGAGCCTCCGCTTCTTGTAATGCCTCCTGAGTCGTGGTCAGCTGCGCGTTTAATTGGGTACGCTCGGCCTCAATGGTCGCCTTTTCAGTTTCTAGCGTGGTGAGCTGGTGGGTAAGTTCGGCTGTGTTCTGTTCCCGTTGGTCAATCGCCAACTGCTCCTGCAGCGCTTCCCGCTCGATCTCCACTGCCGTTAGCGATTCTTGGGAACGGTCGAGGCGCGATCGCAACAGCGACACTTCACTCACCAGGCGGAATTGTTCGGCTTCCGCATAATCCAGCGCTGCATGCAAAGCCCCAGTTTCACTGCCCTGCAACTCCTGCTGAGTCTCGGCGAGAGCGGTTTCCACCTCAGCTTTTGTGGTAGCGGTGGCTGTCAATTGCTCCTGAACCCCCGCCAATTGTTGCTCTAGGGCTTCGCGATCGCGGTCGCTTTGCTCGACAAGGGCATATTGCTGGTCGAGTTGCTGAATCAGCTCAACCACCGTCGCCTCAATCACCAGCTTTTCCTGCTGCTCCGCTTGTAGGTCTTGCTGGAACTGCGCGATCGCCTTTTCTAATTCAGTGACGCGGGCGATCGCCTGCTGCTCTACTTCCCGAAAACCTTCATCGATTACTAAGCTACCGTCCTCAACAATGGCATCTGTAACATCATCCGTTGGCTGTTCAGGTAGGTTCTCAATAAGCGCATCTGACTCGCTTGTGATAGCTATTTCTTCAGCGAGATTCTCTTCTGTAAACGCATCCGACTCACCCGTAGTGATCACCTCTCCGCCGAAGACAACTTCCATAGGCGGATCTGGCTCATCTGTGGTGACAATATCCTCGTCGAGAATAGCGTCTCCAGGCGTATCTTCCTCTGCAGGCGTATCTTGCTCGCCCGCAAGATCTATATCTTCACGAAGATCCTTTTCTGCAAGTCCATCCTGCTCTTCTGTGATGATTATCCCGTTATTGAGATTATTTGCCACAGGTGCTTCTTCTTCTATAGCTGCGTTCTGTGCATCTGCGGTAGGGACGTCTTCGTCAAAATCATCTTCGACAGCGATGGTTTGTTGTTCTGGAGTGATTCTCTCACCAAGCTCCTCTACTTCTGGCGACTCCAACTCAGTTGATGCTGTCACAGTAGAGGTATCGGCTGATTCCGCTAGATCAGGGGACTCGGTCGGTTCTGTCACGGCAGAGATATCGGCTGATTCTATTGAATCGAGAGAAATCGTAATCGTCGGTGATTCAATCCTTAGGGCTGCGCTGATAGAGGAGTTGGATTCTATGGATTCTTCTGCTTCGGCATCCCCTTCCCCTGTTGCGACATCCGGTGTTTCATCGACAATGGCTGTTGCATCTTCCTCCTCTGCTGCGGTGTCGGACGCTTCATCGGTCATGGCTACCTCTTCCGATGCCGTTGGAGACGCTGACACTGGGGGAGTTTCTGTGTGCTGCCAAAAGTCCACATTCCCTGCTTCAGTTGCGGAAGGTAAGGGGGCTAAAGACTCAGTGGCGATCGCCTCAGTGGGTTCGATCGTATGGGCAATGCCATTTTCTGCCCAGGGATCTGCCACTTCACCTGTGCCATTCAGAGTTGGTGGGAAGGGTTCTGGGGTCCCAGCCTCTCCTTCGGGGGTGTCTGAGGTGGGAGATTCATCGTCCAAAGAGGCTTTCTCGGTTTCTACCGATTTTGCGAGTCGTTGGCGTAGGAATCGGAAGAGAATGAGCACAAAGGGCAATAGCAAGGCCCAGAGCCATCCAAGAAGCTTGATGCGATCGCTCTCACTAACCTCCGCTGACTCAACAGGAGGTAGTTGGGTAACGGTTTCTGCATTATCCTCATCAATCACACTGCTATCGGTTGGAGGCAAGAGGTCGGAGTCTGGCTCTGGCTCCAGCGATTCGAGCGCGGAATCCGGCTCAGGCAAAACAACAGAAGCAGGTTGCGGAGCCGATTCTGCAACGGATTCTGGAAGCGTCAAGTCACCGCCATCTGCTTCTGTGGCGCGTCCGGTGGCGATCGCCTGTTGCCCCTCCGCTGCTGAGACAAAGCCCAGGAAGGCTCGCGTGTTTCCACTCAGCGTCGAACCGCGATAGGCAAACGCTCGGGTTAAACCGTAGGGATAGGCACCATCAGCAGGTACCGTATTTTGCACAACCTTGAGGGGGAGGGAACGGGCGCTCTGGGGCAGCGTTTCGGCAACGGCATAGCCGATTCCATCTCGCCCCAACTGCCAGGGGATGGCAGACTCACTGGTGACCTGTACCCATCGGGAATCGGCAGTAGCCTGCGCTTGCCACTGCTCCGCCGGTAACACAATGCCTTGCTGCAATAGGGGCGATCGCAAGTCACTGGAGGCTAGCGGTTCAACCACCCGAATCGGCAAATCGGCACCGCCCACCTGCTGCCAGTTGCTAATATCGCCATGGAAAATGCCTATCAGTTGCTCTAGGGTCAATGCATCGTGAAAGGAATTGGTGCGCCCGACCACGATCGCAATATCCTCTATTTGCAGAGGATACTCCCTCAGTCCGTTTGCCCGTTCGGTGGGGGTGAGCGATCGCCCTAGGGCTACCAGGTCAAGCTCTCCTGACTGGAGTGCGGCTAAGGCCGCCTCTGTTCCTCGGCTCGCAATTTCCACGGGCTGATCGGGGAGCAACGCCTGATATGCCTGCCGCAATGCCCGATTGAGGAATGTCATCATTCCAGAACCATCAATGCGCAGCGGCGGCGAGGATGGTTCGGGTTCCTCCGCCTCCAGTACTGATGCTTCTTCGGGGGGTGGGGACGAAACGATCGCCGTTTCCTGCGCCCAGGCAGGCGACAGCATCAGACCACCCGCAATAACCCAAGAAAGCCCAATAGTCGCCAGCCAGCCCAGCCAGCGCACTGCCAAGAAGGATGACCGTGGTGTCATAAACCCAGATCCAACGTGCAGACGACACTCGTGAAGATAGCGCAATCTGAAACAGACCCATCAAAAATGCTGCGCATTGCAGATCTTCACTTTACCTATTGATTCTATTGAGCCAGAAAAAGCGGAGGTTTGTCCGTCACGTTATCCACTTAAATGGGTTTTCTGTGTAAATTTCCATGAATCAACGCAGGCGGAGAGAGTATGCTTTGACCCCATTGAGATGCAGTCAGAGCATTTTTTGAAAGCCTCTATTAATTTAATAGGACTTACGCATAGCGTTGGAGCAGTAGAGCCCCACCCTGTAGATTGAGCCGCTAGAGTCAAAGAATGAAAGACTCTGTAAGCCGTTTGGACTATTGCCAGTACCTACTGGTCAGTCAAATCAACTA
>JBCBSJ010000228.1:0-4402 GCA_039819245.1 Cyanobacteria bacterium J06638_20
GGCTGATTGTTGGGCTGATTGTTGGGCTGATTGTTGGGCTGATTGTTGGGCTGATTGTTGGGCTGATTGTTGGGCTGATTGTTGGGCTGATTTTTGGGCTGAGTGAAATTCTTCTGGTAGAAGCTATTCAAATTTCGATGTCGCGCGAAGCGCGACGGGAAATTTTAAGGTCAATTCGTCAACAGCTGATTTTTGGGCTGATTTTTGGGCTGATTTTTGGGCTGATTTTTGGGCTGAGTGGTGGGCTGAGTGGTGGGCTGATTTTTGGGCTGATTTTTGGGCTGATTTTTGGGCTGATTTTTGGGCTGAGGGCAGACGTTTTGAACAAAACGCAGCCCAATCAGGGGATTTGGAACTCCTTTCGTAACCTCTGGGTCGTAGCAATTATGGGCTATCCCGCAGGAGTTGCCCTCTATGCCCTCCCCACCCTTGCTGCGAACCTCGCCACAGGCGAAACCGTATCTGAAGCCTTTTTCCTCGAAAGCCTCATTACTGGAATTGGTATGACTACCTGGATTGGAATCAGTGTTGGAGGGGGCTTAGCGTGTATCCAACATGCGTCGCTGCGGTTTGTGTTGTGGCGACAAGGGGTTGCGCCGTGGAATTATGCGCGGTTTCTGCAATACATGGCAGAGCGGCGGGTGATGCAGCAAGTGGGAGGTGGGTTTCGGTTTCTCCACGATTTGCTGCGTCAGCATTTGGCAGAAGGCGAATTTTAGATGTTGGATTTTGGATTTTGGATTGGGGAGAATTGCAGGCAAGATCTGCGACTTCTTCTCCCATTGAGATGGTTCCCGCTGTGCAGCGCATAAGAAGTCGCAGATCTGGGCATAAGAAGTCGCAGATCTGGGGCTGGGTTGTGAGGGCAAGATCTGCGACTTCTTGTTCTATTGAGATGGTTCTCGCTGTGCAGCGCATAAGAAGTCGCAGATCTTAGGCTGAGATGCTGAGGCAAGATCTGCGACTTCTTGTTCCATCGAGATGGTTTCTGTCGCGTGGCGTAGCAGAAGTCGCAAATCTGGAGTTAATCCTGAGCAACCATTTGCCCGCAAACTATTTACAATTGGCAATACCATAAAAATCAGATCCGCCTCTGCTCCGTTTGCGTCGAAATGGGTGGTTTTGTGGCAGGATTGAACCTTGCTCAATTTTTCTCTTATCCACGTCACACTCTCAAACGCCCTATGAATGGTTCCGCGCTCAATGGAAATGAACCGTCCTCTGCCAAGAATCGCCTCAATCGATTTGACCTGGGTTTACTGAAGCGCTTTGCAGCGATCGCCCAGCCTTACTGGTTTCCCCTTGAGAACAATAGCGGCAAGATCTTCCTGGGGCTGGTCTTGTTGCTGATTCTGTTTCTGTTTGCCTTGCTGACCGTTGTTGTGGGGGCGCTCACCCTTCTCGTGCGACAGATTGCGCCAGAGTTTATGGCGCAAACGGCGGGCGGATTGGTCGCCATCAGCCAGGGCGTTTTTAGTGTGCCGTTTGTGTTCTTGCCGCTTGCGGGGTTGTTGATTCCGGCGATCGCCTTCTTCTTTATGCGCAGCCGCGTCGCACCCCGTTGGCCCCAGTGGGCGTTTCTGGGTGGGTTGCTCACGCTCTCTCTGTGTGTGAGCGGTCTGAACGTCATCATTAGCTATGTTGGCAACTTCTTCATGACGGCGCTCTCTGAGCGGGATGCTCCTACTTTCTGGCGGTTTTTCATTGTGTATGGCGGGGTGTTTGCGATCGCCACCCCCTTCGTCGTCTACTACCGCTTTGTTCAGGACATCCTGGGTCTGCGCTGGCGAGACTGGATGACAGGGAAGTTTTTGGGGCAGTATTTCAGCAACCGCGCCTACTACGACATCAACGCCGCCAGCAGCATCGACAACCCTGACCAGCGAATTTCTGAAGACATTCGCAATTTCACCGTTCAAAGCTTAGCGTTTTTCCTAATTTTTCTGGGAGCCTTCATCGATGTCCTAGCATTCACGGGTATTTTGCTCTCAAAGTCTTTATTCCTGGCGGTATTTCTGGTTGGCTACGCCATCTTTGGAACCGTCGTCGTCGCCATTCTAGGACGACGGTTGATTGCCCTCAACTTTAGGCAACTCCAGCGCGAAGCTAACTTCCGTTATGGCCTCGTCCATGTGCGCGACAACGCCGAATCCATCGCCTTCTACCAGGGCGAACAGCAGGAAATGGGGCAACTACGTCGTCGATTTGTGGATGTATTGCGGAACTTCAATTTTCTGATTGGCTGGCAGCGAAACATGGGCTTCTTCCGGACGCCCTACCGTTACGCTACCTTTATTCTTCCGGCTGCTATCCTGGCTCCCATTTACTTTGCGGGGGATATCCAGTTCGGTGATATTACCCAAGCAACCTTTGCGTTCAACCAAATCTTTGATGCGTTTGCTCTGGTCGTTTTGCAAATCAACCAACTGAGCGAGTTTGCGGCTGGGGTCAACCGTCTAGAAACCTTTACCGAGTTTTTGGATGAAGAGGAAAAACCCTCTCTCTCTACAGACCAAGGTGAGATTGCGACCGAAGAAAGCGATCGCCTTGCCCTAGAGAATGTCACTCTGATGACGCCGCGCAATCCACGGACGCTAGTCGATGACCTCAGTCTGAATCTGGGAACGGGTGAAGGGCTGGTGATTGTGGGACATAGTGGCGCGGGCAAGAGTTCCTTACTACGGGCGATCGCCGGACTGTGGAATACGGGCGATGGCATGATCATGCGTCCTCCCCTCTCTGACATGATCTTCCTGCCCCAGCGTCCCTATATGGTATTGGGAACCCTGCGCGACCAATTGCTCTATCCGCGTCTCGACGCCAACATCAGCAACGACGAGCTCTACGAAGCCTTGCAGCGCGTGAACCTCAAAGACTTGCCGGAGCGAGTCGGCGGCTTCGACACCGAACTCGATTGGGCTACGGTTCTTTCCCTGGGTGAGCAGCAGCGCCTCGCCTTTGCCCGCCTGCTCCTCAGCCACGCCCGCTACGCCGTCCTCGACGAAGCCACCAGTGCTCTTGATTTAGCGAACGAGCAACACCTGTACGAGCATCTCAAGAACACCGACACCACGTTCATTAGTGTGGGTCACCGTCCCAGCCTCTTGCAATACCACAAGTATGTTCTGGAACTCAAAGGTGACACTAACTGGCAACTCCTACCAACCGAAGAGTACCAACTCGATGTCAATGCCTTCAGCTAGGTGAAGGCAAACGTTCCTTTCGGCTCCGCTCAAGGAACATCAGCTGAGTGGAGTCGAAGCCGATATGTTGGTGTAGTTGTAATTTACATAGGACTTACGCATTGGACGCGAAAACCAAAGGAGTTTGATGATTTTTGGGGCGCACTGCGCCCCAAAAATCATCAAACTGCGTAAGACCTGTTACAGAATGTGTATTAGCTATCGTCGCCGCTGCCAAAGCGATAGCCCTTTCCATACACCGTGTGGATGAGGGGTAGTTCGCCTTTCGCTTCGATTTTGCGGCGGAGCAGGCGAATTTGTGCAGCCAGGGCATTGCTGCTGGGTTTTTCTTCCGATTGCCAGAGGTATTGCGATAGTTGCTCGTGGGTTAGCAGTTGGTTGGGCGATCGCATGAAATAGGCCAACAGCTGAGTTTCCTTCTCCGATAGGTCGATCGAGCGGCCACACCGCGAGGCCAGTTGGTTGTCCACATCCAACTCCAAATCACTGACCTGAATGCGAGAGCTGGAACTCGTTTCCGCAATAGGTGGTCGCCGGAGCAATGCCCGCACCCGTGCCAACAACTCCCGCAGCTCAAAGGGTTTGATGAGGTAGTCGTCTGCCCCGGCATCCAATCCTAATACCCGATCATCCAGGGTATCTTTGGCAGTTAGAAACAGGACGGGCGTGCGATCGCCCCCCTGTCGCAACCGTTCGCAGATTTCCAGCCCACTCAACCCCGGCAGCATCCAGTCCAAAATCAGCAGCGCATAATCCCCGTCTACGGCTAGCCGATAGCCCGTTTCCCCATCGTGAGCCACCTCCACCTCGTACCCTTCCCGCTGCAATACCAAAGTCAGGGGATCGGTCAGTTCGGTTTCGTCATCAACAAGCAGAATCTGCATAGGAATCAGTGGCTATTCGTTATCTACTAACGAACCACTAATCTTGTCATTTTTCCAGTAATGCTCCCACGGCGGGAACCATCGATTCTTCGCGGCGGGTGAGAGCTTCGAAGGCAACACGGCGCATGGAGTAGTGGTCTTTTTCTTCGCGGGTCATCTGGGCAACGGTGCGATCGCTGCCATTGGGGATAAAGATCGTTTCCCAACTGTAACCCTCAGGCGATGGGGGTTACAGTTGGGAAACGATCTTTATCCCCAATGGCAGCGATCGCACCGTTGCCCAGATGACCCGCGAAGAAAAAGACCACTACTCCA
>JBCBSJ010000229.1:0-4398 GCA_039819245.1 Cyanobacteria bacterium J06638_20
AGCGCTATATGATCGAAGGTGCGTTTGCACAGGAAGATAAGTTTATGAGCCATGCGACGGATATTGCCAGCCTCATGCGATGGATGGCGGCAGACTACAGCAACCAGGCGCAAGCGTTTGAGAATCCGCCATTTTTCGCCCATATTCGCGTGTGTATGCGGCCGTTGCCCCTAGAGATATTGTCTAGCCCCAGTTTATTCCTGGAGCAAGCCTATGATTTTGCGTTAGACCAACCCTATCGATTGCGGGTTTTGGGCTTTCGTGTAGAAGCCGATCGCATCCGTCTAGAAAACTATAAAGTACAGGAGGGCGAAGAGTTTCACGGGGCGTCGCGTAATCCAGCACTGTTGGCCAAACTGACGGGCGATCGCCTGGAAAAGCTCCCCGGTTGCGATATGAACGTGGATTGGACGGGGCATAGTTTTTTGGGCAAGGTCGTACCGGGGCGTGGATGCGTCGTTGTCCGCAATGGCAAAACGACCTACCTGGATAACGAATTTGAAATTGATGGCGAAAAGCTCATTAGCTACGACCGGGGGCGTGACCCAGAAACCGACGAACTGGTGTGGGGATCGGTGGCTGGCCCCTTTGAGTTTCTGCCCCGTACACGATTTGCTAACGAAGTGGTCACTTAGACAAAATCAATAAAACGCGTAAGTCCTGACATAGTAGAATCAGCATTTCTGATGAGAGAGGATTTTATGAACCTTCACCCTACGCTTCAACAGGCTTTTGAGTCCCGCCGTGCCCTTAAGGTTATCAGCGGTCTGATGAACTTCGATGGCGATCGCGTGGCCACCATTGTTCGTGCGGCTGAACAGGGCGGCGCAACCTTCGTGGATATTGCGGCTCATTCTGACTTGGTGCACCGTGCCAAGCAAGTCAGCCAACTCCCCGTCTGCGTTTCTGCGGTTGATCCAGAGCGATTTTTCCCCTGTGTACAGGCAGGTGCAGACCTGATTGAAATTGGGAACTTTGATGCCTTCTATGCCCAAGGGCGGCGCTTTGAGGCTGAAGAAGTCCTCGCACTAACACAGGAAACTCGCGGTCTCCTGCCCCACACTCCGCTGTCTGTGACCGTACCTCACATCCTGCCATTGGATCAGCAGGTGCAATTGGCAGAAGCACTGGTTCTAGCAGGGGCAGACATTATTCAGACCGAAGGGGGCAAGAGCAGCCAACCGACCCACCCCGGCACCCTAGGCTTGATCCAAAAAGCGGCTCCTACCCTCGCAGCAGCCTACGAGATCTCCCACGCTGTTGATGTTCCAGTTCTCTGTGCATCTGGGTTGTCTAGCGTGACGGCACCGATGGCGATCGCCTCTGGAGCTGCTGGTGTTGGCGTTGGCTCGGCGATTAACCAACTCAACAGCGAAGTTGCGATGATTGCAGTGGTTCGTACTCTGGTCGAGTCCCTGAAGCAAGTGCAGGTTGTGAACCTGTAGTTTCTTCCAACGCTCACTTGACGAGGTGTGATTCAAGGTTCGTTTCCATTAATCTACGAGGGGTGTTCTACAGGACGTCCCTCGTTTAATTTCCCGTGCGATTCCTAAAAAGAATCTACATGACTGAAGCTGCCCTACAAGGCTCCAAGGATTAGTCCTACGCAGAGTAGAACGCTGCTCAAAAAGTGGAACCGAATGGCAATGAATTTGCAGTTGTGGACGCGCTCGGGTTGGTCGTGGTAGCGGATGGCATGGCGGCAGAGCCCATAGGCAGCAGAAAAGCTACCCAGCACGAGCAGGCTTGACAGAGGAAACCAGCCCACTCCAGTCGCTAGCAGGGCTAGGGCAAAGGTCATGCCACAAATCCAGGGAAGTAGGTAAGCGCTGCGTTGGGTGCCCAGGCGGACGATGGGCGATCGCTTTCCTGCTGCCAAATCATCCTCCACCTGATGGAAATGGGAGCAGAATAAGACCAAGCTGGTGGTGATGCCCAAAATGATGGCCGCTATCATGACCGTTCCAGAAGCCGCAACGGTGAATGTTTGGGCTTGGCTGTAGTAAGCGGCTTCAACCGCTAGCGGCCCAAAAGCAAAAAAGCAAAGAACCTCACCCAGCCCTAAATACCCGAGACGGAAGGGTGGTCCCTGGTACAGATAGCCCAAACCACAGCACCCCAAAATGAGAAGCATTACCGTCCAGTCTTGCTGTGCCAGACTAATGGAGAGAATGCCTGCGATCCCCAGCAATAAGCAAAGGGTGGCAAGCCAAAACACCAGCGGGCGATTGCCTGTGAGATTGACAACGGAATGGGACTTGTTGCGATCGATCCCCGTTGCTGCATCAAAGAAATCGTTGCTGAGGTTTTCCCATGCCAGGATCAGGATCGCAGACAGCACAAAGGTTACGAATCGTCCGGCATCAAACAGCTGAGTCTGATAGAAGGCAAGCGCTGCTCCCAAAAAGATGGGCATGATGGCCACGCTATACATTGGGGGTTTGATTGCGGCCATCCAAAGCTTTGTGGACGGCGATCGCCCCAGTGAAGGTGCGCCTGGGGCAGCAGAGTGAGTTGGCTTAATAGTCATTCCACAACGGGTTATTAAGGCATACGGAGAAGACTGAAATCCTAACCATTCTAAGGCTTCGCGCATTTCATCCCGATCCCGAAGTTCAAGCCGGACTGTAAAGACTTATGACGCCTCGCGGTGCTTTTCCCGGCGCTTGCCGTTGTGGATTATGTTACCTGTAGGAGACTGGCATTCCCGAAACAGTTTGTGTGAAAGATTTTGAGGCGATCGCCGCTATGCCATCGGTGAACAGCGCTGCTTTTTTCTCAGACTGCTCGTGGGATGTTGCTGATTCCTCAACGTCTCATCGCCTTACTTAACATTGCTTTTTACCGATCCCCATTTTACTCATGCAAGTTCTGCCTCACAAAACGCAGCCGTTCCGTAGTGCCAAAAACCTTTATCAACACCTCGCCACCAGCCAATCAACCCTATCCAAGGCATCGACACTCTTCTCGTTAGAGGTGGATTTACCGACGCTGGATCCGCTTTGGGTTGTTGAATGTGCGCTTCAGTCTGGGGTGGCGCATTTTTATTTGGAAAACCCTTATCTTGAAGAATCCATTGTCGGCATGGATATTGCGGATCGCCAAACCGCAGCGGGTTACCAGCGCTTTCAGCAGCTGCGCGTTGCGTTCGATCGCCACTGTGCCGTCTATCCTGCTACCCAAAATCGTCACTATTTCTGTAACTTCACTTTCTTTGACCAAACCACCACCACCACACCAGGCTTTGCCCCAGCAGACTTGCTCCTTCCCCGCTGGCAAATTATCCGGCGCGGCCATACGCAACGGGCGATCGTCAATCTGCTGCTTTCATCCCACACCGACCTCGACAATCTGATTGATACCCTCTGGCAACAGTACCAACGCCTCAGTGCTGCGCCAAACTCAGTACTCTCCCCGCTTCTCCCTAGTTTGCGTCGCTTGTGGCAGCGTACTGAGTATCAAAATTTTCAGGATTCAGTTGTAGCGGCACTCCAGGCCATCCACCAGAAACAGGTCAAGAAACTCGTCCTGGCTCATGCGTTGGATGTAGTGGCATCCCTACCCCTCAATGTGTCGCAGTCCCTTCATCATCTCCGCCTGTGCCACCCGCATTGCCATACCTTTTCTGTGAGCCACGGGCAGGGACATACCTTCCTGGGAGCCAGTCCAGAAACGCTGCTCCATATTGATTCTCAGGGACTGCGAACCGATGCGCTGGCGGGCTCTGCTGCGCGAGGAACATCTCCTGACATGGATGCAAAGCTAGCGCAGGTTCTCCTCAATAGCCCCAAAGAACGGCATGAGCATCAGATTGTCGTGGACTTTCTGCGCGATCGCCTAGCTCAACTTCAGATCCACCCACATTACCCTGTATCACCTCGTATTCTTAAACTCACCAATATTCAGCATCTCTACACTCCGATCACGGGGAAGATGCCGTCTCACTGCCATCCCCTCGATATCCTCGCTCATCTTCATCCCACCCCTGCCGTTGCGGGTATCCCGCCCCAGCGCGCACTCCGCCTCATTCAGCAACATGAAGCTGTAGAGCGATCGCTCTATGCAGCTCCCATTGGCTGGCTCGACACCAAGGGCAATGCGCGGTTCGTTGTGGGTATTCGCTCAGCGCTTCTGAAAGACAACCAGGCAAGGCTGTATGCTGGGGCGGGAATTGTTTCTGGCTCTAATCCAGCCCGTGAAGAGGCGGAGATCCAGCTAAAACTTCAAGCCCTTCTCAATGCGCTGGTATAGCGCTACGCAGGGCTGATTCATTGTAGGAGCTCAAAAATCTGATGAATTTGGTTGGCCAGCAGTCTTAGAGCCGGTTTGATGCTGTCAAAGCCGTTGAGCCTGAGCAAATTGATAGTAATTGACCGGAAGACCGAAGCGTTGAGTAAT
>JBCBSJ010000230.1:0-4391 GCA_039819245.1 Cyanobacteria bacterium J06638_20
CATTGCCACTCGAATCCGCTGCCGAGCATCTTCAGCTCGTTGATCGTTCAAGTTGAGCGACGGTGTTTCTTCCGTTCGGGTATCGCGTTTAGCCTCGCTGCCCAAAGGCCAGTAATAGTTCTGCACCGCTTTGCACCAGGCGCGAACGCGAATCTGGATGTCGTGCTGATGGCGGCAGTATTGCAGGTAGCCAGGAAGATGAATGGCCGTGTGGAGCGTGTGAGCTATCAGGTCATCCCCTTCCAATTCCAAGAAGACATGACCGTGACAGACAATCACTTTGAGCAAATGGTTTGTTTGATGATGCCCCGTCCACCCGGTTTGAATATCTGCCTCCAAATCCTGCCGCCAGACTTCCACTTTGCTTAGATGTGAATAGGAGCGACGAGGGCGCTGACGATGGTTATCCCGGCCAATTTTGAGGGCATGGTGCAGCTCGCCCATGTCCTGATGAGCAGCCGCTTTCTCCCATGATGTAAAGAACTGCTCCAGGCTCTCACCGATGGGGTTCAAGTGGTCATCTAACAGACAGGATCCGCTTCCCGGCTGGAGCGGCAGACGATGGCCATTGTAGTGGATGATGCGCTCGACGCCATAGGTCTTGATGTTGGGAAAAATTTCTAATTGTCCTTTGGCGATGGCAAAGCCTTGCGCCTTGAGACATGCCTGGAGAGCCACGGCTAGGTCAAAGGTTTTGACCGGTTCTGCTAGGGGAAGATAAAGATGCAACCCGTTGCTATGACTGGAGCGCAGCAGAATTGTGCGGGTGATGCCAATCGTTTCTAAGGCGGCACGTATTTGCGCGATCGCTTCTGGATTGCAGTAGGCACTCCCCGCATCAATATCCAAAAAGTCAAACGTACTACTGGAGCTCCTTTCGAGCATGGGGCAAATTTAAGTCTTACACTTCATAGCATGTCTCTCTAAATAGGCAAATGCTTCCGCAGCGATATAGATGCTTCTCGTAAAGGCGTAAGAATTCTTAAAACCACCCGCCAATATAAGATGCTGTTGTACGCCGACTCTCTATTTGTCACGGATCCAAATGAGTGTCACCAACACATCGAGCTTAATTTGCTTAGCTTTCCGCCTAGAGCTGGCACAACAGTCGTTTGGGGGCATAGACTTGAAACCGCTTACCGCGCTTTCCATGCCAGCTTTTGGTCAACCACAATAATCTGTCCTGACATCCTTTAATCTGTCATCGTATGTATGTTCCGAAAGTAGGTTGCATCTGACCCCAGCCAATCCTTGACTCTCCTCCGTACCGGCTTTTAAGACCATCCTCGCCAAAACATGACTGTCTTAAAATCTCTCTCTTCTTCACCTAAGCTGGAACCAAACTTACTGAAGCGTTGGACAGTGCAGGACTACCATCGCATGAGTGAAGTAGGCATTCTGCCGCCTGGTGAACGAACGGAACTCTTATCTGGATACATCACACTGATAGCGGCCAAAGGGACTCCCCATGTAATGGCGCTACGGTTACTGGCAACCACGTTAGATACCCTATTGGCCAACGAGCCTGTGTTTGTGATTACCCAAGACCCCATTCAACTGGATGATTGCTCAGAACCAGAGCCGGATTTAGCGATCGTGCAAGGCACCATCCAGGATTATGCTGAACATCATCCTCGACCTGATCAGGTTTGTCTTGTGGTGGAGGTAGCAGACTCCACGCTAAAGCAAGACTGTGAAGTGAAAGATAAACTCTATGCTCAGGCAGGCATTGCCGACTATTGGGTTCTGGATCTCAACAACCGCCAACTCCACATCTATCGCGAACCAACGTCCACAGGCTACACCCGCCATCTCATTCTGGCTGAGCCCCATCAAGCTTCGCCTTCAGCATTTCCCAAACTGACCCTTGCCCTCACTCAAATCCTGCCACCGATGACATCACGCCAGCGGAGTTAGCTTAGAACAACCTTCGCAAGAAGTAGAAGACCCCTATGAGTCACGATCGCTCTACGGTAGGAGAACTCAACTGAGAGAGCTTTCACCGTTGGGGCATCAATCTGGGTGGGATATTGAAGGTAAGGAAAGGCAATGCGCTAGGCTTCGGCGGCGGTTTCGTCAGCAGGGCGCGAACGGCTCAAGAGCTGCGGGAAGAGTAACCCCGAGTGGGCTTGGTAAGCGGCGAACTCCGGATACCGCGACAGTGAACGATCCTTCTGGCGCATATTCGGCACAAAAATGCCGACGACAAAGCCGCCTAAAATCAAAAACGGTAGCCAGTGCATCGACAACAGGGCAAACGGCAGATAAATCAAGATTTCGCCCAAATAGTTAGTGTTACGACACCGGGCAAAGAAGCCTTCCGTGATTAAACCGGGACGATACTTGAGGGTGAAGTGCTTTTGAGCATCACTGCTGTAGTGCAAAAAGACACCCAAAATATTGAGGGCGATCGCGATCGCGACCAAGGGCAGCGGAGGTTCCACACCACGGCTAATCAGCATCAACGGAGCCACCCAGTACAAACCAAGGATGACAAAGGTGGTGAGTCCCATAGGCAAGGGCAGTTCTTGCTCCCATTGTTTATCTGGGTAAATGCGATCTTTAAGGAGCCATAAGCCACCGTAGGTACCGTGCAGTGCCAGGTAAATCCAGGGGCCTAACGTGAAATTTTGGTAGGCCACCATCAGCCCAAGCACCACTAGAAACGTAGTGGCTTTGTGGAAATTGATGACATGCTTGATTTTCATAGTGTGCTCCCCGAAGTCGGCAGGTTGACAACTGGACTCCTTGCCCTAAGGCTTGATCGTACTGTATTCAACCTCCAGGTCGAAAGAATTCAGGTCTCCCAGTACCTGTGATCGTCGTAGCGTAGGGAATAGAGAAAGACAGCAAGCGCTTTACCCAGGCAGAACGGTTAGAGCGAACAAACCTCAGCATTAAGATCATCAAGAGAATCCGTCAGCGCACAGCTGCTTTAGAGGAAACTTCCGTGCGCATCTTATTTGTGAATGGTTACAACTTAGTGGCGATCGCCTCTCCTAAGGGAAAGCTTTGTTTCAATCCCCTTGCGGGGAAGTGGAGGGTTGCGACACCAACAATCAAAAGCGATGCAGTGCCTTTATTGTGTTTCAATCCCCTTGCGGGGAAGTGGAGGGTTGCGACAAGCCCGATAAAAAGCATTTTCTGCCATTCGGGAAGTTTCAATCCCCTTGCGGGGAAGTGGAGGGTTGCGACTTCCTCAGTCAGTTGCTGAATCTGCCAAGTCTCCAAGTTTCAATCCCCTTGCGGGGAAGTGGAGGGTTGCGACTTATGGGGGCGCTCAATCTAGGCACACGATAAAAGGTTTCAATCCCCTTGCGGGGAAGTGGAGGGTTGCGACTTCCAGAAATCGAATGGGAGATGATGGAGCACGAGTTTCAATCCCCTTGCGGGGAAGTGGAGGGTTGCGACGCTAGGCGATCAAATGATTGAAGGCCCGTGCCTCGTGTTTCAATCCCCTTGCGGGGAAGTGGAGGGTTGCGACGCCTGCGATCGTGGAGACGACGGCCAGGCCGTCGTTTCAATCCCCTTGCGGGGAAGTGGAGGGTTGCGACAATCCTGCAGGGAAAAGACCAAGCCCAAAGAACCAGTGTTTCAATCCCCTTGCGGGGAAGTGGAGGGTTGCGACTCGTCCCTAGCGCGCCGCTTGATGAGTCATGAGTGTTTCAATCCCCTTGCGGGGAAGTGGAGGGTTGCGACGACGTATTCAGATACGGGTTTCTCAAGATTGGGTGGTTTCAATCCCCTTGCGGGGAAGTGGAGGGTTGCGACGGCAGTCTTGCCCCCAAGCGTCCAATAGCTTAATGTTTCAATCCCCTTGCGGGGAAGTGGAGGGTTGCGACGCGGCTATATGCGACGCCTCTACCGACTGGCTGTAGCGTTTCAATCCCCTTGCGGGGAAGTGGAGGGTTGCGACGACATAAGAAGACGTCTGAATCTTGAGCCTTACGAGTTTCAATCCCCTTGCGGGGAAGTGGAGGGTTGCGACGGTCTTATGAGATGGGTACCGTTCGCTGCATCGTTGAGTTTCAATCCCCTTGCGGGGAAGTGGAGGGTTGCGACGCTAATCCTTTTCCGGGGTCTCCCTGGCTCTGGAAAGTTTCAATCCCCTTGCGGGGAAGTGGAGGGTTGCGACTGAGCAACCCACTACCGGAATTGGAGTTAATTCAGTTTCAATCCCCTTGCGGGGAAGTGGAGGGTTGCGACATCTCCGAGTGCATACTTAGGTAAAGGTGACCGATGTTTCAATCCCCTTGCGGGGAAGTGGAGGGTTGCGACCCAAACTATACGTTTGCCTGCATGTCATCCACTTGGTTTCAATCCGCTTGCGGGGAAGTGGAGGGTTGCGACGATTGCTTTGTGTGTTGCACCCTGAAGCGTGGCTAGTTTCA
>JBCBSJ010000231.1:0-4373 GCA_039819245.1 Cyanobacteria bacterium J06638_20
AATATTCACGTCTCCATTGGCGTCATTGTAGATACCGCCGCCAGCACCTCCCGTGAGATTTCGGTCGAAGACAATGCGCCCATCTGGAGCCGTGCCAAGGACGGTTAGCGTGCCGCTGCTGTTGAAAATGCCGCCACCCGCAATGGTGCTGACATTGCCTTCAAATAAGGTATCTCCGCGTAGGTCAACGGTTCCAGTCCCAATTCCTAATCCGCCTCCTGCACCCGTTGTAGGGTTCTCTGGCGTTCCTCCCGTCCCTTCGGCACGATTATTGGAAATGGTGGTGTTGTTGAGCGTCAGCGATCCGTTTTCGTGGAAAATGCCACCCCCAATGAGGGCCTGATTACCATTAATCAGACTATCCTCAACCGTGAGATCCCCGCCCTGATTGAGAATCCCACCGCCATTGCCATTGCCTGCATTGCCATTGGCAATTTCTAGCCCCCGAATGGTGGTGGTGACGCCACTGTTGACCCGTAGGATACGGAATTCATCTTCGCTATCGCGTTGCACGGTCAGGCTGGCAGCGCCGGGGCCGTCGATCACCATATCCCGGGCGATCGCAGGGAGTGTTGATTCCAGAGAGATGGTTCCGGTTGCGCCTTCGGTAAAGGTAATCGTGGGGTTCTCAAGCGATGCCGAGTTGTTGGCGGCTCGAATCGCTTGCCGGAGAGAACCCGGCCCACTATTCTCCGTATTCGTCACAATACCGTCGTCGTTCAAAATCGTGGCCGAGGCCGGGTCGGGTGTCTCAATGCCATACCCATCGCCTTCGGCCAGCGTCAAAATCACCGTCTCGTCCTCTTCGATGATAAGGAGATCGTTGGTGGGTGTCACGGTTAACGTGGCTGTATCAGAACCCGGGGCAAAGGTAATGCTACCCGTCATGTTGCTAAGTTGGAATGGGGAATCAGACGTGGCGGTATAGTCTCCCCCCATGCCCCGCATCGCCGTGCCACCAATCGTAAAATTAGCGGTGAGTTCCTCATCGGTGAAGCCTTGGCGGGTAAAGGTATAGACGATGCCATTACCGCTGTCTTCGGCAACAGCTGTTGGAGACACGCTGAGACTCACGCTAGCTTCATCATCAACAAAGGTGCCCACAATTGGATCGGGGGTGTCGAGCACATAGCCCGTACCCGGTTGTAGGGCCAGGCTGACGGTGCGATCGTCTTCAAAGATCCCATCTGCAATCGGCGTCAGGGTGATGGTTTTCTCGGTTTCGTTCGGGGCGAAGCTGAGGGTGCCGCCTGTTGCGCCAAATGTGAGATCCGAGGAGTCCGTTACGGTATAGTCGGTGTCCAGAACCGCCGATCCCCCAACGGCAAAATTAACTGTGAGTGCCCGATCCAGAAATCCTAATCGCGTCAAGGTATAGGTCAGAGCTTCGCCGCTGTCTTCCAGTACGCTTTCGGGGCTGAGGGAGAGTTGTAGGTTGCTTTCATCATTTCGAATGGTGCCGCTGGCGGTTTGCGAGTCCCCAATGAGATAGGCGTTGTCTTCCGTTACGGTTAGCTCAATCGTTTCGTTCGGTTCGAGGATGCCATCGGCGATCGCCAATATCCGCACCGTTTGTGTGTCTACCCCGGCCTCGAAGGCGATCGTCCCGGTGGTGCCATCAAAGGCAAAGGTGGTGGCATCGGAGGTGACGGTGTAATCAGCTCCATCCCCACCAAAGGTCGCGGTGCCATCAATCGAAAACTGTACCAGGGTCGCCTCACCCAAAAAGCCGTCGCGGGTGAACGTGAAGACCAGATCCGTCCCACTGTCTTCCAGCACGCTATCGGGAGCGACTTCGACCGAGATCGCCGTCTCATCGTTGATGATTTGGCCCGTGACACGGGTCGTTGTGCCACGGGTATAGCCTGTCCCGTTTTGGAGCGTGAGGGCGATCGTCTCATTCGGTTCCAGATTGTTATCAGCATTGGGAATCAGCCGCAGAACTTTCGTATTTTCTCCGGCTTCAAACAGGATGGAGCCACTACTGTTGGCAAATTGGAAGTTTGTACCCGCAGCGGCGGCCACCTGATAATCATTGTTGGCGCCAAAGTTGGCGGTGCCTGCTACCGAAAAGTCGACCGTAATGGGGCGTCCTAAAAATCCAGAGCGGGTGAAGGTGTAAACCAGAGCCGTGCCAGAATCCTCCACCGTTGTCTCGGGCGCAACCTCTAGGGTAACCACCGCCTCATCATCGACAATGCGCCCCGTGGCACTGCCCGTGTCGATGGAATAACCCGAGCCATTTCGCAAGGAAAGAACAACGGTTTCGTTCGGCTCATCTAGGTTATCGGCCACCGGCGTGACCACCACCACCCCAGACGCGATCCCTGCTGGCAGGGTAATGTTACCCCGGTTGTCATTGATAATGCCGCCTATCGTCGTGTAGTCAGCTCCTCTCTCTGCGGTTCCTCCCAAGCTGAAGTTGATGGTGAGCAGATCGCGTAGGAACCCGGTGCGCCGGATGGTGTAGGTCATCGAGGCACCATTGTCTTCGATGACGCTACCGGGGCTGACCGATACGGAAACTGGGACAATGGGGGGTGGAACATCCACTTGAAACGTCCCTAGGTTCCTGCCAGCAATGAAGTTGCCTCCCTGATCAAAGACTTCGGCATTACGCAGAGAGACGGTGTAGGTGCCATCATCGGTGGCATCCCAACTGCCGCCCGGTGCCGTAATACGGTAGCTCGCGATCGCGGCGGTTCGTGACGTGCTGTTGACATTGACCAGGGTCGCGAACTGAGAAAAGCCATTTGGCCCGGTAACCAGCAAGTCGCGATCGCCAATGCTGCGCAGATCCAGCCCTTGGGCATCGCCATACTGGATAGTGAATGTCTGATTGCGACCGCCAGCCGTTGTAACATTGCCCCCCAAATTCACATCGTCGAAGGTTGGAGTGACGGTATCGCGAACCGGAATCGAGGTGCGGCGGAAGCGCGATCGCACAACTCGGCTTTTGCGGGTATTTGGCAAAAAGGCCAGAAACTCGTCGGTGCGACGGTCTTGAATAGAAACCCCATTGCCCTCGTTGCGAATCCGCAGATTGCTAAACTGCAGGCCACCCCCCAGGCGGATAATGTCTTCTTGCCGAAAATCGAGAATCTGGTCAGCGGTCGCGATGCTGTTGCCGCCCCATCCTGGAGCCAGCACGAAGAAGTCGCGCTTGCTGCCACCAATCAACGTATCCGTTCCCTCGCCGCCATAGAGGATGTCATTCCCGTCGTTCCCCGAGAGGCGATCGTTGCCCGCCCCCCCAAACAACTCGTCTACCGACGCACCACCTGATAGGGTGTCGCTACCGTTGTCCCCATACAGCACATCATTGCCGACATCACCGCTCAGAAAATCATTGCCTGCCGCAGCGATGATGATATCTCGCTGTGCCCCACCAAAGAGGCGATCGTTGCCCCCCTCCCCACGGATTAGGTCATCTCCGCCTTCTCCCAAAATAAAGTCGGCGTTGCCCGTCCCTACTAAAAAGTCGGTGTTAATGCTTCCGATGATGTCTGCCATTTGACGATATACCTGCGGTAGTGCTGAACAAAGTTGGGTGAATAGAGGTTTGAGTTAACAAATAATTGGTGGAATCTGTTAGTCGATTGATTAGGGGAATCGATGGTATGAATCGAGGTGATTGGTGAATTGAGGAAACCAACAGAGCAAAATCGAATCGTCTGAAAGGGGCTAGCTGGCTGAGTTGGAGGATGAAGGAACCTTCGAGTTGCCATCAACTAACGGGTGGATGGGCGATCGTCCCTAAACAATTCACCTCGACGATCAGACCTCTTCATTCTCAGTACCCCGGTAAAAGTACCCCGATTTACCCAATTTTCTGACAACCCACTAGAGCCGTTTGAATGCTCCTAAGCGGCTAACATATGCTTATTTTCGCCATTCAAAATACTTCAATTTGCCAAAAACGTAACGAGAAAATTTTCCACCTTAACAAAAGTATGGTGATTTTTGTTCAAACGGATAGGCAGCTCGATGGAAGACCTAGCGCTCTTTGAAGGTTTGACTTCAAACATTTGGTCTCAGGGAAAGACGATTCTGTCTAACCCCAATTCTTGTAATTTGTTGTGCCAGTTTTTGGATTTTGCGCTAAGCCTTGGCAGGGTTTCTCTCTTCCCTTGAAATTCCGAAAATCACTATTCTGACTATCAACTCAATCTTGTCTAAGTTGGGACTCAGTCCAAGACGAAAAGATTAGACCCTTGCAAAATCTCTATGATTTTTGTCTTGTACCTAGACGCATCTTATTGAGGGTTTGGTCGCACCGCGACCAAACCCTCAATAAGATGCCTAAGCTCTGCCAGACTCATAATCTTGCATCAAAACCCAAAACCCCTATTTTTGCGGCGCTTCGCGCCGCA
>JBCBSJ010000232.1:0-4339 GCA_039819245.1 Cyanobacteria bacterium J06638_20
CCCTACACTGGTAAAGGATTTGAGGAAGCTCTTTTATGACTACAACGCAAGATGCTCGCGAAATCATGCGGGCAGCCTACGAAAATCGCTACACCTGGGATCGCGGCTTTCCCGGCTATACCGCCGATGTCACCTTTGACTGGAATGGCAAGGTTTACACCGGGCAGGTAAAAGTCAACTCCAACCTCAGCTCTGATATTTCGGGCATTGATGACGAAGACGCGAAGAAGCAACTGGCCGGGCAATTGCAAGAAATCGCTATCCATCGCATTCGCCGTTCCTTCGACGACACCCATAGCAAAAACTCTTTTGAGTTGGCGGAAACAGACGACACGGGAGCCGTGAAACTCCTCGTTGGCGGCAAGTCCACTGGGGATTATTACAAAATCCGCGACAACGAAGTGGTGCTGGTGCATCGCCATATTCACGGAATCGTCGTCACCATCAATACCTTCTCTAGCCACCAAACTGAAGCGGGTTATCTATCCCACACGTATGATTCTGTTTACCACGATCCCCAAACTGGCGAACAGAAGGGCGGCAAGAGCGTATTTGAGGACAATTATGAAAAGGTGGGCGACTACTACTTCCTGAACCAGCGCACCATCAAGACCGAAGGCGATCAGCCTGATACAAAGTCCTTTAGCTTCAGCAACATTGCCCTCGTGCAACCCGTTGCAGCAGCGGTTTCCTAATTGTCATTGGACTTTAGCAACCTGTTTGTTGATAAAGTCAAAATTCACTTAAAATAAGGGGGTGCGATCGCCAATTTATCGCACCCCCTTAGTGGTTTTGGATGTTTTTGACCTTTAGCAACCCATAAATGGATCCCTGAGCTATGGAACTCACGAATGAAAATGTCGAATCCGTATTGGATGAACTTCGCCCTTACCTAATGTCTGATGGTGGCAACGTTGAGCTGGTTGAACTGGATGGCCCTGTCGTTCGCCTCCGCTTGCAGGGTGCTTGCGGTTCTTGCCCCAGCTCCACAATGACTCTGCGCATGGGCATCGAGCGTAAACTGCGCGAATCGATTCCCGAAATCGCCGAAGTCGAGCAGGTTGTTTAGATCTTGTCTGCTTATTTGGATGGGCATAGGAATTAGAGCAACCCGTTTGCATTCCTATGCCCTTCTCGATTTGGTAGAACAGGACGTCTCCTCAAGCAAGTTGAATGGATTAGGTGTAGCGAGGTTAATGGATGCCTTCACCGTCTAGCTGCAATTTATCGTGACTACTGTAACGGTTAATTTATCACCACCCTTTGAATTGACAGACGATGCCTTCTTTCAGCTCTGCCAAAACAATCCGGATGTCAAATTTGAGCGCACGGCAGCGGGTGAGTTGGTGGTTATGTCACCGGTAGGCGGAGAGGGCGGTAAACGTGAGGCCGATCTAACATTTGAGTTGGTTGGCTGGAATCGACAGAGAAATTTGGGGATCGTCTTTAGTTCCTCTGCGGGATTCAGGTTGCCAAATGGAGCCGATCGCTCGCCAGATGCAGCTTGGGTCAAGCAGGAGAGATGGGACGCGTTAACTCCAGCGCAACGACGCAAGTTTCCGCCCATTGCACCCGATTTTGTCATCGAACTCCGCTCAGAAACTGATGATTTAGGAACTCTCCAAGCCAAGATGAGAGAGTACATGGAAAACGGGGTCACTCTAGGGTGGCTAATCAATCCTCAGGATGAGCAGGTAGAAGTTTATCGCCAAGGAGGGGCGGTTGAGCGACTCAATGCCCCTACCTCGCTCTCCGGAGGCGATGTGCTTCCAGGATTTGTTTTAGATCTCAGTCGTATTCTGCGGTGAGCGTATCCTGCAGTGGCATGGTTCTGCGTGACTGCGACGATTTTTAGGCGCAGAGGCATTGTTGAGATTCGTTAACACAGGGTTCAGAGAATCTGGTATTGATGGTGTGTAGCCATCTCCCCTGCTATTGGTCATGACCCATCCCCTGTATGTTGCGTTCATCTGGCATCAGCATCAGCCCCTTTACAAGAGCCAGTCGGGAGGCTATCGCTTGCCTTGGGTGCGGTTGCACGGTACGAAGGATTACCTGGATTTGATGCTGATTTTGCAGCAGTTTCCTAAGCTGCATCAAACGGTGAATCTGGTGCCCTCGCTGATCATGCAGATTGAGGATTACGTGGCAGGGAAGGCATTTGACCCGTACCTCTCCCTGGCGCTGTCGGAGGTCGAGACACTGACGGCGGAGCAGAAGCATTTTATTGTCGAGCATTTTTTTGACGGCAACCACCATACGCTGATTGATCCCCATCCCCGCTATGCCGAATTGTTTGAGCAACGCCACGAGAAGGGTTGGGACTGGTGCCTCGAAAACTGGGATAACCAAGCGTTTAGCGATTTGCTGGCGTGGCACAACCTATCGTGGATTGACCCGGTGTTCTGGGATGATCCAGAGATTGCTGAGTGGCTGAAGCGCGATCGCCACTTCACATTGAGCGATCGCCAGCGCATCTACTCCAAACAAAAGGAAATCATGGCGCGGATTATTCCGCAGCACCGCCAGATGCAGGATGCGGGGCAAATTGAAGTGACGACGACGCCCTACACCCACCCGATTTTACCGCTATTGGCGGACACGGATTCTGGGCGCGTGGCAGTGCCCAATATGGTGTTGCCAGAGCAGCAGTTTCAGTGGGCTGAAGACATTCCCCGACACCTGGCGCGGGCCAAGCAGATGTATCACGATCGCTTCGGACGCGACCCCCGTGGGCTGTGGCCATCGGAGCAGTCGGTGAGCCCTACCATCTTGCCCGATGTGGCCGCTCATGGATTCGATTGGTTGGTGTCGGATGAAGCTGTACTGGGCTGGACCCTCCGCCACTTCTTCCACCGCGACCCCCAGGGCACGGTCGAGACGCCGGAAATGCTGTATCGCCCCTATCGCTTGGAGACGCCCAATGGGGATCTGGCGATTCTGTTCCGCGATCACCGCTTGTCGGATCTGATTGGCTTTACCTACAGCGGTATGCCGACCGAAGAAGCGGCGGCGGACCTGATTGGGCAATTGGAGGCGATCGCCCTGCAACTCCAAAAGCACCAATCCGAAGGCAGCACCACCCTGGAACAGCCCTGGCTTGTGACCATTGCGCTGGATGGCGAAAATTGCTGGGAGTTCTATCCCAAAGATGGCAAGCCTTTCCTGGAAAATTTGTATTCTCAACTGAGCCATCACGATGGCATTCGTCTCGTCACGGTGTCGGAATACCTGGAGCAGTTTCCGCCCACGGCGACCTTGCCTGCGGACAAGCTACACAGCGGCTCTTGGGTGGATGGCAGCTTTACCACCTGGATTGGGGATCCGGCTAAGAATCGCGCTTGGGATTTGCTCACCCATGCGCGCCAAACCCTGGCCAATCATCCCGAAGTGACAGAGGACAACAACCCCGAAGTTTGGGAAGCGCTCTATGCGGCGGAAGGCTCAGACTGGTTCTGGTGGTTTGGGGAGGGACATAGCTCCAACCAAGATGCCATGTTCGATCAGTTATTTCGGGAACACCTCAGCACGCTGTATGCCGCCCTGAATGAGCCAGTGCCGATGGAGATACGGCAGGCGGTGGAAGACCATACGCCCCAGGGCGATCGCCTCCCCGAGACCTTCATTCATCCCCACATTGACGGACGCCCTGACGAGCAAGACTGGGACAAAGCCGGACGGATCGAAGTCGGTGGCGCACGGGGCACGATGCACCGTAGTGGTCCGATTCCTCGCCTGTGGTACGGCGTCGATCACCGTCATTTCTATCTGCGCGTTGATTTCGCTAGTGGCGTGCGACCCGGCATCGACTTCCCGCCCGAACTCCACTTGGTCTGGTTTTACCCCAATCGCACCATGCACAACAGTCCGGTGCCGCTGGCCGATCTCCCCGCCGATGCGCCGCTGACGTACCATTTCCACAACCATCTGGGAATGAACCTGGTGACGGGCGATCGCTGGCTCCAGGAAGCCGTCGAATACTCCCATTGGCACGCCCGATCCACCCGTGCCCAAATTGCCTTGGATACTTGTCTGGAAGTTGCCATGCCCTGGTCAGACTTGAACGAAGTTGAACCCGATTGGCAACTAGAAATCCTAGTTCTTCTTGCGGAAGAGGGGCGTTACAAGGGTTTTCTTCCTGAAAACAAGCTAATTCCCCTAGTGATGCCGTAAATAGGAGAAATTCAGGTATTGCTGGCTGAGGGTATGATTTTTTTCGAGAAGCGGCGGATATAACCCCCGTCGAGAAAAAAATAATACCCGGATTGTGCCACCCCCAAAATAATACGGGGCTTATGTCAACCCGAAGTGACTCATGTAAGGTGGCAAAACATCTCCC
>JBCBSJ010000233.1:0-4202 GCA_039819245.1 Cyanobacteria bacterium J06638_20
GACAAAACCCAAGGAATCCCTGATTTTATGTGGCGCGGGCGGTGCCCGCGCCACATAAAATCAGGGATTCCTTGGGTTTTGTCCTGTACTGAGACGGGCATGTTGCGGAGAACTGATGTAACGGTCACCCAGTGTTAGCAGCAACCTGTACGCGGGCATATTCGTAACATTGTCCAACATTCGATCTGACTAAAAGGTCTGGCCAAACCTGCATAAACCACAGAGCCAAGTGTTTGAAATTTCGCTGAAGTGATTAAACTTGATTGACCGGATTTTGGGTGCCCATGCTGGAATAGGGAGGGCAAGCAGGAAGCGGCCTTCCCTATAGGAAAACCCTTGGAAATTTTTTGGAGAAATGTTGGCTAAAACACCAGGGTCTGGAGCCAAAATTCGTTAAATCTAGCGTGGTTGCATTACTTAATGCTTTGTGAATTTCGAGGCGAGCCTCTCGCGTGGTTGATTGGTGTGCTGATTGTCACAGATAGCTTCTTTTAGGTGAAGGCGCGATGCAAAAACAACGGAGTCTGGGGCAGAAAGAGGGGTGGCTGGCATGACACAGGGTCAGAAAGCATGGAGCCAGCGGTGGCAGCTCCTTCCAATGCTCCTGTTGCCAGTCGTTTTGAATGCATGTGGTTCAGCTGTCGCCGTGCGATCGAACGATGCTTCGCCAGAACCCATGCTCGCAGTTAGCGCCGATGCACCCTTTTGCATCGCGGTCAGCGATGGCGTTGAGGCAATGCCTCCAGATTCCGTTGCCGACAGCCTTGCGCCGGTGATGGCCAGTTATCTCAGTGCGCCGTCGCACCCCGCCATCCACAGTCGTGCCAGAGTCGCCCGGGTGCCCATCATGATGTACCACGACATCTTGGCTCAGAAAGAGGTCTTTTTTGATCTCACACCCGAAGAGTTTGAGGAAGACCTCCAACTCATTCGTGATAATGGCCTCACTCCCATCAGCATCGATCAGTTAGTGACCCACCTCCGCACAGGGTTGCCCCTCCCCGAAAAGCCAATCTTGCTCACCTTCGACGACGGCTACGCCGGACATTACACCTACGTGTACCCGCTGTTGAAGGAATATGGTTATCCTGGCTTGTTCTCCATCTACACCTCAAAAGTGGGGCAGAATTTTGGGCGATCGAGCCTGACCTGGGAGGAAGTGCGCACGATCGCGCAGGATCCGCTGATGACCGTTGCCTCCCACAGCGTGACCCATCCCAGCGACCTGACCGACTTTGACGGCGATCTCCGTCAGGAAATTGTTGAATCCAAACAAATCCTTGAGGCAGAATTAGGGATTCCTATCGACCATTTCGTCTATCCTGTGGGCAAGTACGACGACGACGTGAAGCGTATGGTGCAGGAGGCGGGCTATATTTCTGCTCTGACAATGGACGACGAGGTGAACAAGATGGTAGGGGAATCTGCCGACCTGTTCACCCTAGAGCGCATTGGGCAGTCGCAGTTAGAAGACATCATTTCCCAAGCCTATGGTGGCCCACCGCTACCCACAGGTGACGCAACGTTTAACTTCAGCACTCCCGTCACACAGCAAATCGTGACGTTCGACGAAACGGAACTGGTGTTGATTAGCGGTGGCCAACCCAAGACCATTCATGCGGATAGCCGCTACCAGGTACCCGAAATTATTCAGGGCACGGAGGCGATCGCCGCGGTCGATGGGGGCTTTTTCTCACTCAGATACCTGGATTCCAACACCATGATTGGGCCCGTCATGGGGCGCAACACGGGTTCATTTCTTCCAGGAAATGCCAGCGAGAATCGGTTGCTGGCCGGACGGCCACTGGTGTTGCTGAGTGAAACAGAGGTGCGCTTCGTCCCCTTTGCTCCAGAACAGCATGGCACCTTCGAAGGGGTGCAAGCCGAGATGGAAGGCGTCACCGATGTGTTTGTGGCAGCCGCCTGGTTAGTCAGGGACGGGGTGGGGCGATCGCCCGCTGACTTCGGCACCCTGTTTGACTACGACGCCAATCGTCACCGGGCATTCTGGGGCGTCAATCATGCTGGGCAACCCGTTATTGGGGTCACCCGCAGCCGCATCGACTCCGTTTCTCTGGGGCAAATGTTGGCACAAGCCGGGCTGTACGAAGCCGTGATGCTCGACTCTGGAGCCAGCACATCGCTCGCCTATGAAGGCGAGTCGCTGGTGTACTACACACCCCGCCCTGTGCCCCATGTCGTCGCATTGTACCCACCCGTCGAGACCTCGCCGCAGGACACCCTGACAACAGCCGTTACACCGGAACCCTCCTGCGTTGAGCCGATGCAAAGCGAATGGATTGGGGAATGGCTACGTTGGGCAAACCGGATTACAAGGTAAACGCTATGGCTCAAAAGTCTTCGGCTTCGTCCCAAAACTCAAGCAGGACGACGGCTCCAGCCGCCGACCAGTCTACGGCTGGAAATGGCGCGGCCAAGCCGACAGCAAATCCATCGCCCTATTCTAAACCCCTAACACCACAAGCATCTCAGCCAGAGACAGCAACGGTCGAATCCTCAATATCAAAGGCGAAGTCTGCTCACGGGAAAGAGACCAAAACAACGGCGCAAAGTCCAAAATCCCCCAGAAATTCCATGCCCCCAAAAAAGCAGGGGCAAAAGAAATTGGATAAGCACCCAGAAACAGTCTCTAAAACAGCACAGGCCAAACCATCTCCCTCCGCTATCACTGTGACAGTGAAGAATCAGCTAAGCCGACAGACATGGAGCAGGTGGCGATGGGCCTTGCAGTTGATTTGGCTGGCTGTACTCGCAGCAGGGTGGGGGGTTCTGACCCATTTTGCGATCGCCCAGCTCCCGCCTCCTCAATCTGTGAGTCCATCACAAACAGTTCTGCAGCAGGTCGCCCCTTTGGTTGAGCGCGTCTTTCATGGGATTTACGCCTGGGAAACTGCTGAAAATTTAGCTGAGGGGGGTGATCGAACCTATCGGCATAGGTTCGGACATCTGCCCTATGCCGAAAGCCCACCCTCCGAGTTGATGGTGGTGAGCAGCTACACGGCTGCGAACGAGCAGCGGTTTGAGCAGATGGAAGAAGCCGCTGGATTAGCATTGCTAGAGATGATCGATGCCGCCCGTCGCGATGGAATTTGGCTGGTTCCAATCTCCGGATTTCGTGACTATGAGCGTCAAGATTTCCTGTTTGAAAGCAAGACTGAACAGGTAGGCTCCCCGGAAAGCGCGGCTTTTACCGTCGCTCCTCCGGGCTACAGCGAACACCACACAGGTATGGCTGTGGATCTCGCCGATGGCCTAGCTCGTGCCCTAGACCTCAGCGTAGCCTTCGGCGATACCGATGCCTATCGCTGGCTCAGCCGCCATGCAAATCGGTTTGGCTATGAGCTGTCCTTTCCACCGGATAATCCCCAGGGGATCAGCTACGAACCCTGGCACTGGCGTTACATTGGCACCGATGCGGCAATCGCCACCTTTTCCAAAGGTCGTGCGACCCTGGACTTGGATAGAGAACATACACTCCAGTAGCCGAATCCTCGAGGCATTTCGGCTACGACAGTTATAGCGCTACGCGCCTGTATACAAGGAATCAGACCTTAAAAGTCATGCAGCGTAATGCGTTCAAAACATTGTCTGTCTTAATTTCAATGCGTACTTACCCTAGCCTAAATGCATTAGGCTGTATCACCGAGACTTATGCTATGAGACTTTGAATTCAATACACTCCCCTCATCCATGTATCGAGGGAAAGATGTTAAGGGAAATACTCTTTGAATATTCCCTAGCTGCAAACTATCATGCAACATTTTCAGTCGAACGAGATAGCACAAGAGGTTGATCGGACGGCTTAACGCGGAACTTCACAAGATTTGCCAATTCCTGAAGCTGACTGATTGCCTCAGCGCCTTCAAGCTTCATCAGCTCACGATCATCTCGCATCTCTGTCCAAGTGATCCCATAGTCCGAGACCAGGAATCGAATCAAATGATTCTCTCCAAGGCTCACCATAAAGGAGGCACTGTTCATCTGCCCTCCGCAGGTATAGCAGGAAGCCAAATAGCCTTGCCGCTCCAGCACCGTGGCGAGCGCCTGCAAATTCATCACGAGATCCTGCACAAGTTGCTGGTGCTGCTTCGCAAGTCTTACGAACATCCTCCACCTCCAATCACTGAACCATATTGCAGCAATTTAATGTTTTTTTAATGATTCGCTGAATCCAATTCTAC
>JBCBSJ010000234.1:0-4199 GCA_039819245.1 Cyanobacteria bacterium J06638_20
CAGATAGGGACCGAACTGTCTCACGACGTTCTAAACCCAGCTCGCGTACCACTTTAAATGGCGAACAGCCATACCCTTGGGACCGGCTTCAGCCCCAGGATGTGATGAGCCGACATCGAGGTGCCAAACACCGCCGTCGATGTGAACTCTTGGGCGGTATCAGCCTGTTATCCCCGGAGTACCTTTTATCCGTTGAGCGACGACCCTTCCATTCAGAATCGCCGGATCACTAAGACCTAGTTTCCTACCTGCTCGACTTGTCAGTCTCGCAGTCAAGCGCGCTTGTGCCTTTACACTAACCTCATGATTTCCGACCATGATTAGCGCACCTTCGTGCTCCTCCGTTACGCTTTGGGAGGAGACCGCCCCAGTCAAACTACCCACCACACACTGTCCTCGATCCCGATCAGGGACCTGAGTTAGAACCTCAACATTACCAGGCTGGTATTTCAAGGACGGCTCCATGATGGCTAGCGCCACCACTTCAAAGCCTCCCAGCTATCCTACACAAATAAGGTCAAAGTCCCGTGTGAAGCTATAGTAAAGGTTCACGGGGTCTTTCCGTCTAGCCGCGGGTACACTGCATCTTAACAGCGATTTCAATTTCACTGAGTCTCGGGTGGAGACAGTGTGGCCATCGTTACGCCATTCGTGCAGGTCGGAACTTACCCGACAAGGAATTTCGCTACCTTAGGACCGTTATAGTTACGGCCGCCGTTTACCGGGGCTTCGATCAAGAGCTTCGTCCAAAGACTAACCCCATCAATTAACCTTCCGGCACCGGGCAGGCGTCACACCCTATACGTCCACTTTCGTGTTTGCAGAGTGCTATGTTTTTAATAAACAGTCGCAGCCACCTGGTCACTTCGACCAGCCTCAGCTTAAGCAGCAAGTGCTATCACCAAAGCCGGCGTACCTTCTCCCGAAGTTACGGTACCATTTTGCCTAGTTCCTTCACCCGAGTTCTCTCAAGCGCCTTGGTATTCTCTACCTGATCACCTGTGTCGGTTTACAGTACGGTTCCTTACTAGCTGAAGCTTAGAGGCTTTTCCTGGAAGTCTGGCATCAACCACTTCACCGTCAGCTTTCGCTTCAGGCTCGTCATCAGCTCTCGGTGTTTAAATAGCCGCCCGGATTTACCTAAGCAACCCACCTACTACCTTAAACGCGGACAACCAACGCCGCGCTGGCCTAGCCTACTCCGTCCCCCCATCGCACTAGTAAGAAGTGCTGGAATATTAACCAGCTTCCCATCGACTACGCATTTCTGCCTCGCCTTAGGGGCCGACTCACCCTGCGCCGATTAACGTTGCGCAGGAAACCTTGATCTTCCGGCGGGGAGGTTTTTCACCCCCCTTATCGTTACTCATGTCAGCATTCGCACTTCTGATACGTCCAGCATGCCTCCCGGCACACCTTCAACCGCTTACAGAACGCTCCTCTACCATGCAGCGTTTCCTTAAGCATTCATCGCTCGTCGATCTTTTCTCGTTAAGAAGTAGATCCACGCCCGACTCAACGTTCGGTGGCGCTTTCGCAAACGCTGGCTGCGCCAGGTGTTTGCGGTCGCTCGTGAATGCTTAAGTGAAACGCTGCATCCGCAGCTTCGGTTACCGATTTAGCCCCGTTACATCTTCCGCGCAGGCCGACTCGACTAGTGAGCTATTACGCTTTCTTTAAAGGATGGCTGCTTCTAAGCCAACCTCCTAGCTGTCTAAGCCTTCCCACATCGTTTCCCACTTAACCGGTATTGGGGACCTTAGCTGGCGGTCTGGGTTGTTGCCCTCTCGACGACGGACGTTAGCACCCGCCGTCTGTCTGCCATGATTGCACTCCTGGGTATTCGGAGTTTGCATGGGGTTGGTAAGTCGGGATGACCCCCTAGCCCAAACAGTGCTCTACCCCCCAGGGTGAGACATGACGCTCTACCTAAATAGATTTCGAGGAGAACCAGCTATCTCCGGGCTTGATTAGCCTTTCACTCCGATCCACAGCTCATCCCCTCATTTTTCAACATAAGTGGGTTCGGCCCTCCAGTCAGTGTTACCTAACCTTCAGCCTGGCCATGGATAGATCGCCCGGTTTCGGGTCTATTGCCTGCAACTAAGACGCCCTATTAAGACTCGGTTTCCCTACGCCTCCCCTATACGGTTAAGCTCGCTACAGACAATAAGTCGCTGACCCATTATACAAAAGGTACGCAGTCACCCCATCTTCAAACCCTCTCTGCCTTGTTTTGGGCGGTTTGTCGTCGCTGCGCAACGACAACCAAAACAAGATTCAAGGGCCTCAGACTCTCCAACCCAAAAGGATTTGAAGATGGGGCTCCCACTGCTTGTACGCACACGGTTTCAGGTTCTATTTCACTCCCCTCTCCGGGGTTCTTTTCGCCTTTCCCTCACGGTACTGGTTCACTATCGGTCAGTCAGGAGTATTTAGCCTTGGAGGATGGTCCCCCCGTCTTCAGTCAAGATATCACGTGTCCCGACCTACTTGTCGCACGCTCAGTACCACTCCCAGGTTTTCGTGTACGGGGCTATCACCCTCTATCGCCGGACTTTCCAGACCGTTCCACTAACCCAAAAGCTATTACGTGCAGGCTCTTCCCCGGTCGCTCGCCGCTACTGGGGGAATCTCAGTTGATTTCTTTTCCTGCGGGTACTTAGATGTTTCAGTTCCCCGCGTTCGCCTCTCTTACCTATGTATTCAGTAAGAGATACCCAACTTACATTGGGTGGGTTTCCCCATTCGGACATTCCCGGATCACAGGTTGGTTGCTACCTAACCGAGACTTTTCGCAAGCTCCAACGTCCTTCATCGCCTCTGACTGCCAAGGCATCCACCGTATGCGCTTAGTCACTTGACCATATAACCCAAAGCATCTTTTTTTGGCCCAAACACAACACTCAAATGAGCGCCCTGCCAAGCACCAAGAGATACCCGAGATATGTTCCAAGAAGACTCCCCACCACGCCCTTTGCAATTACGTGGCAGGAGGAGATTGTTTCGATGATTCAGCCAAGGTTAAAAGCCAAACCCCTACTCCAATCCGCCGGATGGTGTGACGCTTAAGTCACAGTGTGTACAACTCGTTGTGATCACGGGGAATTGAGACCCGCGATCACAGAACAATTATCTATGAACCGTCTGATTCACTTTTTTCAGCGTTAACACAACGCAACTCCGAGGAATCACACCATGCTGCACTGATTGAAGTGCTTCAGCTCAGTTCAAAGACTCAGCTTGATCTACCTTGTTAAAGAACATACTGGCTGACAAAACCAGACCCATAGGTTGTCACCAGCCTATGGGTCTGAATTCGTGTATGCCACTCGTCGTGATTACACCGCCGGCAGGCGGTGGTGGAGCTACGCGGGATCGAACCGCGGACCTCCTGAATGCAAATCAGGCGCTCTCCCAGCTGAGCTATAGCCCCATGTGCTCGCTAGTATGACGTGGTAGGCCTGGGCAGATTTGAACTGCCGACCTCACCCTTATCAGGGGTGCGCTCTAACCAACTGAGCTACAGGCCTAGAACTACACCCGATCAATGCTGCGTGGCATCAACCAACTGATGAAGACAAATGTGTGAGCACTCGCAGGCAGTGTCGTTTCGTTTAAGGAGGTGATCCAGCCCCAGGTTCCCCTAGGGCTACCTTGTTACGACTTCACCCCAGTCATGAATCACTCCGTGGTGATCGCCCTCCGTCTCCGAAGATCCGGTTAGGCTAACCACTTCTGGAGCAACCCACTCCCATGGTGTGACGGGCGGTGTGTACAAGGCCCGGGAACGTATTCACCGCGACATTCTGATTCGCGATTACTAGCGATTCCGACTTCATGGAGTCGAGTTGCAGACTCCAATCCGGACTACGAAACGTTTTGTGGGATTCGCTCCACCTCGCGGCTTTGCGGCCCTCTGTACGTTCCATTGTAGCACGTGTGTAGCCCAGGCCGTAAGGGCCATGATGACTTGACGTCGTCCCCACCTTCCTCCGGTTTGTCACCGGCAGTCTCCTTAGAGTTCCCGACCGAATCGCTGGCAACTAAGGACAAGGGTTGCGCTCGTTACGGGACTTAACCCAACATCTCACGACACGAGCTGACGACAGCCATGCAGCACCTGTCCTTAGTTGCCAGCGATTCGGTCGGGAACTCTAAGGAGACTGCCGGTGACAAACCGGAGGAAGGTGGGGACG
>JBCBSJ010000235.1:0-4174 GCA_039819245.1 Cyanobacteria bacterium J06638_20
CGCCCGTTCACGACATTCCGGCTTGATCATCTCATCATCATCGGTGAATTCATCAGCGTCAAGAATCACCGTGCCAAGAGCGGCGATGCATGCAGCCATTGTGTTGAGATCTGGGTAGATTTCGCCAGCGTCCCATTCCCCGTAACCATGTTGCGCGAAGAGAATCCGACCTGTTGTTGCATCGAAAATGTACGGATCAGCGCCTTCGTCAGCGACGACGAACCAGGCTGGATTCCAATCCTCTATCGGCGCGCCACTGACTCCGTCCCATCGGTAACCAGCCTGATGATCCCAAAGCGTAGCGAGAGAGGGGATGAAGGATGGGTTGCCGTATCCGACAACCCCGATATTGAGAGGCCCGACATCCCGATAAAACGCGGCGATGGGTTCTGGTAAGGGAACGGTTCCATTCCAGGCCGTCGCATCTTGCGGTGTGCAATTGCCATGTCGGGATAGCAGTTCCCGAGCCCTCTCAGGGGTAGCAGTCATCAAAGTCCTCGCCGTATAACGTCCTGCATCAGAGGCAAAGCACGAGCCATGGACACACTTTGTCCAACTGTATGTACTTATTATGTTGCCCTTTGCCCATGTCCGCTTGTATAGAGCTACGGTCAAACTTAAGTCAAAACTTCCATGATGCTTTCAACATGAATCTCGGTGGTATCGAAAACATGAATACTAGAAACATCATCAGGGTTCAAAATTAGGGGAAGTTCTGTTCCCCCTAGAATCAAGCCCTGAACGTTATGTTTTTGCTTCATTTTTTCGATTACGCTAATCAGACCAGCTCTAGTTTCATCCAGGATAATTCCCTTAACCAGCTCGCCCATATATTTCTCATGAATGAAGCGCTGATCAACGTCATCAGGAGTAATGACTTCAATACCGCTTCTCGACAGAACTTCGCCATAGAATCCGCCTTGCATCGTAAACTTTGTGCCAAATAATGCGACCTTCTCAAGTCCAATTTCTAAGATCTTTTTGCAGGTGGCTTCCACAATACTGATTAGTGGTAATTGCGATAACTCCCGGACTTTATTAAAGACAATATGGGGCGTGTTTGAAGCGAGTACCCCGAATTCGGCACCAGCAGACTCAAGCTTGTTCACTTCGTCGGCTAAGTACCGTGATACCTCTTCAAATTCCCCGTTACCTATTAAATCCAGCATTTTTGTCATATCAATGCTGTTAATAATGATTTGGGGATAATTACGAGTCGCTTCGCGCTGCAAATAAGCTGAAACGATTTTTCGATAGTATTCAATCGTAGACTCTGGGGCGATTCCACCAATAATGCCAACTGTTTTCATAATCAGAACGTATTAATTGACTCAGTACAGGACAAAACCCAAAGAATCCTTGATTTTATGTGGCGCGGGCACCGCCCGTGCCACATAAAATCAAGGGTTTTAACAGGGGTTTAATTTTTTGTCCTGTACTGAGATTAACTGAGATGGATCTGGATTGCTTCGTATTGTACGTTCATCTTCGTGAGCGTCTGCTTCCAGCGAAATTCATGGGTAATCCCTAAATTTCTCCAAAAATCCTTAAGATTGCCCGATCGCCATGCTACGCTTCCGTTTGGTTATCTACTGTACCATTGGCAAGCCCGCACCCTGCAACAATTTGCGATGACTTGTTGATGGCACGAACGACTGGAAGGGAGAGGAACCGATGAGCTATCGCATGGATCGACGCGCCTATGCCGACACCTTTGGGCCAACGGTGGGCGATCGCGTCCGCCTGGCCGACACCGAGTTGATCATCGAGGTGGAGCAAGACTACACCACCTACGGTGACGAGGTGAAGTTTGGCGGCGGTAAGGTGATCCGCGATGGCATGGGGCAGTCACCTATCTCCCGTGCCGATGGCGCTGTGGATTTGGTCATCACCAACGCACTGATTCTGGATTGGTGGGGCATCGTCAAGGCCGATATTGGCGTGAAGGATGGCAAGATTGCAGCGATCGGCAAAGCGGGCAACCCCTATATCCAGGACAACGTGGACATCATTGTGGGGCCGAGTACGGAGGCGATCGCCGGAGAAGGCATGATCCTCACCGCAGGCGGCATTGATGCCCACATCCACTTCATTTGTCCGCAGCAGATCGAAGTGGCGATCGCCTCTGGCATTACCACCATGATCGGCGGCGGCACCGGGCCAGCAGCAGGAACCAACGCCACCACCTGCACCCCTGGAGCCTGGAACATCTACCGAATGCTGGAGGCATCTGAAGCTTGGCCAATGAACCTGGGCTTTATGGGGAAGGGCAATAGCAGCCAAGAGCCGGGGTTGAATGAACAGGTGGAAGCAGGGGCGCTTGGGCTGAAGTTGCACGAAGACTGGGGCACGACGCCAGCGGCGATCGACACCTGCCTCAACGTTGCCGAAAACTATGATGTGCAGGTCGCCATCCACACCGACACCCTAAATGAAGCCGGGTTTGTGGAAAACACCATCGCCGCCTTCAAAAATCGCTGCATCCACACCTACCACACCGAAGGCGCAGGCGGTGGGCATGCCCCCGACATCATCCGGGTGTGCGGCGAACTGAACGTCCTACCCTCCTCCACCAACCCTACCCGCCCCTACACCGTCAACACCTTGGAAGAACACCTGGATATGTTGATGGTGTGTCACCACCTCGATCGGGGCATCCCCGAAGATGTGGCCTTTGCCGAATCCCGCATCCGCCGGGAAACCATCGCCGCCGAAGATATCCTCCACGACCTGGGCGCCTTCAGCATCATCTCGTCGGACTCGCAAGCGATGGGTCGCATCGGCGAGGTCATCCTCCGCACCTGGCAAACGGGACACAAGATGAAGGTGCAGCGGGGAGCCTTACCAGAAGATAGCGATCGCAACGACAACACCCGCGCCAAGCGCTACGTCGCCAAGTACACCATCAACCCCGCCGTTACCCACGGCATCTCTAACTATGTCGGGTCTGTGGAAGTGGGCAAGTACGCCGACCTCTGCCTCTGGAAACCCGCCTTCTTCGGCGTGAAGCCGGAGCTGGTCATCAAAAGCGGCCTCATCGCCTGGGCACAAATGGGCGATCCCAACGCCAGCATCCCCACCCCACAACCCGTCCACATGCGCCCCATGTTTGCCAGCTACGGCAACGCCATCCACACCACATCCCTTACCTTCGTGTCCCAGGCCGCTGTCAAAAACGGGGTCGCTGACCAACTCAGCCTCAAGCGCCAAATCCTCCCCGTCTCCGACATCCGCCAACTCACCAAGCGGGACATGAAGCTCAACGACTATCTCCCCACCATCGAAGTCGATCCCGAAACCTACGAGGTGCGCGCCGATGGCGAACTCCTCACCTGCGAACCCGCTGAGGTCCTCCCCATGGCTCAGCGATATTTCTTGTTCTGAAGAGAAGTGGGTGGGGCGATCGCTTTCCTTGGCGTATCAACGTCTGCTAAGTTGCGATCGCTCATTCGGTGCAACCTCATCTGACCACGCATGACTTGCAGCGGTCGCACCGAGCGAGGCCAACCAAATACCACGTTAGACTAGACGAAAGAATTGCTTTGAACACCCATGGATAGCGTTAGCCTCAATCAATTTCGGGATGGTTTTCAAGACTGCGTTGATCGAGTGATTGACCAACACAGTCCACTCAAAGTAACGAGTGACAGAGGTTCCGACTTTGTTGTCATTAGCGCAGAAGATTGGGAACAGCTTCAGGAAACGCTATACGTCCTACAAAATAGCGATCTAATGCAACAAATTGTCCGCTCCTCCGAAACCCATAACGCATCAAAAGGCTACCAGCCTTCCACTGAGGAAATCGATGAGATCCTTGCTTACTAATAGCTGCTTATCACTAGATAACACTATACCTTGCGCTATAGTCCATAATGCATAATCTTTTCCGTCTATATACTTTTTAGAGTATTTTATAGAGTCTCGTTAGTTGATTGCCTTACATGATCAACGCATTAAATCGATTTCTTAACAAACCAAATGAAATTGGCTCTGCTGATAAATCCCGACGAACATCTATTAGCATCTCAAGATCATCATCATCTAGATATCAGGGTTGATTCAGTGTCGCCCGAGAAAAAGCAGAATAGAGGGCAGTTGTTAATAAGGTTCCCCTGATGACATTGCTAGAAGCATTGCAAAGCGTTCCAGACTATCGGAAAACGCGAGGCAAACG
>JBCBSJ010000236.1:0-4059 GCA_039819245.1 Cyanobacteria bacterium J06638_20
CCAAGGAATCCCTGATTTTATGTGGCGCGGGCACCGCCCGCGCCACATAAAATCAGGGATTCCTTGGGTTTTGTCCTGTACTGAGCATGTCCGTTTACCCGTGAGCAGATATTAGGTGCTGAATATTTGCCCGCTGAAGCTCTGATACAGCGATGCTTTATCTGTGTTTCACGACAGATAGGTCAGGGGCATTCCGGCAGCTTGCCATCAGTGAGTGGTACATTTTCATAAAGCATTTGTTAAGTTCTGCACTGGCGGTCTATGGTTTCTCAGCGTCCCGATATTGTTTTTCTGGTGCTCGATACGCAACGGCGCGATCGCCTTTCCTGCTATGGCTACTCCCGCCCCACATCGCCCCACATCGATGCCTTTGCGGAAGGGGGTACGCTGTTCCACCATGCGATCGCGCCGGCACAGTGGACGGTTCCCTCCCACGCCTCTATGTTCACTGGACTCTACCCCTCCACCCACGGGGTGTTGCAGTCCTATTCTGTTCTTCCCAACGACATCCCAACCCTGGCCGAGCGGCTGAGGGCTGGTGGCTATTACACCGCAGGCTTTTGTAACAATCCCCTAGTTGGAGTGATTAACAATGGGTTGCGCCGGGGATTCTACAGCTTTTTGAATTACAGTGGGTTGTTGCGATCGCACCCCAACCAGGCTGGGATTCCGTCAGGGCTATGGGATCGCTACCGTCAGTTTTTCAAACGGATGCTGGCTGGGGCGCTGGGATCCGTACAGGATTCCTTTGCCCGTTCTGAGCTGCTCCTGGCCTTATCCTTCACGCCCCTGATGGTGCCCCTGTGGCAAACGGCACTCAGTTTCAAGGGCAATACGGCCAAATCGTTGCAGGATGCGGCGCAGCTTCTGGCTCATCGCAAAGGGGTCGATGCCGACCAGCCCATCTTCTCGTTCATTAACCTGATGGGGACGCACATGCCGTACCATGCCCCCCGTAGCTATGTGGAGCGGTTTGCGCCCCATGTGCTGGGGGATAAGGCAGCTCAGCGCTACTTGCGGCAGTTCAATGGCGATGTGTATGGCTGGTTGGCTCCCTTGGCCAGTGGTCTAGAAACGAACCAGAAGCACACCCTGGATGGTATGTATGACGCCGAAGTTGCCTACCAAGATGAGCAACTGGGGCTCTTTTTCCGCCAGCTCGAAGCCAGTGGGCGATTAGACAATACCCTGGTGATTATTTGCTCAGACCATGGGGAACATCTGGGCGAAAAGCAATTTATCGGGCATTCCATCACCCTGTATAACGAACTGGTGAGTGTGCCGCTGATTGTGCGCGACCCCGCAGGGCACTTTGAGTCTGGCTGCGAACGCTGGGACGTGGTTTCGACCCGTCGCTTGTTCCACTCGGTGCTGACCGCTGCTGGGCAAGCCAACGAAATGGAAGAGGCTATGACCCTGGCGCAGGATCCTGAAAGCCAAGATCAGCAAGTCTTTTCTGAGGCGATTCCGCCACAGAACGTGGTGAATTTGCTCTACAAGCGACAGCCCGAGTTGGTGACAACCCATGCCTGCGACCAACCCCGCCGCGCGGTGTGGATGGGCAAGCATAAGCTGATTGAAACGGGGAGCGATCGCCTGGAGCTGTTCGACCCTTTCAGCGACCCCCACGAAAGCCTCAATCTCAGTGATATCCTGCCCGAAAACGTGGAGTTTCTCCAAGAATGTCTCCAGCAGTTTGCCGGGGAGATGTCACCGATGATGTCTACCGAGCGTGCCCCTGGGTTTGATGACCCAGAAGTACAGCGCCGCTTGCGGGATCTCGGTTATCTCGAAGACTAGCCGGGGCGATCGCTGGCGAAAGGGCGCATTGATGCTGAGGATGGAAACAGGGCGTAGGCCGCGAAACGTTTGTTTTGCGGCCTACGGTGGTTCAGTAGCTCGGGCTAGAGCGTTTCGCCCATGAGCACCATGTCAGAGGTGTCAGGCTGTTCGACGGCTGCGGGTTCGATATTCACAACGACACCACTTGCTTCTTCCCACCCGGTCAATGGGAACTGCATGAAGACATTGCCGGAGGTATCGGGAACAAAGTCAGCACAATCGACCTTTTCACCATCAACATAGGCCCACATACGATAGACCATGCCTTCTGGCGGTGCTTCGATGTTTTGCAGCGTCAGAACGGCGGCATCTTGCTCGGGTGCGATGACCAGACTACCCATGCCATCGGAGGACATGGTATCGCTCACCGACTGAATGCTAAAGAGACGGTTCTGAGGGTTTTGCAGCAGGGCGATCGCCTCTTGATAGTTGGCGAAATCCTGCTCGACCGATGCCAGGCGGTGCTGCATCTGAAAGTTGCTGATCCCCAGCAAGGCCACGGCTACTGCCGCCGCACTCGTCAGCCATTCGCGAGGGCCGAAGCGAAAGGGGATAACGTTGCTGCGCTTTGCAGGCAGTGGGGTCGGCGCTGGAGCTGCCCCCGCTGCCTCAGAAAGGATGCGATCGCGGAGCCCCATCGGTGGGGAAACCGCAGGCGTTTCTACAGCCATCAGCGACATTGTGTCTTGCAGTTGCTCTACATCTGCTATCAGGTCAGGATTGTCGCGCAACTGCTGCTCGACTGTTGCGGCGTCCTCTGCGCTCAGATCACCTAGCACATAGCCGGCCAACAGTTCATTACGAGATTCAATGGATTCGGGAACGTTCATGATGATTTGACTAGACTACTCAAAGGTTGACGACGCTTGAGGAAACTCTGATGCGTTTGTGTGTGGACGGTACCGAGGTGAGTGTGCGGTGTTGATGTTAAAGAGTGAATGCGGGTGGGATATGTTCGGGTAGGAGATGGTTTGGCGGGAGCGTTTTTGCCAGGAGCCTGTTTGCTAGAGAGAGGACCGAGATCAGGCTATCTGCAAATGGCTCAAGCTGTGAGTGGAGCTAAAGAGATGCTTAGATCCCCTGTGCCATACCATGCAGTGTGGCCTCGTCGGGTGCCCCTCGCAGGAGATAGGTGCGCGGGTGCAGCATACATCCTACTTGGGGATCCATCAGGGCGATCGCCGCTGTCTTAGAGGCCGAGTGCGATACATCTTGGAGGACATTCCCTGTCGATGTATCCCCATAGTTTTTGTGCAGCTCGACAGCGTTCGGATCAACAGCCGTTAGATCAACGGAGGAGGAGGCGATCGCAGGTGGCTGGCTTTCCACCGATGGCTCGTAAAACTTCGCGAGTCGCGCCAAGCAATCGTAGTTAGAATCCGCCATCAATAGCAGCATGTCCGATTCTGCGGTCTCTTTTTCCCCGTCTAATATAACGACGGGGCGTTCAAGCCCAACCCAGCCTGTCATTGGCATGTTATCGGTCACATCCCAAGCGGTGGCAGCAATTAGGCCCAGGAAAGCTAGCCCAGCCCATTTCATCATCTCCTTATCCTCCTTTATCCCAACGCGAGCTTTTGTAACCCACCAAGACGGTTCAAAGCCGTTGGTTCTCAACGTCTAGACGCACCTGTCATAAAGATGCACATCACAATGAACATATTTGGATAGAGATTTATCCATCATAGGTTCATTTATCCTATTGAAATACCCAGGTCATACCACATTCATTAGAAATACACATCAAGGGGCCAGAACGGTTTTAAATTACAGCGCCCTTTGATCGAGATCACAGTAAACCGATCCAATTCCTGGGTTCTGGGACGGTGGTTTTCTGAAAGAGCAGCGATCGCCCCCTCCGCCTTGCGCTGTATTCCCTGCGATCTGGAACCGAGAAAAACCGTCGCTAGAGACATGGCAGAAACTGAGCGATCGCCCATAGTTATTGGGAGTTAGCCCCAGACCTAGGGTTCTAATGGGTCTGTCTACGCCTTCTATCATTCTATAGATCACCTAAAGTTCCCCTTGGTTCCCGAAATGGCTCTCTAAGATAGAAATCAACCTTCCCGGTTTTGGTAGACGAACTCGGCAAACTCTGCTCTCCGCCCTCTAGGTGCTTGGATCGTTGAACGATTTGCCTATCTGTCTGGATGGGGAACGGGCTGGATGGGAAGAGAGCGATCGCTTCAAAGGACTCTTCATGCTGGAACTAGACCA
>JBCBSJ010000237.1:0-4019 GCA_039819245.1 Cyanobacteria bacterium J06638_20
GGGGTTTTGCGACACGGGCGGCATCGGCAATGGGTCGCGGCTCATGACCACGCGATCGCCCCGCAGGCGACTCTGCACCAGAGTAATACCGTTGGGGGCAACGCTGGCGATCCAGTTGGTGTCTTCATCTTCCAATTCAAAGGTGAGGCGGGCGCGATCGCGGCGACGTTGCTCAATCTCGATTTCTTCGACCCCATTGCGCCCAACCCGTAGTGTTTGTTCATCCAACCGCTCGGGTACGCGGGCATTTTCCATATCCAACTCGAGTTCGTCGCGATCGCGATTCCGATCGAGATCCACATCCTCTGGCATCCCGCCACGGGTGCGAATGAAAAAGCCATTGGCAATTTCCTGCACATCCACGATTTCGGCCAACCCAGACGATTCTGGCGGAGCCTGCTCCGGGGGCGACGGTTGAGGGGTTGTTGGATCGGGCGCTGGGCTAGGCGTGGGGGTTGCCACCAGATCGGGATCATACTCGGGCGTTGGCAACTGTACCGTCCATTGCGACGGCGATTGCCCGCGAATGAAAATTTCTTCCGGGTTCAGCACATAGCCCGGATTGAGCTCGATCACCACACGGGTGGTTTGGGAATCGAATTGCCCGAAGCGAACCTCCCGAATGGCGCCACCAACGGAGCGCCGAAGGGTGGAGCGACCCAACTGCACGCCCGGCAAATCAATGACCAACCGAGTCGGATTTGCGATCAACTGTGCCCGGGGCTGCACCGCTTCATCGGTCACCAAGGTTAAGCGGTTTTGATTGGCATCAAACTGCCAGTCCTGTAGCGTGCCTGCCAGTGCTGTATTGGTCGAAATCAACAGAGAACCAAATGCGCCCACTAAGGTGGGCAGAATCCATCTAGATTTCACAACAAACCTCATCCAAAATTTGATTCGGAAGTGAGTGGGTAGACTCACCTCAGCATCCACATATCCCATTTCCATTCCTTGTGTTTCTGAATCGGAATAGAATTTTGAATCGATGGATTAGCGGATTAGAATATGACGCCCTCATGCGGCGATCACGCGGGTTTTGGGGAGATTTTGATAGATGCATCGGTGAAACTCCATTGAATCCTGGGAAATACCTCCTGGAAAGGAATTCCTGGAAATAAACCCCGTTCGGCAATTCATACAACAAGACTCACCCCGTTGGATGATGATCATCGCTGCATGGATAGAAGCCTGCCTGATTGTATTGCGATTTCTGAGTTTCGTTACACCGAAGTTTGGATGTGGGCGATCGCTGCGAGCATTCTTATTTCTCAATAGTTTCTGAGAGAAAAGGCGAAGGCCAGAAAACCATCCGATGAGCTATTTCTGAGAATGCCTATTCTCAGAAACACAAAGCCTTTACTTATGAAATTGGTGAATGTTTATACTGCGCTGAATGCTCTTTCTGATCGTGCCGACATTCCCCTCCTACTAACCCAAAACGACTGGAATATAACTCGCTCACACCAAAATTTGAGCTACCCATTACAGACTGATTGGACGCAAATGAGAAAGCAGATGTTTCGGCCAAATGGCGGGATCGGCAGGGTGTGGAGAGAGTGCGATCGCCAAATTTCCCTCAGTGAAAGGGTTTCATCGATCAAAAATTTATGATAAATCCGTTGCCCTCTGGCGGGTTAGAACTGACGCTATATTCTGGGAGATTCTGAGGGGGTGCGTTGAGGGGATGTGATGATTGGCAAAAAAAATGGTGTTAGTCCCATTGTGAAATTATAGAAGTCCAAAGATAAATCTTTTCGAGAAAGAGAAGTGTGGCACCCTTCCTCGAAAAATGTCATCTCCTCCATCAGGAATGCTCTGTTGTGGTAGTTTGAGGCTGAGGTGCCAATGGCGAGAGAGCAATTTTTTATGCTGATGAAGCACATGCCGATTAAGCCTGTTGTGAAGTCTGGGTTGAAAAAATTAACCCGTCGTTTATCCCTGATTTTGCTGCTTGGGATATTGTTCTTTTTCTACTTAGGTGTGCAAGGGGAAGCGTTTGCGGCATCGGGGGCAATCGCCCAGCTCGCTAGCACGGGGGATGGTGACCTGAGTGGCACTGTTACCTTCATCCCAACGGCTGATGGATTGCAGGTAAAAGCTGAGGTTACAAGCGTTCCGCCAGGACTACATGGGTTTCATATCCACGAAACGGCTAGTTGCGCCAACGGTGGGAAAGGAGCAGGTGGCCATTTCAATCCCGACGGCGTGAAGCATGGACGGTTGGCCACGGATGGGTTTGCCAATGCTCATGCCGGAGATATGGGGAATTTGTTTGTCGATTTCGATGGCGTGGGCCTGTATGAGCAGGAATTTCCAGGACTGAGCTTGGAGGATGGACAACATGCGATCGCCAACCGTGCCGTTATCCTCCACGCGAAAATGGACAGCTACGTTCAGCCCACGGGTGCGGCCGGTGGACGCATTGGTTGTGGTGTGATTGCTTTGCAGTAAAGGCGAACGCTTGATGGGGATGGAACGCAGATGAACGCGGATGGACGCAGATGGAGGTTTACTCTGCGGCTACGCGTTGCCAAGAACATCCCCAATCCATTTCTCATCCGCCTATTACGGCAGATGCTTCCTGGGGTGCGTTTACCGTTAGCCTGGGGAGACGATGTTTGAAGCTGCAGAGGATTTCCCAGGATATTGTGCCGAGGGTGTTGGCCCAGTCGTCGGCGGTAATGGTTTCGTTGCCGTCTTGGCCGAGGAGAGTGACGATTTCGCCCGGTTGTAGGTCGGGAATGGCGCTCACATCGAGCATCATCTGATCCATCGTGATGGCTCCGACTTGAGGGACGCGCTGCCCTCGGATGAGGACGGACAGGCGATTGGAGAGGAGGCGCGGAATGCCGTCGGCATAGCCGATGCCAATGACCGCGAGGGTGAGGTCGTGGGGAGCAACGAAGCTATGGCCATAGCTGACACCGGATCCGGCGGAGAGGGGCTTGATCTGGGTAACGCGGGCTTTCACCTGGAGGACAGGCTGGAGGTCGATGTAGGGCATGAGGTGGGGGGCAGGATGCAGCCCGTAGAGAATGAGTCCGGTGCGCACCATGTCGTAGTGCAGATTTGGGTCAAGGAGGGTGGCGGCGGAATTCGCCAGATGCAGCCGGGGCGGTGTAATGCCGACAGCGTGGAGATGGGCGATCGCCTGTTCGAACCGCTGGTGCTGAAGCTGCATCATGCTGGGGTCGGGATCATCCGCTGTAGCAAGATGGGAGTAGACACTGGCAATCTGCAAATGCGGCAAGCGCTGGACCCATTGCACAAACTCGGTGGCCTCTTCCCAGCCAGTGCCCAAGCGGGACATCCCTGTATCCACCATGAGATGGACGGACAAAGGAGCTTCGATCGCCATACGTTCCAGGGTTTCGGAAAAGATGAGGGCCTGCTTTGGGTTGCAGAGGGTAGGTTGAAGGTTCCAATGAGCGATCGCCTCCACCTGTTCTAGAGCATTCACCGCGCCCAACACCAGGATGGGAGCCTGAATCCCCGCGCTTCGCAGCTCTATGCCCTCGGGAATGGTGGCGACCCCCAGCCAGGAGGCACCACACCGTAGCGCTGTTTGGGCAATGGCGATCGCCCCATGTCCATAAGCATCGGCCTTGACCACGGCCATTAGGTCAGTGGTTGAGTGCAACCGTCGCCGCACCTGATGCACATTGTGTGCCAAAGCCCCCAAATCGACCTCAACCCAGGCGCGCTCCCGCAACATTGGTTTCAAGCTGGGGGTCTTTTCCCAATTCAACATCGTCACTCCTCCTAAACAAACACCACACCACGTTCTGGCTAGGTTGGTTACAACCTGTTAGCTAGAAATGAACTGAAATTAGCGATTCCCTCGAAAACCGTCAAGATGGAGTGGTGCACAATCTCATATTGAATCTGAAGTGTAACCCTTAGGACTTACGTCTTGGCTGCGAAAAACCAAAGTAGTTTGATGATGTTTGGGGCGCGGAGCGCCCCAAACATCATCAAACTACGTAAGTCCTAAGGGTTACACTTCAGATTCAATATGA
>JBCBSJ010000238.1:0-3746 GCA_039819245.1 Cyanobacteria bacterium J06638_20
ACCGAAGCCTCCCGCTCCCAAAATAGTCATGAGTTTGTAGCGTTTGGCTAGCAGCTTCCCTAGCATTACTCCGCAATCCTCTGTGCTGTAATTGATTCTGACACACAACTTTAGAGTGAAATTTAATTTTAGAAGGCAGAGCAGAACCTGGGTTAAGGCACTCACCGCGGAAAAGTGCAGGGATGGATAGTAGAGGGCGATCGCTCTGCCCAGTCAGTTCTTCCAAGGTTTTCAGGAAAAGCGGGAAATCCTCCCGAAACCTGTCATCATTATGTGCGCCTTCTGCCCACCGATAGAGTCTGGCAATGCAGAGACTTTCAGTGCGGTTTTTGGGATGCTTTACTCTCCTCCAAGGGAGCGATTTGTGTTCGCAGCTCCTTATCTGATCGCCACTTGACCTAGTGTCCTGATTGGATGTCTCTGAATTTATACTGAATCAGCTGCTAGGACTGTGGTGCGCTTGCCACTTTTCGTATCGGAGAATCCACGGTGCCGTGAGAGAGCCAAATTTCATTTATCCTAATTTCAATGCACAGGGCGATAACTAGTTATACGGCGGATGATGGATAGCAACACTCCCAATCGACAGGGGATCCAGACCCAATTTCCAAAGCGTCCAGTCGTTGATGGCAAAACGAAGCTATTGGGCGTAATGGGCTATCCGGTGGAGCATTCCCTCTCGCCTGTGATGCATAATGCGGCGATCGCCCACCTGCAACTCAACTATGTTTACCTGCCCTTTCCGGTGTGCCCGGATGACTTGAGCCATGCCATCAAAGGATTTGAGGCGATCGGGGTAGTTGGCATTAACCTGACGATTCCTCACAAGCAAGCCATTTTGCCTTACCTCACAGAGGTGTCGGAATTGGCAACGGCGGTCGGTGCTGTCAACACCATCTGGCAAACGCCCCAAGGCTGGAGCGGTACCAATACGGATGTCGAAGGCTTCCTGGCACCCCTCCAGATGCAGCTACGGTCTTGGAGCGAGGCTACGGTGCTGGTGCTAGGCAACGGGGGTGCAGCCAGAGCAGTGGTTGCAGGCTGTGCCCAACTCGGTGTCCGCGCCATCCAGGTGGCTGGGCGCAACCCGGAGAAATTACAGCATTTCCAAAAAAGCTGGCCCCAGCCTGCCATCCAGAGCATTCTTTCTACTCATACGTGGGAGACACTGCCCACTCTGTTGCCAGAGGCGACGCTGATCGTCAACACGACCCCCATTGGCATGGCTCCCCACACCGATGCTTCTCCCTTACCTACCTCGTTGTTGGCCCTCGCAGCGCCGGGGGCGATCGCCTATGACCTGATCTACACTCCCCGCCCGACCCGCTTTTTGCACGAAGCTCAAGCTCAGGGGCTGACCGCCATCGACGGCATGGAAATGTTGGTACAGCAGGGCGCTGCTGCCCTCAAGCTGTGGGTGAAGCAATCAGTGCCCATCGACATTATGCGGACGACATTAGAGGATGCCCTAGCTCAGCGAACGTAAAGGGTGGACTTGGCATATGTTCCAGCCCATCAATTCAGGTGATGTATGGCTGGAAGGAGCGATCGCCCCAGCCCACCGTTTCAAATCCTGACGAAACGAAACGAAAGCTGAAAAAATTCCAGGGAGATGGATCGAGTCGGCACAAAGCGTATTACGTTGGAATGCTAAATTTCTCCAGCGTGCCCGATGGCAATCGCGGCGCATTGATAAAGACTGGAAGCTAGAGGTCAAAGCTGGAATTGTCAGAGATTCACAATCAAAAGATTGGAAGATCTCCAGACAAAAGATTCACAGGTAATCGTCAGAACGGGTGAGGGGAATGATGGGCAAGAGGCGTGGGGCGATCGCCGCTGGTAATCCGAAAACAGCGGAAGCGGGGATGGAAATTCTAAACCAGGGCGGCAACGTATTCGATGCTGTTGTTGCCGCAGCTCTGGCGGCCACTGTTGTGGAAATGACCCTGACATCTCTGGGCGGCGGTGGATTTCTCCTCGCGCACACTCAGGCCAACGAAAACATCCTGTTCGATTTTTTTGCCCATACCCCCCGCAAGAAAACCCCCTCCCCTGAGTTTTTCCCCGTTGAGGTGAACTTTGGAACGGTAACCCAGGAGTTCCATGTAGGGTTGGGTTCCGTGGCCGTACCAGGAATGGTCAAGGGATTGCTGCATGTGCATCAGCGGTTGGGACGGTTGCCCTTGAAGGCGATCGCGGCTCCAGCCATCCACTACGCACGAACGGGATTCACCCTCAATGCATTCCAGTCCTACTGTTTCAAAATCCTCTGTCCGATTCTGGCGCAATGCCCAGACATTGGCCCCCGCGTCGTCCCCAATGGCCAGCCTCTACCCCCTGGTACCCAGCTACGCCTACCGCTTATGGCAGACACTCTGGAATTTCTGGTACAGGAAGGAGCGCGGGGGTTTTACGAAGGGGAATTGGCTCAGCGGATGGTTAAAGACAGCCAGGAGCGGGGTGGGCACCTCACCCTGGCTGATCTGGCAGCCTACCAGGTGATCGAGCGATCGCCCCTCAGCGCGACCTACCACCACCATACTCTCCTCACCAATCCACCACCCAGCTCTGGCGGTACGCTCATTGCCTTTTCGCTGGCTCTGCTAGAGTCGCTGCATATTTCCACCCTGGGCTTTGGGACATTGCCCCACCTGACGCAACTGGCAGAGGCAATGCGCCTCACCAACCAGGCACGCGCGGCAGGGTACGATGGCCAACTCTATCACCCCGATATTGCCCAACGGTTTTTGGCGCCCGACCACCTGCGCTCCTACCTGTGCGATCTGACTGGGGTAACGAACAAATGGGGTAGCACGACCCACATCAGTGCGCTGGATGCAGAAGGCAACGCGGCCAGTCTCACCTCATCCAACGGTGAAGGCTCTGGCTATAGCATTCCCGGCGCGGGCGTGATGCTGAATAATATGCTGGGAGAGGCCGATCTGCATCCGAATGGGTTTCACCAGTGGGATGAAGATGTGCGCATTTCTTCGATGATGGCGCCAACGATGGTGTTGGGGAATGGTCAACAAAACGGGAGCCGCCCCCATAAACCAGAACTGGTACTGGGGTCTGGCGGCTCCAACCGGATTCGTACCGCCATTTTGCAAGTCGTTTCGAATCTGCTCGACTTTGGCATGTCTATCGATGAGGCGGTGGCCAGTCCCCGTATCCATTGGGAAAATGCGGTGCTCAATCTCGAGCCGGGTCTCTCGCTCCCCAATCCCCTGCCGACCCACTTCCCCTTTGATGGCAACGTTGTGCAGTGGGAGGAGCGCAATATGTTTTTCGGCGGCGTTCATGCGGTGGGGATGGATACCGACGGAACGCTCTATGGCAGTGGCGATCCGCGACGGGGCGGGGCGATCGCCTAGATTTCCAAATACCTACCGTTGATGAGGATGTCTTGAGTGCAGCGTACAACATCCTCATCAACGAAGCATCTAAGAAAGAAAAACCTCAGCCATCTCGTCAGACGAGACGAAAGCTAAGGTCGATGTAGAGGATTCACTTTTCTTATGAAGTCTAGTCAAGCTTTCCAATCCATTAACTTAACGTGAGTACGGGTTAAGGAATCGCTAGAAAGCCTGATTTTTCTTGGCTTTTATAGCTATAGTCTCTTTAGTTAGGACACTGCTTCTTTAAGAACAGTCTCGATGGCTTGGCGCAAGGTCTCAGACTTTGGTAGTTGCTTGCGCACACGGCTTTTCAGCCATCCCCAACAGGGTTCAATCCGATTCAGGTCG
>JBCBSJ010000239.1:0-3728 GCA_039819245.1 Cyanobacteria bacterium J06638_20
AGCGTCTGTTTCAGACCATCTGAGATGAGTTGATGCGCTTTTTTTGCCACGGACTCTGGACTGGATGTTCCTGAAGCCGCTGCTTTGGGACGGGTTCGGTATCGCTAGAGCCGTCCGAGGATACTGAAGGATCAGCGAGTAGGAATATGGCATTAACGCGACGGGCATTTTTAGAACGAACGGGTTGGGCGATCGCCGCCCTCGGAATGAGCCAGTCTAGTTTTTTTGCATTTGCCGATCGCCATCAACAAGCCCTTGCCGAATCTGCTCGTGGTTGTCGTGCTCTCCTCATCGGCATCAATCAATATCCCGAATCGGTTTGTGACTTTGCACCCATTAAAGGCTCGGCTTTGGCGGGCTGTTTGACGGATGTTGAGCTCCAAACTGAGCTTTTGCTCTCGCGGTTTGGCTTTGCACCCTCCGAAATCCTTGCCCTAACCGACGCTCAGGCGACCCGTGATGGCATTATCGACGCGTTTCAGGAGCATTTGATTGAAAGCACACGGTCGTCTGACAAGATTCTTTTCCACTTCAGCGGGTTGGGGAGTCGGGTGCGATCGCTCCCTCCCATCACCGATGCCGCCGATGCCACGACGACTGAAGAACCAAATATTGGACAGGATCTCTCAACCCTGGTTCCTGTTGATGGCATCCTCCCCACCGAAGACAAGCCCATTCTTCGCGACCTTAGCCTCGACGATTTGCGCACCCTGACCCAGGCACTGCCTACCGCCAACATCACAACCGTATTGGATGTGGCGTTTGCGAATCAAGGAACGGTCTTGCAGGGCAACTACCGCATTCGCTCGCGACCCAGCATTCCCATGGGGCAGATTCAGTCCCCCAACGCGCTGACCGAGATGCGCAGCCAAACCCAGGGAAATGGTGAGTTGGCTGGGGTCACGTTGTTTGCCACTGAACCCCATCAGCCCGCACTAGAAGGCCATTGGAGTGGTTTTAGTGCAGGCTTCTTCACCTATGCCCTTACGCAATATTTGTGGGAGATGATGCCACCGCAAAAGCTAAAGGTGGTTTTCCCGAAAGCCGTCAATCGCGTATATCAACTGGTGGGGGGTGCCCAAACCCCTGTATTGAAGCAGGAGCGTAACCCTGAGAGTGTCTATTCTCTCAAACCCGAGCAGCCTGCCAGTGAAGGAGTCGTCAAACAGGTGACGGATGATGGGTTGTTGCAGATCTGGCTAGGCGGCTTACCCGCTCAGGTCTTGGCCTGTTACGGCAGTGGCGCAAAGCTACGAACCAGCGTCGCTGGACAGCCGGTTGAGCTGGTCGGGCGATCGCGCTCCGGGTTGATGCTCAAAGCGGCGATCGCTGCTGATTTCGATGTTGCTGCTAATACGCTGGTAGACAAGCCCGTTTATGAAGCGGTGCGCCTCATTCCTGACAATCTCAACCTAACGATTGCCCTCGACCCCAACCTGGAGCGGATTGAGCGGGTGGATGCGACGAGTGCGTTTGCTGCAGCCAAGGTTAACGTCGTCGCGGCAGGAGAGCAAGCAGCCGATCTGGTGTTTGGCAAAGCCAGCCTTGCAACGGTAACCGCCGCTCTAAACCAGGTGGGGCTTGCCGCGGCGGGCTCTGCCCCCAATAGCTATGGCCTGTTTTATCCCCCCTATGTAGCAGTTCCGGGCACCGTCGCAGCCGGAGATGAAGCCGTAAAGACGGCGGTCAATCGGCTCATTTCTGAGCTTCCTCGGCTGCTAGCCATCAAGTATCTCCAGCTCACCGAGAACGCCACGTCATCGAAGCTGTCTCTGCGCGCCACGCTCAAAACGGCTGAATCCAATCCGCAGATCATTGCCCGCGTTAGCACCTACACGGCCATGACGGGCAAAGACATCAAACAGCTAGATGTTGGAGTTCCCGATGTTGCCACCGCAACATCGCTGGAGTGTCAAATCCAAAACCTGGGAGAGGTTCCGCTGCATTTGCTATGGGTGCTGCTGCCCGAGGCCAATCGCCCCATCAGCATCTCTATGCTACCGGGGGACAACCAAGAGACCTCAGACGCGGCGATCGCCCCTGGAGATACTTTCACCTTCCCTCAAGCCGCCTTTGGCAGTGGACTCGTCGAGATTTTCCTGGTCGCCAGTCCCAAGCCCTTCCCCCAAACGGCCAGCCTCATCGCGAACCAGCAGATCAATGGCCGCAACTCCGATCCGGTCGAGGTGTCTCTCCAGCGGGTGCAAACCATCCTGCAAGACTTGAGCACACCTAATTCGGCGAGCGATGCCTATGCTCTAAATGTGCAAGATTGGGCAACGTTACGACTCCGCTATCGAATCACGTAACTGTTCTCAATCCCAGACCCGCGGCGCTATGCGCTAGGCAAAGCCAAAGATTTTCTGAAAGCCCCGCAGTGCGGGGCTTTCAGAAAACAAGATGCGATGTCATGCTTGCAGCCGGACAATCTCCGCTACCACAGTCAAGCTTTCCTCAAACAGCACATCCCGGCCCCAGCGCTGGAGCTGTTGCCCCATCAGGTACTCGGCCTTCTGGTCAGGCATAGCGGTCACCTGCTCTGTGCGGCTGAACTGCGCACTGCCACCCGATTCCATCCGCATGCAGCCTGTGGTTTCGGAGCAAAGGATGGTAGCGCAGTTAGCGCCGGAGTTCGTAGAGGACAGTTGCACCCCAATCAGGTCGCCGATGATTTCACCGGGATCGCCAACAGGAATAGCAGCCAATTCAGCTTCGACGATGCGATCGCCCATGCCCTTAAAACGCACATGCTTCAGGTCATAGTCCTGCTGATTCGTTTCCTCGTAGGCCATGGGTTGCCATCCCAAACGGCTAGCTAACCAACCTAGGAACAAGAGCGCCTGCGCCGCATTGCCTTTTTCATAGTCGATGGTGATACGATCGACCTCGCTGAGAGAATCCCGACGCTCAGGCGGGTCGTAGGCAGCAGCGGTGAGTTCTTGCCAGATCGATAACCGATGCCAGTTCAGGTCAGCGACATAGGTTTCCCCATCGATCAGATCCTGCATCTTCAGGAATTCCTGCTCAGGCGCGCTGAAGTAGGAAGAATCCATAATCACGCAATGGGCATGGTTTGCCAGGGTCTGGAACAGTGCCTGCTCTGGATTGGGGGTCGCTTTCCACCAGACAAAGCGAGGCAAATCAGGAATCATCAGCTTGGTCACGAGTTCCCCCGTTCGGTGCACAGCTTCTTTGGAACCGCGCAGGGTGATGTATTCACAGCACACCATTCCCGACATCCCGCTTTTTTGGATGGGGCAGTAGGCCGAAACTTGAGCCGTGACGTTTTCCGTTCCCCCCAACTCGGGACAAAGGGTGATGATACGGCAGGGGCTCTGGGAGGCGATCGCATCACTCACACTGAAGCCCCGCTGGTTAAAGTTTGAGACTTCGATCCGATCCTCAGGTAGCTTGTTCACCTCTTCCCGCAACTGTTGCAAGGTTTCCTTATCCACGCGACCGGTCAACACCAAGCCATAGGCTTTCTGTGCCTGGAGAACCGCCTGTTTAGTCATGTCACCATGCACCCCATCGATGGGGCCATCGTAAAAGCCCAGAATAGCCAGCAATTGCTGGAATTCTTCTGGCTCGTAGATCACCATGCTAAAGGTGGTGGCACGGGTCGCAACCGGGGAGAGGTTGTCGCCGCCCTGATTCAGCCAAATCTGGGAGAGTTCCGCTTCAATTTCCTGAATGGAAATATCTTTCGGCTTTTGTAATGCAACGAG
>JBCBSJ010000240.1:0-3676 GCA_039819245.1 Cyanobacteria bacterium J06638_20
AAAGCCGCGCACTGCGCGGCTTTCAAAAAATAATCTGGTTTTGGTTTTCGTAGAATTGGTATGAAACACCCGAATATTAGAATGGCGAAGCTCACAGCTCTCGTATTTGACGAGCTGTGAGTAAAAGTCTTGGCTCAAGGCTGATTAGCTGACCGAAGGCAGCGCCGCATTCGCCATACCACGGGGGAAGCTGGGCAGGTCAATGTGGGTGACGCGACGGTTGCGGACGGCGAGGCGATAGCTGACGCTCTGCAACTCGGCATGGAGTCGACGGTTTTCTTGCTGAATCAGCGCCACCTTCTCTTTGATGGGGGACAACCGTTCAGCGAATTTCTGGCGATAAACCTGGGGCATTTCCTGTACGACCCGCTCCAACATTTGGGAGCGATCGCCCAAGTCTTTTACCGTCTGGCGCAGTTGCTGGATCTCGCTGTCCCGAGACTCAAGCTGATTCTGATAGAAAGATACTTGCTGTTCGACCCCATGCAACTGCTCCCGCAACACCCGCATCTCATTCAGGTTTTCCTCAGAGGGTTGAGCGTTGTTGGTCTTAGCAGTGGCATTGCCTTTCACCATCCGAAACAGCTCTTGCGACAGCTGTTGAACCAACTGGTCACGAATTTGCAATTCGTCCCGCAGATGGGCAACTTCCGCCTGCAATTCGGCAAAGGTCATAGAAGTGGAAGCAGTCACGATACGACTCCAACGGGTTCTACAGTGGACTGGTCAAAGTTTTCCTCCCATTTACGAGGAGGGCTAGCGCGGCGGATGTCCCGCCAGATTGCAGTTGCCGCCAATGTACCATCTGCAACCGCAATTGACACCTGATTTAACCCTTCTTTGAGGTCGCCCAGCGCAAAAATGCGTGAGTGAGAGGTACGACACATGGAATCGGTAATCAGATTCCCGCCTTTCCATTGCAAATCGAGTTCGCTCAGGTAGTGGCTGTGGTGTTGGGAACCCATGGCTACGAGTCCTGTTTCCAAATCAACCACCGTGCCATCCTCTAGCTCGACCCCAGCCAATTCATGGTTATGTCCCAGAAATTGTTTGATGGGTTGTTCATACAAAGGATAGCCATGTTCTTGGAGTTTGGTACGCATTTCTTCGCCCACTTCGCATAATCCGTGGGTAAACACAGAAATATAGGGCGTGAACCAGTTCAACACGAAGGCAGTATTAATGTTTCGTTCAGAATTTACAAACAACCCACAAGGCTTATTGTTCATCTCATAGCCATCGCAAATCATGCAGACATGCAGGGTATAGCCGGCGTAGTCGTAAACATTCTGCATGCTCTCAACTTGGGGTAAATGGTCGATCAATCCACTGGCAGCAACGATGTACTTCGCATGAAACGTGCCGTAGACGCTTTGAGCCTTACCGACTTTGACCCGTACAGAAAATGTATCGCCTTCGTCGGTCACCTGCTCAACGAAGCCCCGCAGGTGGTCTGCCCCCAACTCCACGACGCGCTCTTGGCCATGCTTGAGAAGATCGCGGCCGGGGGTGTTTTCATGCAACCCCAAATAGTTGCGTAGATCTTGCATCCAAAAAGATCGTCCTCGACCCTTCTCAATCACTAGGCAAGAGAGATTGTAGCGCTGCAAGTAGAGGGCGGCTGATAGCCCCCCTGCTCCGCCTCCAACAACGATGGCGTCGTACACACGATGCTGATGCTCGTGGAGATTACTTTTGGAGAGTTTCATAGTTGATTGACGTGCGATCGCAAGACTGACTAGATGAGGACGGCAAGTAGAGCAAATGAGATCCATGCCATAGGGTAAACAAAGCAAAATAAGCCGCTAGCCCTGGCTAACAGCTTACTTCAAGTTGCTTGAAATTTGGGCACTCTTGGGCCAAAGCGCAAGTAAGAGGGCGCTAGGCTTCAACCTCAACCTCTTCATCATCGGAAGCAAGCGGGATGGGTTGTTTCACCGTGAGATAGCGAATAACCTCTTCACCCAGACGCATGGCGCGTTCTAGAGAGGCGACGGCGTTACCTGCGGCCACGTAGTTCATCTGAATGTAAGTACCTTCCCGGTTATCGAGAATTTCGTAAGATAGACGCCGACGTCCCCGGTGGGTAATTTCAATTTCGCTGGCGCCCTGCTCTTTCATGAACTTCTCGTACTTCGAGATGGCTTCATCGATTTGGTTCTCATCCATGTCACCCCGCAGGATGTACATTGTCTCGTAATTCATTCCAAAACATCTCCTTATGGACAAAAGGCTTCATTAGTTGTTAGAAGCAAGGATCTTTAATACTATCATTTTCTTGATCGTTCAGTTGGGATGGATTTTATGGCACAGCGCTATGTGCGGGTGCAAACGCCCTCCGGGCAAGTACGCTATGGATTGTTGTTACTCGATCGCCGGGTGCAGTTGCTGGATGCACCGCCGTGGTTAAAAGGACAAGCCACCGAGATGGAACTGGCTGCCGATTCGTATCGCCTGTTAGCTCCCTGCGCCCCCTCAAAAATTGTGGCCGTGGGCAAAAATTATATGAAACATGCAGCGGAAATGGGAACCGCTGCACCGAAGCAACCCCTACTTTTCCTCAAACCGCCAACGACGGTGATATCACCCAACGAGGCTATTCTTTATCCACCGCAATCGCAGCGAGTGGACTATGAGGGAGAACTAGCGTTGGTAATTGGCGATCGCTGCTCCGACTGCACTCCCGACGAAACTCTGCCAAAAATCTGGGGCTACACCATCGCCAACGATGTAACGGCTCGGGACTTGCAGAAGCAAGATGGACAATGGACGCGTGCCAAAGGATTCGACACTTTCTGTCCGCTGGGGCCATGGATCGTGCGCGAAATTAGCCCTAGTGCGATGCTCCAAACCTTTGTGAACAACGAGCAAACGCCTGCCCAGTCTGCGCCCATCAGCGAAATGACCTTTTCCCCGGAGGTGCTGGTGTCCTACATCAGCCAGGTGATGACGCTGTTACCAGGGGATGTGGTGCTAACGGGGACTCCCCAGGGCATTGGCCCGGTGCATGTGGGCGATCGCGTCCGCATCGAAATCGAAGGAATCGGCTCCCTCGAAAATGCCATTGACCGTAAACCTATTGCAGAACCTCAAAAATTAGAGACGGACTAAGCGATTTGATGCTCGCCCGTCTCTGTACAGGCTCAGAAATCAATTAACAGGGAATGGTCAGCAGGAAATCGAAGTCTAGAAGTGGCTACCGAACCTGCATGTAAACCGCGTCAGATAAGGCAGGAATCTCTGCATACCGCCCCAGAACACTCTGCACAACGGAGTAAATCACAGCCGTCAATGTCCCTAGGAACACCACGTTAAACAGCGTCTCTAGCAGGAGCCCTCCACCCAACAGCGGCTGGAAGACAAACTGGATGATGATGCTGCAGAGGAACAAGACAATGCTCAATAGAATGGCTTGCATTCCGTTGAACCGAACGAAATGGCTCATGTTTTCGTTCCGCACAACGAGAAGGAAGACGGCGAAAAAGATGGCCAGGCTGACAAAGGGCAAGCTATAGATTTGGATTAAAGGCATCAACGGAATGAGCAAGAACTGCAATTCCGGAAACTGGCTAAAGAAAGGTACCGCAAACTGAAGGCTGTTCAGTAAGGGGATGAGGTAGAGCAGGCTCGCCACAATGCGATCGGTGATGGTCGTAGAGCCGCGCCAAGTCATGAA
>JBCBSJ010000241.1:0-3650 GCA_039819245.1 Cyanobacteria bacterium J06638_20
AAAGCCAAGCAATTGGAAAGCCAAGCCATTGGTGTCTGAAGCGATGACCTAATGAGTTTGCAGGGAGCGGTTGGAGTGTAAGGAGTTGGGCGTTGCCTCGACCAATGACTCAACTCCTTTTTCTTCCCTTCCCATTTCTGACCTCTGCACTGTCTATAGCGAGGAACCGGATCATGACTTGCACGATTACGAACCACTGTATCGGTTGCCAACGCTGTCTTCTTGAATGCCCTACAGGAGCGATCGCCACTAACGGCACGCAATTATGGATTGACCCTGATCGCTGCAATCACTGTGAAGGTCACTTTAGTGTTCCCCAGTGCTGGTCCGTTTGTCCCACAAATGAAGGCTGCCAGCCTTATGTCACCGAGGCGGTAGCCGTTGCTATCCACCAAGCCCAAAATAATTCTGCCGACTACTGGGAACGCTGGTTCAACCAATACAACCGCATCATTGCCCGACTCAAAACAAAGCATGAATCGGAGTATTGGCGGCACTGGTTCGATAGCTACGCCCGCAGTCTGGAACACCTAAAAGCTACCTATGCCCGCAGCCCCAACGCTGCCCTTGTTCCCTAAAGGGTGAAACCAAAGAGGCACGAAGGATAACGAGTCTTCTAACAACCTCAACGCCTTAATCCACCCACCCATTTACTCATCGACTCACCTTACTACCTCAAACCGGAGCCTCACCGATGGTTGTTTATCTCGATAACAATGCCACCACCTGCGTAGACCCCGCCGTGCTGGATGCCATGCTGCCTTACTTGAGCGAACTCTATGGCAATCCGTCATCCATGCATAGTTTTGGAGGACAGGTGGGAGCAGCGCTAGAAAATGCCCGCGCTGAAGTCGCGGCACTCCTCGGCGCAGAAGATACCGAGATTGTATTCAACAGTTGTGGCAGCGAGGGCAACAACACCGCCATTCATGCGGCACTGGCCGCACAGCCCGAGAAGCGCCACATCATCACCACCCAGGTGGAGCATCCGGCCATCCTCAGCGTGTGCAAGCACCTAGAGAAGAAGGGATATACCGTCACGTACCTCTCAGTGGATGGCGCTGGTCAGATCGACTTGATGGAGCTGGAAGCCGCCATCACGGGCGGTACAGCGCTGGTCACGATGATGATGGCGAACAACGAAACGGGGGTTGTTTTCCCCGTGGAGGCGGTTGGGGCGATCGCCAAGTCCTACGGCGCAACCTTCCATGTGGATGCCGTACAGGCCGTCGGCAAACTGCCTATCAACCTCAGCACTAGCACCATCGACATGCTCACCCTGTCAGGGCACAAGCTCCACGGTCCTAAAGGGATTGGAGCACTGTATGTGCGCCGGGGCTTCCGCTTCCGTCCGTTCCTCTTGGGCGGCCACCAGGAGCGGGGACGCCGAGCGGGGACGCAGAACGTGGCCGGTATCGTAGCGCTGGGTAAGGCAGCGGCGATCGCCCGTCAGCACCTTCCCAGCATCCTCCAGGAAGCGGCTCTGCGCGACACCCTGGAAGCAGGCTTACTGGAAGCAATTCCCGACAGCGAAGTCAACGGAGGCGGCTCTCCCCGCCTCCCCAACACGACCAACATCGGCTTCAAGTACATCGAAGGGGAGGCCATCCTCTACATGCTGAACCGCGAAGGCATCTGCGCCTCCTCCGGTTCCGCCTGCACCTCTGGTTCGCTGGAACCCTCCCATGTGTTGACGGCGATGGGCTTGCCCTACACCATCCTGCACGGCTCCATTCGGTTTAGCCTCTCCCGCTTCACCACCGAAGCCGAAGTCAACCATGTGCTCAACGTTATGCCCGGTATCGTCCGCCGCCTCCGTGAGCTATCGCCGTTCAACAACGATGAGGCGGATTGGCTCCAAGGTCGGGATTTAGTCAATCAGCACTAAATCTTGCACGGGGTGGGTTTGATCTGCAGGTATACGCAACCCACCCTTCCAACTCATTCAACCAACCATCTGCGCTTGTCTGCGTCATCCGCGTTTCCTTTGACCCCCTCCACTTATCCACCTTCCAACCCCAGAAACAGCCATGTGGGACTACTCCGAAAAAGTACTCGACCTCTTTTACAACCCTGTCAACCAGGGGGCCATCGAGCCGACCGATGAGGCAGATACGGCCACTGTGTTTGGCGAAGTCGGCAGTATTGCCTGTGGCGATGCCCTGCGCCTGCACCTCAAGATTAAGCCGTCCACCGATACCATCCTCGATGCACGGTTCCAAACCTTTGGTTGCACCAGTGCGATCGCCTCGTCCTCGGCCCTCACCGAGCTCGTCAAAGGCAAAACTCTAGACGAAGCGTTGCATATCACCAACCACGAGATTGCTGACTACCTGGGCGGCTTGCCGGAAGCGAAGATGCATTGCTCTGTGATGGGGCAGGAAGCGCTCGAAGCCGCCATCAACAACTATCGCGGTATCGTCACCGAGCACCACGAAGACGATGAAGGCGTATTGATCTGCTCCTGCTACGGCATCACCGACCCCCGTATTCGTCGGGTCATTCGCGAAAACAGCCTCACCACCGTTGAGCAAGTGACCAACTATGTCAAAGCAGGCGGCGGCTGTGGCACCTGTCTAGCCAACATCGAAGACATTTTGTTTGAAGTTCTGGCAGAGAAAGAGGCAGCTCCCACTAAAGTCGCAGCAGGCATCGCCATTAATGCCGCTACTGAGACGTCCGCTACCCCTGCCGCCACCACTTATCCCCCGGCAACAGCCGCCAACCTAACCACGGTGCAAAAAGTACTCTTCATCCAACAGGTCTTGGAAGAAGAAATTCGCCCCGTATTGATCGCCGATGGTGGCGATGTTGAGCTGCATGACGTGGAGGGCGATCGCGTCCTCGTCCGCCTCAAGGGCGCGTGTTCCTCCTGCTCTAGCAGCGCCGAAACCCTGAAGACGGCGATCGAAGCCCAACTCAAAGAGCGCGTTCTTCCGACCCTCGAAGTGGCCGCTGTCTAATTCCCGTCATCTCTCGCATGACTTGTTCCTCAAACCAACCATGAATGACCCTCCAACGACGTTCTATGCCGGACGCGACCCCCCATTCCAGCCCTAAAGTGGCTTTTCGACCTGACCGCAACCCGTTATCGTTTTCCCTTCGTCGTCCGGTTGATAACAGGTTTCACGTTTGTTAATCGCTACAGTCTTCGACCCAAAGTTTCGCTCTAAACATTCGACCCAAACCTAAGGAGAAATCCAATCATGAGACAGATCGCATTCTACGGAAAAGGTGGTATCGGTAAGTCCACTACATCCCAGAACACCATCGCAAGTATGGCTGACCGCAACCGCATCATGATCGTTGGTTGCGACCCTAAGGCAGATTCCACCCGTTTGATGCTGCACAGCAAGGCTCAAACCACGATTCTTCACCTAGCAGCCGAGCGCGGCGCAGTCGAAGATCTCGAACTCGACGAAGTCTTGCTCAAGGGCTACAAAGACGTTAAGTGTGTTGAGTCCGGTGGTCCTGAGCCAGGCGTTGGCTGTGCAGGTCGGGGTATCATCACCGCCATCAACTTCCTAGAAGAAGAAGGCGCTTACGAAGATCTCGATTTCGTTTCCTACGACGTACTAGGTGACGTTGTGTGCGGTGGTTTTGCCATGCCCATTCGGGAAGGCAAAGCGCAGGAAATCTACATCGTTTGC
>JBCBSJ010000242.1:0-3625 GCA_039819245.1 Cyanobacteria bacterium J06638_20
AATCCGGTTGAAGAACCCAAATATCGTTTGCGCCCGCTGCATTGCAGCGGGCGCAAACGATATTTGGGTTTTATGGCTGTTTAACCGGACTTGATATGAGCAGGAGTGGGGAAAGGAGGGGGTTGAGCGCTCGCCCCACAGCAGTCTTGCAGCAGGTTTTTGCAGCGTGGCTGAGCCGCACTGCAAAAATCGAGCCTTTTCAGTTTGGGGCTTAGCTAAGACGCTTAGCGTCGACGGTTTGGGGAGTTTTGATGGGGTTGGTCAGCCCTGCCACGGACAGCTCCCATCCGTTGGACAGGGTCAAGATCTGGGCATCATCAGTTTCGGTATGTTCGACGACAATTTCTTCCAAATCTTTCTTGGCAACGTAAGCCAACAGATTGCCATCGTCGTTCTTGCGGAGCATGACTTTCATGTAGATTCCTCTATAGAAGATAGGTCACGGTTGAATAGTGTTCGGGTTGATTTGGGACGGAATCGAGCGATCGGTCAGAGAAAAGGGGCAGCGATCGCCCCTGGCTCTAGATATGGCCTCAACAGCCACTGGGGGCAGCCGCTTTGGGAATCAGGCTGAGGAGTTCATCGACGGTGAGGCTGCGCTTGAGATGAGTAGAGCGATCGCGCACCGCATCCAACACTTGCTGCCCACTTTCGGCATTGAGCTCAACGCCATGATCATGCAGAAGTTGGAGCAGGAGATGCCGCCCCGAATGCTTGCCCACGACCAATCGCCGCTGCCGACCAACTTCGCCTGGGTCAAACGGTTCGTAGGTACTGGGATTTTTCAGTACCCCGTGGGCATGGATGCCAGATTCATGGGCAAAGGTATTTTCGCCCACGATCGCCTTCCAGGGCGGCACCGGGCATTGAACTGATTTGGCCACAAAGCGAGAAAGTTCGAGGAAATGCTGGGTCTTGATGCCAGTCTTGATACCATAGATTTGCTTCAGACTCATCACCACTTCTTCTAAGGCTGCGTTTCCGGCGCGTTCGCCCAAGCCATTGACCGTGGTGTTGACGGAGGTTGCCCCGGCGCGTACCCCGGCTAAGGCATTGGCAGTGGCTAGCCCCATGTCATTGTGGGTATGCATTTCCACCGAGATATCCAGCGCATCCACCAGCTTTTTGACCTTTTCGTGGGTGCTGAAGGGGTCGAGAATGCCGACGGTGTCGCAGAAGCGGAACCGGAAGGCTCCCCACTCCTGGGCATATTGAGCCGCATCAATGAGAAATGTCTCGTCGGCGCGGGAGCTATCTTCGCCACCGACACTCACCTCTAGCCCATGATCGCGGGCAAAGTTGATGCAGTCGCGTAGCCGTTCCAGCATGGCAACCCAGCGGCCACCAAACTTCACTTGGATTTGCATATCCGAGACAGGGATAGAAATATGGACGCGACGCAGGCCACAGTGAATGGAGGCCTCGATGTCAGCGATCACAGCACGGTTCCAGCCAAGCAGGTGGGCGTTGAGTCCGAGGTCGGCGATCGCCCGAATTGCCCGGGCTTCATCTTGCCCCATTGCAGGAATACCGACTTCGAGTTCATGGACACCGATAGCATCGAGAAACTTGGCGATCGCCACCTTCTCTTCAATACCAAATGCAATTCCGGCAGCTTGTTCGCCATCGCGGAGGGTCGTGTCGTTGATCAAGACGGGTGTAACGGTTGGATGTGGTGAAGTGTACATAGCAGCCTCCAGGGGGCAAGCTCAGAACAGGATTGGAGTGGAGTATGACTCAGCTAGTCGTTCGCAGGGTTAGGCTGGTCGGGACGAGGCGGACAAGTTGCCTCATCCTCAATGACCAATAGCTGTTGCATGAAATATTGAAAGAAAGAAAGAAAGGTAATAAAGAAGCTAGCGATAATGAATGACGCAAACATGAGACATCAGCTCCAGATGAGGTAGGTTGTGCGAAAGGGTAGGGATCTGAGCGGGAGGGATACGAAAGGGGGAGAAAGAAGAAATGCAGGGAGCTAGCTGCTCTGTTTGAATGCAATAAAGATGAGGTGAAAGATCTCAGATATAAAGATCAACCTTGTCTGCTAGCGGTGGGCGGGTCAGGAATCAGCCAGATGCGGTGGACATAGCTGCCAGCAACGCTCAAGCCAGCTAAGCTTTTCCTGACGGGAGGTCGTGGCTTGCTGCACAACGCTCCAAAGTTGCACAAGCGCAACTGCGTGAGGAATTTCCACCCGGAGGGTGCCGTCTTTGGGGCAAGTGGCACAAATATCGAGTTCTTTTAGGCGATGGCACAAACACCAGCGAACACCAGGGGGAACGGTAATGGCCTGAATAGGGCAGGCCGAGGCCGAAGCAGAGGAAGGAGAAGGGGAAGGGGAAAGGGAAGGTTTCAGAAAGGGGTTCATGGCTGGCGCTCCAAAGGGGTTGCGTCTGTAGATGTAAGGTGTTGGAGTTGTTGCTCCAGGGTTTCGATGCGGTCGATGAGCGATCGCACCGTTGTAGCGACGGCATCGGGCAGTTGCCCATGCTCAAGAGGTGTCGTTTCTGTGTTGCAGCGGCACACATTGCGGCTGGGGATGCCGACAGCGGTGCAATGGGTCGGTACTTCGCGCAGTACAATCGACCCGGCACCAACGCGGGCATAGTCACCAATGTGAATGTTGCCTAGGACTTTTGCTCCGGCTCCAATTACGACATGGCTGCCGACAGTGGGGTGGCGCTTTCCGATTTCTTTGCCCGTGCCCCCTAATGTGACGCCTTGATAAATAAGGGTGTAGTCGCCGACGATCGCCGTTTCACCAATCACAACGCCCATCCCGTGGTCGATAAACACGCCTTTGCCTAACCGCGCACCGGGGTGAATTTCAATCCCGGTGAGGAAGCGCGCGAGATGGGAAATGAGGCGGGGAAAGAAGGAAACCCGACGGCAATGCAGCCAGTGGGCGAGGCGATGGGCTGCGATCGCGTGCAAGCCAGGGTAGCAACACACCACCTCCAGCCAATGGGTTGCCGCTGGGTCATTGGCAAAGATGCTGGCGATATCCGCGGCCAAAGGTACACGCTCCAGCCAGGCTGGGATGGTGGGTCGCCGATGAGGTGTCGAGCATTGGGGAAGGGAAAGAGACATAGCGAGTCAGTAGGGCTTGCTTTTCCCTGCTTATATCAATCGCTATTTCGGGCGATCACAATTCTCACCCCATCCAGATTTACTAAGAAGATTGCGCCTGTACTCAATTACGAAACCCCTTGCGTAGAAGGGATTTCAGATTTATGTGGGTACAGGGTTCGGGTATTTCTGCCAGGAGGGGCAAGTATTTTCGCAACCTGGCACGGGAATTATGTACTCAGGCAAAACCCTCAGCTAATCAGCGTTTCGACTATTGCACAGAACGGCATGAAGCGATCGCATTCTGTACTCATTTCATGGTGTTGCCATGCAATTATGTATCACATGGACAAAATTGTTCATCCAAAATGTAGCAGGCATTTCAAAATGGGTTTGAAATGTTCAGAAAACCTTAACAAGCGTAGTTGGAGAGACTCCGTGGGCAACTAAATCAGGAATCTTGTCTCATAAAATCCAGCTAAATAGCCATACCATCAAACGATCATTAGTCTCTCCAACTACGCTTGTTAAGGTTTTCTGAACATTTCAAACCCAT
>JBCBSJ010000243.1:0-3591 GCA_039819245.1 Cyanobacteria bacterium J06638_20
CGTTTACATCACAAGCGCTACGGGCGCTGTCGCGTTCTTCTTGAATTTTTTGGTGGATGTCGCTCATATCAGTAGTTTGTGTTGGTTTTCCGGTAGGAGTGTAGCATTTCCATCCTAGAGTAACCCGACGCCTTGTTTCGTCAAGCCCCCGATGGAGGGAGTCACAGCTCAAGTGAGTATTCTTACTCTCTCGATATTGTAACCTGTCTTTTTCGAGCGCTTGTGTGGCTGATTGTGTGGAAATCCGTCCAAGACTCAGCAGCAATCCAACTTCATGTCAGTGGAATAGGCGATCGTAATGGCTCCATCGTCACGCACTGCCCCGGATATAGTTAATGCTGCCCGAACGCAAGACCAACCTTAGGGATGGCTGAGCCTATGCGAAAATAAGGAATTAAGAAAAGCCGAAGAAATTTTAGATGTGACGCGATCGCAACAAAGCCGACAGTGTGATGTTGAATTTAAACTTTGCGTGGGCTAACGACGCTCCTCTGTTCTCTAGGTGGGAATCTCTTCCTATTCTCTAGATGGGAACGGTTCGAGAGCCAGGACAGTCAGATGTATCGGCGGGAAAGCTTCAAACCTTCAGTCAAATGGGTTTTAGTCTGTTCTAGGGTTGAGCCAATGCTTCCCTGCCCGCCCCGCCGAAGGATGACAGCATGGCATTTAGCCACAAGCGATCCAGGTTTCGATCATGGCAACGCTAATGCAAGTAAGGATAGGCACAATGGCAGAACCTAATGGTGCAATGCAGTGGGTGAGCATTCTCTCAACCCGCCCCTCGCTGGAAAGTGCAGTGGATGAAGCGGTGACCCGAGCACAATCAGCCCTGCAAGGCTCAGCGGATCTCGCCTTGGTGTTCATCTCGTCGGCTTTTGCCAGCGAACTGCCCCGCCTGATGCCGCTGCTCAAAGAGCGGTTGCCTGAAACCGTCATGGTGGGGTGTACCGGGGGTGGCATTGTTGGCTTACTGACCGATGGGACAGTACGCGAGGTGGAAGATGCCCCAGCATTGGGATTAACCCTTGCTCACTTGCCAGGGGTAAAGGTTCAGCCATTCCATGTGATTGGGGATGAGTTACCTGATTTGGATGGCCCACCCCAGCACTGGATCGACGCGATTGGCGTCGATCCAGCGGATGAGCCATGCTTCATTGTGCTGTCGGATGCCATGTCGTCTCGGATTAATGATCTGTTGCAGGGGCTCGACTACGCCTATCCGGGAGCTGTGAAAGTTGGCGGACTAGCAACAGGGTCATCCATGTTTGGATTGGGATTGTTTTCTAACTTCGAGCTGCACCGAGAAGGCACGGTTGGGGTGGCGTTGAGTGGACGGGTGGTGCTAGAGGCGATTGTGGCTCAGGGGTGTCGTCCCATTGGCAAGCCCTATCGGGTCGTTGAAGGGGAACGCAATGTCATGCTGAAGCTAGAGGAGCAGGATGTTAATCTCACCATGCGATCGCCCCTAGAAGCTTTGCAAGAGCTTTACCAGGATCTTGACGATACCGATCAGGAGTTGGCGCAAAATTCCCTATTTGTTGGTGTCGCACAAAATGAATTCAAGCAAGACCTAGAGCAGGGCGACTTTTTGATTCGCAATATGCTAGGAGTTGATCCGCGGGTGGGGGCGATTGCCATTGGCGATCGTGTGCGACCGGGGCAACGTATTCAGTTCCATCTGCGGGATGCCAGCGCTTCAGAAGATGATCTGAAGATGCTCTTACAGCGCTACAGCGCCCAACATCGCGGCCAAGCCTCACCATCAGGAGCGTTGATGTTTGCCTGTTTGGGACGGGGCGAGGGGCTATATGGGTTGCCCAATTTTGATTCGGCGCTGTTTAGTGAACATGTTGCACAAGTCCCGCTGAGTGGATTTTTCTGTGGCGGTGAAATTGGCCCGGTGGGCAACGCCACGTTTCTACATGGCTATACATCGGTGTTTGGGATTTGTCGTGAACCATGAGCAGGCATCATTCCTGGGGCGTTGCTGGCCTGACTGTGGGCCTGAGTTTGCTGGGGTTGGGGCTAGAAAGTGGGCGATCGCCGCTCCATGCTGCAACCCTTTGCCCTGTCGATCTGGCTCCCGCCATTGATCAGATTTTGGATGCTCAACCCGCCCAACGAGCACAGTGGGGCATTTTGGTTGCGCCTCTGGAGGGCGGCGAACCACTCTATAGGCTGGATGCGGAGCGGTTTTTCATCCCAGCTTCGAATGTCAAGCTGTTGGTGACAGCCGCTGCCCTCACTCGCTTTGGAGCCGATTACCAGGTTGCAACTACGGTGTATGCCGAACCCAGCGAAGGTGAGACGGTGCTGAGTATCGTAGGGCAAGGCGACCCAAGCTTGACCGATGCATCGCTGCAAGCCTTGGCTCAGCAGGTACAGACACAAGTCCCTACCCAGATCGATCGCCTGATTGTAGATGACACCTACTTTTGGGGGGATGCCATCAACCCCAACTGGGAATGGGAAGACCTTCAGGCGGGCTATGGGCCTCCGGTCAATAGCCTGATGCTGAACTTGAATGAAATGCGGCTGAACCTGATTCCTCAGCAGGTGGGACAAACCCTGGATGTTCTCTTTTCGATTCCTGGAGATAGGGCAGCGTGGCAAATCCAAAATTTTTCAACGACTGTATCGGCGGGTGATGCATCGGAGCGCGCCTGGCTCGTGCAGGATGGCCAGCGACAAACCCTGCAAGTTTACGGCCAACTCCAGGCGGGTAGTGCGCCATTGGAAACGGCGATCGCCGTTCCGAATCCCACCCAACGCTTTCTGCGCCAGTTTGAGGTGGCTTTGCAGCAGACGGGGGTAACGGTGAGACAAACGGAAATCGCATCGGTGCCCAGACAGGCAGAGGGAGTGGCGATCGCCCAATTATCCTCACCACCCTTCATCGACCTAATTACGGAAGCAAATACCCACAGCGAAAACCTCTACGCCGAAGCGCTGCTCCACCACATCGGCGCGTCCCTCGCCCGCCCCCAAACCTCCACCCTGGAGGCGGGATTGGCTGGGAGTGAGCAGATTCTCTCCACCCTAGGTGTTGCACCCGATAGTGTTGCCCTTGCTGATGGATCGGGGCTGGCGCGGAAGAACCTGGCAACCCCCAGCGCCTTTGTGGCGACGTTGCAAGGGATGCACCGCAGCCCCAATGCAGGAGCTTTTCGGCAGTCGTTGGCGATCGCAGGCAGCACCGGAACCCTACGCAATCGCTTTCGGGATACCCCGGTGCAGGGCAGGTTGTATGCCAAAACTGGAGCCTTGAGTGGCGTTGCGGCACTTTCCGGTTATCTCGACCCACCCAACTATCCGCCCCTAGCCATCAGCATCCTGGTCAACCACTTCGACCAAGCGGTACGCGAGATTCGCCCCAGCATGGATGAGATTGTGCTGCGCCTTGCCGACTTACAGCCTTGCTCTTGAACAAAAGTCATATCAAGTCCGGTTAAATAGTCATAAAACCCAAATGATATTTGGGTTCTTCAACCGGATTTGCTCTCAGACCCGATCCGTTGGTTGAAACTCTCGCGGTGCGGGAGTTTGAACCAACCGGTGGGGGGGGGGAGCCCATCCCGGTGAAGTACCCCA
>JBCBSJ010000244.1:0-3521 GCA_039819245.1 Cyanobacteria bacterium J06638_20
AACGTCACACTGCCGCGTTGCTTCAGACCAGCGTTATACTCAGACCAGTTGCGGATTCGGTAGCTCATAGACTCTCGGTTTTTGGTGGTACTTAAACCTTAGTCCACTAACGGATCCGTGACCCTTTCATGCAACAACGTCCCAATGCACTAAGAACTCACTACCGATCCTTTTTGTAGCCCTCGCAGCGGGCCACAAAAAGGATCGGTTTTTGGATTTTAGGACATTGCTATTGCCTTCAACCATCAATCTGAGTCCCCAACTCACTAAGGTTCAACGCATACCCCCCCGTAACCAGATAAACCGAATTGGCGATCGCCCCAATTTTCCGAGTCAGCATCCCTAGGCGATCGCGAAACCGTCGTCCCAACGGATAAGCCGGAACAATCCCCCAACCTGTCTCTTCCGCTATCAAAATGACCTGCGCTTTCGCCTGTTCCAAACAATGCAGTAGCCCAGCCTGCGTTTCTGCCCAGGTCTCCTCATCCTGCTCCAACAGATTCGCCAGCCAAGTCCCCAACGAATCCACCAACAAACAGGTATCGGGTGCTGCCGCTGCGATCGCCTTAGCAAGATGGTGAGATACTTCCAGTGTTTCCCACTCCGCAGGTCGACGCTTGCGATGAGCCTCCAATCGAGCTAACCATTCCGAGTCATCAGTTGGGGCGATCGCCGTAGCCATATACACCACTTGCTGCCCCGATTGCACCGCCAACCGCTCGCCCCACTCGCTCTTCCCGGATCGCGCAGGCCCTGTAATCAGCGTCACTCCGGAGGATTTAGCATCACTCATCAGCATCTGGGTCTACTCACAGAGGGCGTAATTACTTAGCCAAACAATCAGCTCATGGCTTGTTTCGTTTGGTAACTTCAGCCAGACTTACATTTAATATATTGAAATGTACTCATCCTAAAGCGAAATCTTAGAACCAAACTTTTATGTGCTTAGCCGCTACACCTTAGGCGATCGCTCCACGTCCCCTCTCGTTGCATAACATAATGAAAGGACATGACCTTCTGTAGGGAGCGACCGATGGTACAACTTTTGCAAACAGACGTAGGCGACCTAATCCAGCGTCAGCGCCAATTTTTTGCAACAGGGAAAACGCGATCGCTCGACTTTCGCATCACCCAACTCCAGCGTTTACGGAAAGCCGTGATCGATTCCCGAGAGCGCATTGTGGCCTCCATGGCAGCGGATTTAGGGCGTCCAGAGTTTGAGACAATCGCCTTCGAAATCGGCATCGTCAAAGAGCTAGACCACACCCTGAAGCATCTCAAGAAATGGATGCGCCCCAAAAAAGCATCCGTTCCGCTAGAGCAGATGCCGGGTCGGGCGCGGGTGCATTCAGAGCCATTGGGTGTTGTGTTGGTTATTGCGCCGTGGAATTATCCGGTGCTGCTGTCATTGAATCCCCTGGTAGGGGCGATCGCCGCGGGAAACTGCGTCACCCTCAAGCCATCGGAGCTAGCCCCTGAAACCTCACGGGTCCTGGCCGAGTTGTTGTCTTCCACCTTCGACCCAGATTTTGTGCAAGTGATGGAAGGCGGCGTCGAAACCTCCCAAGCCCTATTGGAACAGCGCTTTGACCATATTTTCTTTACCGGGGGAACGGCGATCGGCAAGATCGTGATGGAGGCTGCCGCCAAGCACCTCACCCCGGTCACACTCGAATTGGGTGGAAAAAGCCCCTGTATTGTAGATAGCGACATCGACCTGGAAACCACAGTACGCCGCATTGTTTGGGGCAAACTCATCAACGCTGGGCAAAGTTGTGTTGCCCCCGATTATCTGCTCGTCAACCGCAAAATCAAACCCCAGCTCATCGAACAGATGAAAGTGCAGATTCGGCAGTCTTACGGCGATGATCCCAGCCAAAGCCCTGATTTTGGAAGGATTGTGAGCGATCGCCACTTCCAGCGCGTCAAGGCACTTTTGGACTCTGGCACCACGCTTTTAGGCGGTGACACCGACGCCAGCCAGCGCTACATTGCCCCAACGCTCCTCGACAAGGTTTTGCCCGATGACCCGGTGATGCAGGAGGAAATCTTTGGGCCGATTCTGCCCGTGCTGGAGTATGGGGAACTGGAGGAGGCGATCGCCTTCATCAACCAGCGCCCCAAACCCCTTGCCCTCTATGTCTTCTCCCGCACCGATGCAGTCGTTCAGCAGGTCTTGGAGCAAACCTCTTCTGGTGGCGTTTGCATCAACGACACCATCCTGCAACTCGCTCTCCCCGAACTTCCCTTCGGTGGTGTCGGCAACAGCGGCATCGGCCACTACCACGGCAAAAACAGCTTCGACACTTTCTCCCACCAGAAAAGCGTATTCTCAAAACCCTTCTGGCTCGACCTCGATTGGCGTTATCCACCCTATAAAAAGAAACTGGGCTTGATCAAGCGCCTCATGCGTTAGGAAATTCCCTCAGGACTTAGGCAGTTTGATGAGTTTGAGGGCGCACTGCGCCCTCAAACTCATCAAACTGCTTTGGTTTCTCGCAGCCAATGCGTAAGTCCTATTCCATAAGGAATAATGGAAGCAGGAACCTGTCAAGAACGCCATGAATCTTACCGTTGAAGACCTCAAGCGCTTCCAGCAACAACATCCTAACCACTGCCTTGAGTTGGTCGATGGAGCCATTATTGTCATGAGTCCATCTGGTTTTGAGTCAGATGAAATTGCTGCCGAGATCATTGCTCAGATGCGAAATTGGGTACGCCCCCGAAAATTGGGGCGCATTGCCGCCTCCAGTGCAGGCTATGTTCTGCCCAATGCCACCTCCGACACCCGTGCCCCCGATGCCTCCTTCATCAAAGCCGAACGGATGCGGCGCACCACCGAAGATTTTGCCAACCTCGTCCCAGACCTGATCTTCGAAGTCCGTTCTAAAACTGACAACCTCGACACCCTGCGGGCTAAAATCCGCCAATTCCTCGACCTCGGCACCACGGTTGGCGCATTGGTGGACTATCGCACCCAGACCATTGAGGTACATCGCCCGCAAGGAGATCCTGTGGTTTTGCAGAATGGCGATCGCTTCACCGTCCCTGAACTCCTCCCCGGTTGGGAAATGGAGGTGTCGAGCATCTGGTCGCCAGAGTTTGATTAAGCAAGGCTCCCAGATCTTCGGCTTCTTGACCTCCAGCGGAGAGGTGTGGGCTGCGATTGAGAAAGAAGTCGCAGACCTTTGCACGCTCCCCAGATCTTCGACTTCTTGACCGCCAGGAAAAAGATATGCACTTCGATTGAGAAAGAAGTCGAAGCTCTTTGCTCTAGCGAAGTTCCTGCATGATCCCCCTAAATCCCCCTTGATAAGGGGGACTTTGGTTCTTGGCTGCGCTTTTGCCCCTCACCAGCAACCCAGTTCCCCCCTTATCAAGGAGGGCTTTGGTTCTTGGCTGCGCTTTTGCCCCTCACCAGCCACCCAGTTCCCCCCTTATCAAGGGGGGCTTTGGTTCTTGGCTGCGCTTTTGCCCCTCACCAGCCACCCAGTTCCCCCCTTATCAAGGGGGGCTAGGGG
>JBCBSJ010000245.1:0-3467 GCA_039819245.1 Cyanobacteria bacterium J06638_20
AGAGTTCTTAAACTTCTCTAGCTTCAGTGAACTCGTGCCGTATCTTGAACGGCTGGAGGAAGTTGACCTGGCCTACCGACGCGATCGCGAAGACGCCACTGAATATGAACCGACGTTGCTTCCTGGCAGTACAGAGGCGATCGCGGCTCTCCCACCTGATGATTCTGACTCAAAATAAAACCCATAGCTGATGGTGGCGTGTCATTAGGGCTTCCTATTGGAGGTCTGGAGTTTTGTCGCAGAAGGTGTGCTTCGTAGATTGAGCCATTGGTGCCTATCCCAGCAATGAAATCGCTTTTCAGTGTGAGCACTCAGCACGACGACACCTCTGTATAAACCAGCCTTACATCCGCATACCACCCGCTAGGAATGTGACTAACTTCGAGATGGTTGCTTGAATGTCTTTTGGTTTACCACTTTTCAGTAAGGCGTTAGGAGTGCCTGCCTTGATCTGGACCCGAATTAAACTTGCAACCACTAAGTCCATCTTCCACATGAGCTGCGATCGCGACTGTTCGGGCAAGACTCGTTGCAAGATATCCAAAAACGGTTCAAGGCTCGAACTAAATTCCCTGTGAGCGACGCTCTGTACTGGCTCTGGTTCGCTCTGGCAACGCCCCATAAACCGCGCGCGTAGCATTCCATTCCGCTCATCCCCGGCTATTAACTCGAAGGGGGGTGTTAAGAACGCCGTTAATATCTCCTCGACCGAAGGCTCCTCTGTCTCTGCCTGCAGCCGATTCAGCATCTCAAGTTGGCGCTTGATAATAGGGGAAGCGATACGATGCACCACTGCCCGAAATAGTTCTTCCTTCGAACCAAAGTGGTAGTGGACAGCCGCCAAGTTGACATCGGCCTCGCTGACGATGTTGCGGAGTGTTGTTGCTGAGAAGCCTCTTTCTGCAATGAGGGACTGGGCAACGTCGAGGATTTGGGTTTTGGTATCGATCGTGGTTGCGTTGCTCATTCTATTCAAACGTACGAACAATTTCTATATTACGTGAACATCCTCTGAAATGGTTGAATCCATAAACTCTTAATCAATTTAGCTGTTTAGGGATCTTGTCTTTATTTCAAACGTACGTTTTAATATTGTCAAACGTACGTTTGAAATAAAAGTGACTCTCCTAATTCTTTTCGTGACTCGTTTCTGATCTGGCTCTTTATTTTTGGAGCCAGCACGAGACTTCCCAGGCTTGACAGTGATCTAAGGTGAATAAAACAAACGTTTGAATTAATTGTCGTCCTAATAAAGTAACCCATGACTACTCATCCTTCGTTTTCCATGTCTGCCAAGACTTTCCGCCCTTCGAGGGTGTTGGTATCAATACGCCGGTATCCAAAGCATGCTATTGGAGCGGGTGCGATCGCTCTCCTCCTGCTGGTCGGCCTTCCTATCGTGAGAACCCAGCTTGCTGGTCCGAGCGCGACGACCGCTGAGGCGAGTGAACCCGCAGAGCTGGCCGTAGAGACCTTGACAGTTCAATCGGTCAACAGCTATGACACAATCCGCGCCTACACCGGAGAAATTACGGCTCTGCGATCGAGTGATTTAGGCTTTGAGCGCAGCGGTCAACTAGAGTTGGTGCTGGTGCAAGAGGGCGATCGCATAGCTGCGGGTACACCCCTGGCACAGCTTGATATCAGCAATCTCCAAACTCAGCGCCGACAACTTGAAGCTGACAAAGCTCAAGCCCTAGCCGTGCTCGCAGAACTCGAAGCGGGGCCAAGAGTTGAAGATATTGCTGCTGCCGAAGCCGTTGTTCGCCAAATTGAACAGGACTTGGCGCTGCGACGTACCCAGCGATCGCGACGAGAGTATTTGTATGAACAAGGGGCGATTTCCCTTGAAGAGCTAGACGAGTTTACCTATGGGCAAGGCTCCCTACAGGCACAGCTAGACCAGGCACGCAGTAATCTGAATGAGCTGGAAAATGGCACGCGCCAAGAGCAAATTCTGGCGCAGCGAGCGGTGGTGCAGCAGATCGATGCTGCGATCGCCGATGTAGACGTCAATATCCAAAAAAGTACGCTGCGATCGCCCTTTCCTGGGGTTATTTCCATCCGTCAAGTGGATGAGGGGACTGTTGTTAACGCTGGTCAACCCGTCGTTCGTTTGGTCGAAGATGCAGCTCCTGAGGCGCGCATTGGGATGCCCGCGACTACGGCTAGCCAGCTTCAGGTGGGGGATACCCAAACCATGCGCCTGGGCTCAGATAGCTTTACGGCTACCGTGACCGCTGTGTTGCCCGAGGTCGATCCTGAAACCCGGACTCAGGTTGTCGTATTTCAGCTCGATTCGACGGCCACTCTACGCGTTAACCCTGGGCAAACTGTGCGTGCCGAAATTGTTGAAACGGTTGACATGGATGGTATCTGGGTACCTACTGATGCCTTGACTCAGGATGTCCGTGGCCTATGGAGTGCTTACGTTGTGATGCCGACCGAAGATGCGGATCGCTACGAAGTACAGCCCCAATCGGTGGAGATTTTGCATCAAGAGAGCGATCGCGCCCTCGTGCGCGGAACCTTGCAGCCGGGCGATCGTATTGTCGCTAACGGGGTTCACCGCCTCGTTCCTGGGCAGCAGGTGCAACCCATCGAAGCATTTTGAGGTTTGGTTGAGACTTGGGCGCTCAAGTTTGAGTTCAACCCTATCAATGGTTCCAATCTTCACCCTCCAACCTGAGGGCTCTATCCTCATCTATTTCCCTATCCACCAAAAACTCCCCAACTCATTACCCGGTTAGTTCTATGGTTCGTCCATTTTTTACCAACCTTCGTTTGCTCATTCTGACGATCATATTGATCCTCGGCTGGGGTCTCTCGTCATACATAGGCTTGCCGCGTCAAGAAGACCCCGAGCTTGTGTCGCGAATCGCCGTGATTCGAACAGCGTTCCCAGGTGCCAGTGCCGAGCGTGTCGAGGCGTTGGTGACAACGGTTCTCGAAGAAGATCTGTCAGACATTGAAGAAATTGATGTCTTATCGTCCACCTCGCGGGTCGGTTTCTCGACCGTCTCAGTGGAGTTGATGGACTCGGTCAACGAGGCTCAGCCCATCTGGGCCAAAGTGCGCGACGAGATGGATGATGCGGCTGCTCGGTTCCCAGATGGTGTAACCACACCCGAACTCGAAGAGACGGACATGAAGGGATATACCCTGATTACGTCGCTCACCTGGAACCTTCCCGATGCACCGAACTACGCGGTATTGCGCCGTTATGCTGAGGAATTGGCCGTGCTCATGCGCAGAGTCGCAGGTACGGAAGACGTTGAATTTTTTGGCAGTCCAGATGAGGAAATTCTGGTCGAAGTCGATGCTTCAGAACTGGTTGGGGTCGGATTATCGCCCCAACAGCTTGCCAATCAAGTTAGTCTGAGTGATGCCAAAGTGGGAGCCGGACAACTCCGCAGTCCCGAACAAAACCTCGCAATCGAGGTCGAGAGTGAACTTGAAACCCTGGA
>JBCBSJ010000246.1:0-3442 GCA_039819245.1 Cyanobacteria bacterium J06638_20
ACACACAACCAACTCTGTACTTGGTGCGGTTGCACACCGCTATATTTGGGTTCTTCAACCGGATTTGATATGAGATGATAGGCAGCTCCTGTCCTCCAATTAGGGGTTTATTTCTTTGAGCCACACGCGCATAGCGCTATACATCAATCTTGCACATACTCGTCGCCGCTGATCAGCGCTATTTCAGCTCGTACAAACTCACGCCCTAGATAGGCTGCGTGGTCAAGGTAGCCAATGGGACAGGGATCCGCCTTCTCAAAAATCTCAATACATAGTTCTTTGGCAGTACGCCCGGTGAAGATCTGGGTGTGGGTGCGTGTCACGCCTCCCTTGCAGGGAAGGGGTTTCCCCGTGTCCGGATCTAGAGCTACCCCGCGATCATCGATCTCATTGGTGAAATGCTTCGCACAAATCATCCCAGCCTCTCGATCCAGGTAAATCAAGAAATACCCCTTTGGATCAAGCTTAATGAAGCGATTAGAAAGCTTGTCATCTAGAGTTTTGAGGGATTCGAGCGTAAACGGCATAGGGCGATCGCATCTTAGCGCTAGAAAGTGTCAGTTTTCTATCATAACGTCTTGCTCTCTATCTCTGAAAAGCTACAAACTCTAAGGATTCAGATAGAAAGAGCGGGTTCCTTTTGCAGAAATGGCATCACCCAGACGGTTGAGGGCATGGACATAAGCGGCGATGCGCATGGAAACATGAAGTTCTTGAGCGATCGCCCAGATGTTATCCGTCTCCGCAACAATGGCGCGTTCCAGACGGCGATTCACTTCGTCCAACGTCCAATACAGACCACTCCGGTTCTGTACCCACTCGAAATAGCTCACCGTCACCCCGCCTGCATTAACCAAAATGTCGGGAAAGACCTGAATGCCGTTTTGCTCCAGAATGGCATCGGCATCTGATGTAATTGGCCCATTGGCAATCTCGAAGATAAACGGTGCTTTGATGCGATCTGCATTTTGTGCCGTGATCTGATTTTCCAATGCAGCAGGAACCAGTACATCGACTTCCAGTTCCAGTAACTGTTCGTTGGTAATGATCGCGTGATCATTCACCAAACTGCAGACAGTTCCCTGGCAGTAGACCGCCTGTAATCGACGACTGGCTTCTTTCGTCTGCTTAATGCTGGGAATGTCGAGTCCACCCGGCGCATAGATCCCACCCTGGGAATCGCTGACAGCGACAATTCGATAGCCTGCGTTGTGTAGCAAGTCAGCCACGATCGCCCCCGCATTCCCAAATCCCTGAATGGCAATGGTGGTATCCTCGGGCAGTTGATCAACCCGCTGCAAAATCCGCTGCATGACGAAGAAGGCACCCATCGCGGTTGCAGTTTCACGGCCTAAGCTACCTCCCATACTGATAGGTTTTCCGGTCACCACGGAGGGAACGATCCGCCGCTGAATGATGCTGTACTGATCCATCATCCAGCCCATGATCATCGGGTTGGTGTAGACATCTGGGGCAGGAATGTCGATGTCGGGACCAATGAAGTCGGCGATCGCATCCACATAGCCCCGAGACAAACGCTCTAACTCAAACTTCGAGAGATCCTTGGGGTTGAGATGAATACCTCCCTTACCCCCCCCAAAAGGCAGATTGAGGGCAGCGCATTTGAATGTCATCCAAAAAGCGAGGGTTTGGACTTCGTCGAGGTTGACGCCAGGATGGAATCGCACCCCCCCTTTAGTGGGGCCTCGGCTGTCGTCGTAGCGGACTCGATACCCCTCAAACACCCGCAACGAGCCATCATCCATCCGCACAGGAATGGAAACAGTCAGGCTAGACCGGGGCGATCGCAATCGGGTCGCCACATCATCGTCAATTAGCACATAGCGAAGAGCCTTTTCGAGCCGCTGATTCGCATCCGATAGTAAAGACAGTTCCATGTCAGCCTTCCTCGCTGAGGAAATGAGTGAGAAGAGATTGTAATTGCACGCAGCGGGAGATTCAGGGATATTGGCAGGAACACGACCAGTCCTCTTGCCATGGCCGCGCGTTGGCTGGCATGAATGGCACTGAATTGAAAAAGTCCGGAACAGAGCGTCTGACTGACAATTGCCACAACTGCCACAGTATGGATAGAGTACCCATTCCCCCAGGGAACCATGCCGTAGGATTGCGGATAAACAGAACCGACACTTCCCCTCAATCCTCGCTAGGGAACAATACCGCAAGATAGCACGTGAGAGAGGAATTGCCTCCCCTCATCATCTAACAGGGAACTGTACTGTAAGACGGCGGATAAACAGAGAGGGAATGAACCCGGAAAGGAATAATCTCCGAGAAGAATCGCCTGTGATTATTATGGCTGGAAGTTGCCTTAACGGAGTTTTACTGACCAATTTTGGTCATGCTCGCCCGATAGATTCAAGCATTCGGTAGGAAGTCTTCAAAAAAGCTTATAAATAGACAAAAATCTGCAACAGTTCGTAACGGCGCCAATTACAGCCATCAGTAACATCTATATCCCGAAACGAATCGCCCGCTCTCGGCACCTACGCCATCACCATCCCGCCGTCCACATTCATCACCTGCCCGGTGATATAAGCAGCAGCAGGATCAGCTGCGAGGAAACGAACCAATCCTGCCACATCTTCGGGTTGCCCAAATTTACCCAGAGGAATGAATTTAAGGATGTCATCGGCTTTGACACCGTGGGTCATATCTGTCGTGATAAAGCCAGGGGCGACAGCGTTGGCCGTGATGCCACGGGGCGCAACTTCCTTGGCGATCGCCTTGGTAAAGCCAATCACCCCGGCCTTAGCAGCACTATAGTTGGCCTGTCCGGCATTGCCCATTTCACCCACGACCGAGCTAATGTTAATGATGCGCCCCGATCGCTGCTTGAGCATAATCTTGCTGACAGCGCGGGTACAGAGAAAGACCCCGGTGAGGTTGAGATCGATCACCGCTTGCCAGTCCTCTGGCTTCATCCGCAACAGCAAGGTATCGCGAGTAATGCCAGCATTGTTCACTAGCACATCGATCTGACCCCATTTGTCCATCACAGTGGCAACCATAGCGTCTACATCGCCCGCTTGAGACACATCAGCCTTGAGGGCGATCGCCTCACCCCCCATCTCAGCAATATCCTTCACCACCGCTTCAGCCGCCTCAGCGGAGCGGGCATAGTTCACTGCTACCTTCGCACCCACGGCTGCGAGCGCCAGGGCGATCGCCTTCCCAATTCCGCGCGAGGCCCCAGTGACTAGAGCGGTTTTGCCTTCCAGTGAAGCGAGTGCTGGCGCTGTCATAGATAACCCTCGTCGAAACAGATACCATTCAACCATGTAATGGTTACAGTTCCATTCCTATCCAGACACCTCTGGAAACGGGAAGAGAACTGACCATTAGACATCCTACGGCATTTCGGGAATTGCAGAATCCAAGGATATTTTTTGTGGGATAGGGATGCGATCGCATCCCTATC
>JBCBSJ010000247.1:0-3434 GCA_039819245.1 Cyanobacteria bacterium J06638_20
AAGCAAAGAAGGTTGCATTGGTTGCCTGTATGCATAAACTGCTTCGCATTCTTAACGCCATGATTCGAGATAGGACCTCGTGGAAGATGCCTCCTGTTACAGATTTAGTCCCTCAAACTTGACAATCAAGATAATCGCTCTCTTTGCTGAGCGATAGTCTATCTCTTAGATCTGAGTGCAGCACAAAAAATAAATGGTCTTTGATTTTGGGTTTTAGTAGTAGGGCTTGAATGTTTTGTCCTGCATTTAGCTCTGAGATGCGAATTGGCTGGTGCTTATGCGAGGTCTGCGAGCTCTAAGCGTTTTGATCTCATAGGTTAAACATGCGTAGCTTTAAAACAGCGTATAGCCTATGAAGTACGTATGACTCATCGCGTATGAATTTGGTTTATGAATGGGCAGTACTGGACTCGAACCAGTGACATCCTGCTTGTAAGGCAGGCGCTCTACCAACTGAGCTAACCGCCCAAGGCTCAACACGAATTCTAAATATAGCAGACTTGCATCAAGGCGTACAGACAATGCGCCAGATTTTTTGGCTGAAATGCTGCAGCTCGTCCGTCGCTTTTAACATGGTGCTTTTGGGGCAGCCTATCCAGACAAAGTGTGAATTATTGAACGGGAATTCTCTATTCCCTGTTAGGATTCTGGAAGTACTGATGTTCTGTCGGTTGCTATGCCTTCTGGTCGCACCCACGATCGCATTACGCTCTGGACGTTGCCCGTCGTTGGTGGTGCCACGTTATTATCCACAGGCGACAGCACCCTCACGCTGATCGTCTCGGGGGGCTACTTGTTTGGCGGGTTGATGTTTGGCCCCGACCTCGATATTCATTCTGTGCAGTTCAAGCGGTGGGGTTGGTTTCGCTGGGTCTGGCTTCCCTACCAAGGAAGTGTGCCGCACCGATCGCCCCTTTCCCATTCCCCCATCACTGGAACAGCATTTCGTATCCTCTATTTGCTAATCTTGATGGGGTTCGTCAGCGGGTTGGGTTTGGCATTACTGAACCAGATCTGGCAACTGGGCTGGACCTGGGACGATATTTTTCAACAGTTGGGGCGATCGCTCTCTCGCTACTGGGTTGAATGGCTCGTATTGGCTCTCGGGATAGAGTTGGGGGCGCTCAGCCATTGTCTTGCCGATTGGGTATCCACGGTTCGCCGACGCTCCAAGACCCAGGGATGGAAAGCCATTCTGCCCAAAGCCAAAAAGTCGTCGAAATCTGGATCAAGGAAAAGCCGCAAGCGAAGCTCTGGTACGTCTAAGCGTTCCTCCTCCGCTACGAAGCGATCAAGGCAAAGCAACCAAAACCCTGTTTCTACCCAAGAGGTGTCTGGCCGAACATCCTCCCGCAAGCGCTTCTAACGCCTTCCTCCGATGACGTTTACTATTCACATCGCTCTCGTTTTCGCCCATGTTTTCTCAGACCTACTACCTGCTTCGTACGCGTCAAGATGGTCAATATTTGGTGGCGACGGGGGAATCGGGTGACACGGCATCCGACATACCATCGATACAGTTTTTGTTGTTGTTCAACGACCATGCGGAAGCGTTGAGCTATCTCAATACCCATGCCTCTGGTTATGCCGATCGCTTTGCTGTTGAATCACAAGCGGGTTCCCAATTGATCAGTCTGTTAAAACGCTGGGGATACAAAGGTGTTGGACTGGTCAAAGATCCGCTAATTCCCACAGTCGAATTTTTCGCGGTTACTGATGCCTGAAGCCATGACGCCAGACATATGACCCCGCCTCGTGGATTGCAGGATGCTAGGGAGGATGTCTGTATTGGCGAAATTGCTGAATTGCAACGCGTTCAACAAGCTATCCAGCCCAACCTAAACGAGTAAAGCGGTATTAGACTGGTTCGTGTTATAAAATGCAATGTTGCAAAGGCAGCCGACTCTATTTGGTTGTGTTTGCTCTAGGCGGGTTTCTTTGGCTCTCAGCCCAATGTTTGTCTCAGGACGGCTTGCAAGGCTTTGCACAATTCTGAGCAGATGTTTTGGGGGTGTAATCGATCGCCCACAGCCTCAAAACACCACCCTCTAAAAAATCAACCAGTCCCATTCATTCCAAACGCATCATGACAAAGCGCTACCGCATCACCCTCCTCCCTGGCGATGGCATTGGCCCCGAAATCCTCGCGGTGACGACTGCCGTGATGAAAGAGGTGGGGCAGCAGCTCGACCTTCAGTTCGATTTTCAGGAGGCACTGATTGGTGGAGCCGCTATTGATGCCACGGGCAATCCATTGCCCGATGAAACCCTGGCGACTTGTAAGGACAGCGATGCCGTCTTGTTAGCGGCGATCGGTGGCTACAAGTGGGATAATCTCCCCAATGCCCAACGTCCCGAGCGGGGGTTGTTGGGCTTGCGGGCAGGGCTGGAGCTGTTTGCGAACCTGCGTCCCGCTCAAATTCTGCCGCAGCTGATCGATGCGTCGACCCTGAAGCGAGAGGTGGTCGAAGGGGTAGACATTATGGTGGTGAGGGAGTTGACTGGCGGCGTTTACTTTGGACAACCCAAGGGCATTTTTGAGGATGAGGCTGGAGCCAAGCGTGGGGTCAACACGATGGTTTATAGCGAGGCGGAAATTGATCGCATTGGTCGAGTTGCGTTTGAAACTGCGCAGAAGCGAAGCAAGCGCCTGTGTTCGGTAGATAAGGCAAATGTGTTGGATGTGTCTCAGCTATGGCGCGATCGCATCTCCGCCCTTGCAGCCGACTACCCCGATGTGGAATTGATCCATATGTATGTGGATAATGCTGCCATGCAGTTGGTGCGCAATCCCAAGCAGTTCGACACTATCGTGACCGGAAACTTATTTGGCGATATTCTCTCCGATGCAGCAGCTATGCTAACGGGGAGTATCGGCATGTTGCCGTCTGCAAGTTTAGGGGCATCGGGGCCTGGCGTGTTTGAGCCGGTGCATGGCTCAGCGCCTGACATTGCGGGACAAGACAAAGCCAATCCCCTGGCTCAAGTGCTCAGTGCCGCGATGATGTTGCGCTATGGGTTGAATGAGCCGGAAGCGGGCGATCGCCTCGAACAAGCCGTGCAAACAGTTCTCAATCAGGGCTATCGCACCGGCGACATCTACTCAGAAGGGATGGCTTCCGTGGGCTGTCAAGCGATGGGTGAGGTTCTCCTCAAAGCGCTTGCTCGATAACATCAATTTTCTTGAGGGTATTAATTTCCTCAGACGCCAAATTTGGTTCGTTCAAGCGCTTTTTCGCTATGCTGTTAGGCAACTTAGGCCAGTGCTCTGCCATATCGTTTCGTGCTGTCTTCGTTTGGGTCTGCGAACGGAGACTATCAGCAGGCAAAGGGTTCGGCAAAGCTTAGGAGATACAATAGGCGATCGCAACGGGAGAAAGTTAGTTGGTGTACACCCCGCAATACAAACAAAATCAGACCAGTCCCACTCCACC
>JBCBSJ010000248.1:0-3388 GCA_039819245.1 Cyanobacteria bacterium J06638_20
GATTGAAGAATCCAACTATCGTTTGCGCCCGCCGCAGTGTGGCGGGCGCAAACGATAGTTGGATTCTTCAATCGGATTTGATATAACTCCTTGCTTGGTGAAAAGGGGTTGCAGAATCTAAGAACGATTGTTTTTGAGCAGTGCCATTTCTGCAAAAGGCTTGGAGCCTATTCCTTCGCTGCAACAATCATTCCCGCAAGCCGCAAGGGTGGCTAGACTGGCAGGTTCGGGTTGGCCGATCGCAAAAATTCGAGCAATTCTCGGTTCACCGTTTGGGGCGTTTCTTGATGAACCCAATGACCACATTCAGGAATCATACGAAGCTCATAGGGGGCATTAACTTGGGTTGGGATACTATCTGTCAGTTGTGGCGTTAGTAGTTGATCCTCCTCTCCCCATAGGATAAGGGTTGGCGATTGGATAGGATTGGGCGATCGATCCCATAGCCTCCAGGAAATTTGGGGTAGCATCATGGTGCGGTAATAGTGAATCACAGCCTTGAGTACCCCTGGCTTTTCCAGGGCGGCTTGATAAATTTCCGTGTCGCGGGTGGTGAATGCTCCCTTACGGATGGTATTGCTCTGGAACATGTTGCGGAGGATAGCACCCAGGTTCTGTCGAATAAGCCACTCTGGAAGAGCTGGGATTTGCGAGGCCAGCACGTACCAATTGCGACGTAGTTGATCGATACTGCCAGCAATAGCCTGCATGAAATCCTGAGGATGCGGGGCATTGAGAATGGCAAGTCGATCGAGAGCGTACGGAAACTTGTGGGCGAAATGCCAGGCGATCGCGCCACCCCAGTCATGGCCAACGATATGAGCCTTTTTGTAACCCAGCTCTTCAATTAAGCCCCTTACATCAGCCACTAGCGTGTCGAGGTCATAGCCAGAGGTCGGCTTATCTGAATCGTTGAAGCCGCGTAAATCGGGTACGACAACCTTGAAGTGCCGCGAGAGCACTGGAATTTGATGCCGCCAGGAGTACCAAAACTCTGGAAAGCCATGTAAGAGGAGAACAAGTTCTCCTTCTCCTTGGGTTACACAGTGAAGACGAATTCGGTTGGTTTCAACAAAATGATGTTGCCAGCTGGTCACAGTCGTTGCAGTCATAAGGTGCCATCAAAAATGAAGAGAAGATGGCTAGCAGCTGCGCGCATAGATCCCACGAGCCATCACAAACGAAACGATGGAAAATCAAAAAATCCCTAGCTAGTATTGTACGTTACCAGATTTACGAATTTCATTTTAGCGGATCGAGGCAGTGGCTCGCCTCCCAAAATTCTAGGGGTATGGCGTATTCTCCCGACTGATCCCTCAGCAAGACTGCGGACTACCCCGATTCTCCATGGAGCGATCGATGGGCAATAGGCGTTGCGTTTGACGATAAAATAAAGGACAACATGTAACGTTCTGGCCGATGCCGGAAACGTTGTAAGACGCACACCTTGGTTGGAGGCAAACGGAGAAGTTGTCATGCGTGAGATTTTGATTAGTCTCGGGTTGGTCGTTGGGTGTTTGGTGGTGCTATTGGTGCTGCAACTCACGGATCGGGGTGCCGAGGCTTTGGCCGATTCCGAAGGAAACCCGAACCTGACGGCTCCAGAAACCATGGTCGTTAGCGCTGATGTTCCCGCTAAATCCAATATCGCTGAACCCGAAATACCCGCTCAATCTACCCTTACAGTTGCTATGGCAGATACCGAAGAAAATGACGTCGTTACGACCGATTCTGGGCTGAAGTATGTTGTTCTCGAAGAAGGGACAGGGGCACAACCCCAGAAAGGCCAAACGGTGACTGTTCACTACACCGGAACCTTGGAAGACGGCAAAAAGTTTGATAGCTCCCGCGATCGCAACCAACCCTTCTCCTTCAAAATCGGTATTGGCCAGGTGATTCGTGGTTGGGATGAGGGTGTCGCCATGATGCGCGTTGGCGATCGCCGTCAACTCATCATTCCCCCCGAGCTAGGCTATGGCACACGGGGCGCAGGTGGCGTCATTCCTCCAAATGCGACTCTTATCTTTGATGTAGAGCTGCTCCGCATTGGTGGGTAAACGTTCCTAACCTCCTGAATAATCGGTTGATTTCGGTGTCCTTGGTGTCCTTGGTCAACGCTGCATCCTTAGCCTAGGCAGAGTATGCTGAAGGTTTAGGCTTATTTGTACGAATCGTTCGGGGGGCAGTCTGTTGAACACGCTGTTAATTGCTGGAACCGATGTGGGCGTCGGCAAAACGATTGTGACCGCAGCGCTTGCAGCATACTGGCAAACCTATTACGCTGGCCGATCGCTTGGCATTTTTAAGCCGGTGCAGGCAGGGGGGGAGGATCGCGACTTTTACCCACGCCTCTTCTCCCTGAGTCAGTCTGCCGATGAGATCAATCCTATTCACTTCGAGACAGCGATCGCCCCTCCCATTGCGGCGGCTCGCGAAAATCGTCTGATTTCCCTGGATACTGTCTGGACAACCTTTGAAACCCTTGCTCGGCATCGCGATTGGGTGTTAATCGAAGGCTTTGGTGGCTTGGGATCGCCCCTCACAGCGGAGAGTACTGTTGCAGACCTGGCTTGGGATTGGCGCTTGCCCTGTGTCCTTGTCGTCCCGATACGGCTAGGGAGCATTGGGCAAGCGGTGTCTCATGTTGCCCTGGCTCGTCAAGCGCACATTCATCTCAAAGGCATTATCCTCAATTGTCTGCAACCCATGAGTCCTGAGCAAAGCGATGAGTGGGCTCCTGCTGAACTGATCCAAACCCTCACAGGGGTGCCTGTCCTTGGAACCTTGCCTTATCTATCTGAACCCACACAGCTCACAAAATTGGCACAGGTTGCTGCAACGTTGGATCTGGAGCGCCTCCTGCCCTTGAGCCTTTGGCAATCAGGGACATCAAATAATTTTGCGTAGCGCTGTATCCATGTGATTCCATCTCAGGGAGTTGAGCTTGCGTTCTGGTTTCAAGAAAATAGAACCCCAGTGAGAGGGCAATATCAAATCCGATTAAACAACCATAAAACCCAACTATCGTTTGCGCCCGCCGCAGTGTGGCGGGCGCAAACGATAGTTGGGTTCTTCAACCGGATTTGATATAACGCTCTTCAATGACTCTGGCTGAAGGGTAAGTGAATCGACCATTTTCCGTACCTTGATGACTGATCCATGAAAGCAACTTTCGACGAGAAATCGTTGATTCAGATTTTATCTGCCTAGAGTCATTAAAGAGCGATAACCCTTGTATGTTGAAGGGGTGGTAGACCGCTATCCCTTGTATGTTGAAGGGGTGGTAGACCGCTATCCCTCTGGTTGGGAAAAACCGCAAAAGAGCATGGGTCGCCACGCTTTTTGAAGTGCTGAGAACTCGTAAAATCGCCTGGACTTCTAAGTCCGC
>JBCBSJ010000249.1:0-3368 GCA_039819245.1 Cyanobacteria bacterium J06638_20
TCGTCATCGACAACTAAAATTTTCTCTTTGTGATTCTCCAATTTCCTCAATACTCCTTGAGACGAATCTTTTGGATGTTAAATTCTGTTCATCCTGATTACTAGAATACTAGCCTAGTTATCTGGATGCAGACTGTTGAAGTCTTTATCAAGACTACGCTTCAGAGTTTTTTAAGAATTTGCTTAAAGTGTACCAATGTCAATAAGTTTTGTACGCCTTTGATTGATTAAGTATTGTCAAGAACACTTTCAAAGTGGCGCAAATTACATCGAACGGGGTTTAACTTTTCTTTATGCCTAAGTCGCGATCGCATTATGTTTGCACTGAATGTGGTGCTACATCGGCACAATACTTTGGCCGCTGTTCGTTTTGTGGCAGTTGGAATACGTTAGTTGAACAAGTACCCCCTGCCGCCAGTAGCAGTAATCCCCGTCAGGCGGTTCGCAGTAACCGCAGCAAGGCTGGCAAGCCCCTACGGGCGCAGGCGATCGCCTCCCTCACGCTGGAGCAGATTTCCGACCATCCCCAAACCCGCATCCCATCTGGCTATGGCGAACTCGATCGGGTATTGGGGGGCGGTATTGTCCCGGGTTCACTGGTGCTGATTGGCGGTGATCCGGGTATTGGCAAATCCACATTGCTCTTGCAGGCGGCTAATCAGCTCGGTACGGGCTGCCGCGTACTTTACGTCTGCGCAGAAGAGTCGGGACAACAAGTCAAGCTGCGTGCCCAGCGGCTAGGGGTCAGCACGTCTGTCGCAGGGGAGAAGGAAGCAGAAAAATCGAATGGCAATGGCTCCCCGACGGCGATCGCCGCGCCACCAGACACCACCGAAGCCGCTAGTGGACTCTATTTACTCCCTGAAACTGACCTAGATACGATTTTGGCGGAATTGGAATCCCTGCGTCCCCATATCGCCGTGATCGATAGTATCCAAGCCCTTTTCTTCGCTTCTCTGACTTCCGCACCGGGTTCCGTTTCCCAGGTACGGGAATGCACCTCGGCTTTGATGCAAGTCGCCAAGCGGCAACATACTTCCCTCTTCATCGTGGGGCATGTCACGAAAGAAGGGGCGATCGCGGGGCCCAAGGTGCTGGAGCATCTCGTTGATACCGTGTTGTACTTTGAGGGCGATCGCTTTGCCAGTCATCGGCTGTTGCGCTCCGTGAAAAACCGCTTTGGCGCCACCCAGGAACTCGGCGTTTTTGAAATGGTGAATCGCGGTCTGGAAGAAGTCCTCAACCCCTCCGAGCTATTTTTGGGTAGCCGCGACGAAGAGACACCGGGAACCGCCACCATCGTGGCCTGCGAGGGTACCCGCCCGCTATTGGTGGAACTGCAAGCCCTAGTTAGTCCCACCAGCTATTCCTCTCCTCGCCGCTCCACCACGGGCATTGAGTACAATCGCTTCCTGCAAATCCTAGCCGTGTTGGAAAAGCGCGTCGGTATTCCCCTCTCTAAGCTGGATGCCTATGTCTCATCCTCCGGCGGCATCAACGTGGGAGAACCCGCCGCCGACCTGGGCGTTGCCATTGCCGTAGCCGCTAGTTTTCGCGATCGCATCGTTGACCCAGAAATGGTTCTCATCGGCGAAGTAGGTTTGGGCGGACAGGTGCGTCCCGTCTCCCAAATCGAACAACGACTCAAGGAAGCGATGAAACTTGGCTTCAAGCGGGCGATCGTCCCTAGCGGACAGGAGAAAATCCCTGGCCTAAAACTCGACATCATCCCCGTAGCCCGCGTGATCGACGCCATCACAACCGCCCTCATCGCCGGACGCCGAGACGAGTCGTGAGCCCTAGCCCGGCTCTAAACTAAAACTCCTCATCATTTCTTCCTTTCCTCGGCGCCCTCTGTGCCTCTGTGGTGAATCATTTCCATTCGTATCAAGCCAGAAAAAAGCGACACCCGCAGTTGTAGAGTGTTAGCAAATTTTGGAACGGGAGGAGCAGCAGTGGTTTTCGACATCTCAAGACTGAGGCGCATTGGCGTCTTGCTGGCAGGTTTGCTGATGAGTTGGTTGTGCCTGGGCGGTGGGACGTTGCAGGCCGAGGCGATCGCCAGTCCCGCCAACCAGCGCATGATGACAGACATCACCGTGCAACTGGGAACCGAAGCGGGGGAATTGGTCTTTGTGCCCGATCACCTAGAGTTCTCTGCTGGACGGCGATATCGTCTGCGACTGGAAAATCCCAGCCCCACAAAACACTACTTCACCGCCAAAGACTTTGCCGATGGCATTTGGACTCAAAAGGTACAAGCGGCAGGGGTTGAGGTCAAAGGTGCCATCCACGAACTCGAATTGCAGCCTGGAGCTATTGCAGAGTGGGTCTTTGTGCCCGAGAAACCTGGCACCTACAATCTCCGCTGCATCATTGCTGGCCATACGGAAGCAGGCATGATAGGGGAAATTGCGATCGCCCCTTGAAATTGAGCGATCGCTCCCTACTACTCACGTCTTTCCACCAAAACTAGCGCAGCGGATAGATGGAAAATCTATCCGCTGCTTCAGAGATATATAGCGACCCAACCATGAACCGTTTTCAGAGCTAATTCGTAGACCTCTATTCGTCGGCGCTTGGTTCTGGGTCTGCGGTGGCGATCGCCGTGGCAGTTGACGATATTGCCCCCTTAACCGTTCTGAGTTGCCTTGGGTTCGTAGAACACCGTATCGATTGGCTGATGGTTAGTCAATCCATTCGCCAACGACTTGGATCGCTCATACAGGGGCTGGGTCGCCGTCTTTCCATAGCCGAACATCGTATCAACATCAGGCTGAGTCGATGCCGCTTGGTAGAAAGTTTCCTTCACTGTATGGTAAGTCGTTTGATACAGCGTTCGTTCAACCCCATTAAGCGCTGTCAGATTCATCGGCTGCACCCCTTGAGACGGACGATACACATAGTCTTCAAAGGGTTGTTCTTGTTTGAGCCAAGGCTGGGGTTCGGCTTCAGGTTGCCGATACTGGAACCATTCCTGAGCGCGCGGTTGGACTGCCCCTGCGGTCTGATAGACCAACGATGGATTTTCGCTAGCCGAGTCAAGATTCTGCTGCCACTTGTCTAGCAATTTACCTAAGTCAAACCCAGTGGCCCGTAAGAAATGCCACAAGCCTCCTTGCAGGAAGAAAAAGGCTAGGTAAAAGTGGGCGTTCGCCAGCCAGACTCGACTGGTATAACCACTCGACAGCGATGGCTGAGCCTCAAAATAACGCGGTAAGAGCGCCGATTTCAGCTCCAGGGTCGGCCCATAAAACGCCTCGGGATAGGCCAAGGTATTGAAACCACAGTAATACGAGGCGGCAAATCCAGCTAAGGCAATGCCAATCAAGGAATAGGAGAGAATGCCATCTCCAGAGAAGAAGAAGA
>JBCBSJ010000250.1:0-3331 GCA_039819245.1 Cyanobacteria bacterium J06638_20
ACTACGTACAGTCAGGGACCATGGACATAGAGGGTGACCTCACCATAACGGGAGATGCCGACATCGTAAGCACCAGTGGTTCTTATGGTGGCGTGGTCAATTTACAGGGAAACACGATCGATTTCAGGGCCACCGCTGGGGATCTTACCTTCGGGACCATTACTGCCTCGGGAGATGCCCTTACGGATACCAACCACCTATATTCTGCAGGAGATTTAAGCTTTACGGATACAGTGGCCACCGCGGGTGATTCTAATTTGGTCATACGGGGAGAGTTTGTAGAACAGGTGGCTAGTGCGGTGATCACTACCAACGAACTTACATTGGAATCTGCCGTTTCAATTGATAATAGCGCATATCTTTTGGATGCGGCTCCTAATAATGTGAATAAGCTCAGCTCCAATACATCAAACCACTTGGTAGGAGCGATTGTTTTCAAAGATGCGGATGCCCTAGAATTGGGGGCTATTAATACAGATGCTGTTTTTGTCACGGCCGATACATTTATCCTTACAGGGGCCACCAATCTTACGATTGCTTCCAATAGTCGTTTAAATGGCGCAATCAACCAGACCGCAACAGATACCAACAACCCAGCGCAAATTAATCACAATGGCGGGACATTAATTCTAGACAGTGCGAGCGCATATGCATTTACAGGAGCGTTCAGGTATACGGCCGTTTCAGGAGCCACGACCCAGATCTCGCATGCACAGGTGCTCATCGATACACCAGACCATACACAAACATTTGGAACATTAAACTTTTTCTTCGATGCATTTACGGTGGCTGCAGGGTCTACGGTCAACGTCCTTAACAAAGCAAACTTTAACTTTTTAGGCACTTCTTTAGAAGGTGCCGGAACCATTGTCGGTGACGTCGACATCCGCAATGGAGCAACGCTGAACCCCGGTACCGATGGGGCTTCAGGGATCATAACCATCAATGGGAATTTGAAATTATTCACGTCATCCAATGAAAACTCAAATTTTGCACCGTTCATTGACAATGATACGAGCTTTGATGCCGTGACTGTCATGGGAACCGTAGAATTGGCCGATGTGGACTTTGAGCCTACGGGGAGTTTTGTCATTACGGATGAAGACCAAGAGATGGTCCTCATAAACAATGATGGAACAGATGCCGTGATAGGGACCTTCATGGGCCATCCCGAGGGCAGCATCGTCAACATAGGAGGCTATGCCAGCAGAATCAGCTATGTGGGTGGGGACGGTAATGACGTGGTGCTGAAAGCTTTCACGATCGACCCTGCCACCAGCTTTACAACGGTGTGGAGAACGGACAACCCCGGGGCATCCGATGACAACACGATCACCATCCCCACCTTTGCGGGGGAGACCTATGACTATTATGTGGATTGGGGTGATGGTACCGCCGTGCAGGCCTTCAACACGGATACCTCTCCCTCGCATACCTATGAGACCGTAGGCGAGGTGACCGTCAGGATCGCCGGCACGTTTCCCAGGATCTACTTTAGTTTTCAGAATTCTAATAACGGTGGTGATTCCCAAAAGATCATTGATGTTGCCCAATGGGGCGACATCCAATGGACCTCTATGGAAGATGCCTTTAGAGGGTGCTACAATCTGGACGTTACCGCTCCGGACGCTCCGGACCTATCGGGGGTCACCTCTATGAGATATGCGTTCTATCGATGCTTTGCGCTCACGGGAACCGCTGCATTCAGCAGTTGGGACGTCTCCAATGTGGAAGACTTTGAAGCTATGTTCATCAGTGCAGAACCGTTCAATATAGATATCAGTGGTTGGACGGTGACCAGTGCCACGAGCATGATCTCTATGTTTACTGGCGCTCTGGCATTCAACCAGCCCATAGGGAGCTGGGATGTGAGTTCAGTGACCAATATGGAAGGCATGTTCTCGAATGCTCAGGCCTTTAATCAGGACCTCTCTGGATGGAACACGGCCAATGTGATTAGTATGGCCAATATGTTCACTGCAGCCAAGGCCTTCAATGGGAATATTACCGGATGGGACACCTCGAGTGTAGAGCGCATGCATGCAATGTTCTTTCGTGCGGAAGCCTTTGACCAAGATATTGGTGGTTGGGACGTATCAAAGGTTACTTGGATGAATGCAATGTTTGCTGGTGCAATATCCTTTGACCAGGATATAGGCGATTGGGACATCAGTAGCCTTGAAAGTGACAGAGCAGGGAATATGTTCTCGAGCGTGACCCTGTCCACGGCCAACTACGATGCGCTGTTAATGGGCTGGAGCACCTTGGACACCAGTACCGGGGAGACCCATATCCCAACGAATCTGAACTTTCTTGGCGGGAGCAGCCAGTATTGTCTTGGAGCCGCGGCGCGTCAGGAGCTCATTGACACCTACAACTGGACGATCACCGATGGTGGTCTAAGTTGTTCAGGTATATTAGTATCTCCAAAAGTATACCTGAATGGCGCATCATTAAATCCAAATTCAGGTCAGGAGAGTTGGATGCGTGACGATTTACGTGTGGCAAGTCTATTACCAATAAATAGTCCATATGGAGACTTATCAGCTGACGCTAATGCATTTTCAGAAGTAGAGCCTAATAACAACATTGTAGATTGGGTTTGGGTAGAATTACGTGATGCTGCAGATGATACCAATATTATAGCAGGGCGTTCAGCCTTATTACAACGCGATGGTGATGTGGTAGATGTTGATGGATCAGCACCTGTAAGATTTGAATCCGTTTCTTCTGGCAATTATTATGTAGTAATTAAACACCGCAACCATGTGGGGATTATGAGCAGTACAGCAGTAAGCTTGAGCGGTACCGAGACCGGGGTTGATCTGTCCTCAGATCCTTCCGTGGTCCAAGGGGGCAGCAGTGCGGTAGTGCTGTTGGCCAACGGCAGGTACGGGATGTACACGGGCGACTATGATGCCAATGCGCAGATCCAAAACACGGATGCTTATGTGGTAGTACAACTCATTGGTGGTTCGGGCTATGAGGATGGCGATATGGACCTCAATACCCAGATACAGAATACAGATGTGAATGTACTAATCAGTCCTAACATCGGACGGGGAGAGCAGTTTGGCAGGCCTAGTGTCCCCACAGAGCAGTTATCGACCGATGTGACCTTGGCCTTTGCCAATGCACAGATCACCAATGATGGCGTCGATGACTACTACGAAGCCGATATTGTGATATCGGGCACAACGGACTTTTACGTGGGCTCTGGCCAGGTGTACCTGGACTATGCTACAGCGGCCTTTGGCGAGAATATATCCGCCAATGGGAACATAGAGTACAGCCAACCCGATGGGTCCATACTGGGTTATAGCTTTGGGGC
>JBCBSJ010000251.1:0-3331 GCA_039819245.1 Cyanobacteria bacterium J06638_20
GTCATCCTGCCCCGGCTCGACCACGAGAAGCTCTATATCTTTCTTGATGAAATCGATAGTTTGCTGGGGTTGAACTTTCCCTCAAACGACTTTTTCGCGCTTATTCGATCCTTTTACGAGGCGCGTTCGAGCATTGCGGACTATCGTCGGTTGGTATTTGCCCTATTTGGTGTGGTCGCTCCGGCGGATCTGATTCGCGCTCCGCAACGCACACCGCTGAATATCGGTCGCATGATTTCTCTGGAAGGCTTCAAGTTTGAGGAATCTCAACCGTTGATTCAAGGGTTAGGACGCTATGTACAACACCCCGAAGCCGTATTCCAGGCCATTTTAGATTGGACAAACGGGCAACCCTTCTTGACCCAGAAGCTCTGTCAGATTGTCGTGAACCAGACTCAGTCAATGAGCTGGAACGGAGCCACCACGAAGTCTGAAGACATCAACGAATGGATCGCCCAGTTGGTGCAGTGGCAGGTGATCGATCACTGGGAAGAGCAGGACGACCCAGAGCACTTGCATACGATTAGCAATCGCATTTTAGGTCATACGGAACGGGCAGGGCGTATCTTGGGCATTTACCAGCAGGTGTTGCAGTCCAACGCCCCATCGGCAGATCCTGTAGCAGCGGATAGCAGCCGGGATCAAATTGAACTCCGCCTGTCAGGCCTCGTGACCCAACAAGCGGGGCATCTGCAGGTATATAACCGCATCTATCAGTCGGTTTTTGACCTGACCTGGGTGGATCAGCAGATGAGCCACCTGCGACCCTATAGTTCAGCTCTACGTGCCTGGTTAGAGCAACAGGATCCGGCATGGCTGCTGCGGGGCAATGCCCTGACCGAAGCCCAGGCCTGGGCAACTGGGAAGCGGCTGAGTGACGAGGACTATCGCTTTCTGGCCGCCAGTCAAGAATTGGCTCAACAAGAAATGCGGGTGCAATACGAAGCCGAGCGTAGCCGAGAAATGCAAGCTCGACTACTCCAGGAACGCAAAAGTGATCGACTGCAACGGGTTTTGCTGGCCATTGTCAGTGGCGCTCTGGCGCTGGTTTCGGTGTTGGGGCTAACGACCTACTGGCAATATCGGCGAGCGATGCTCAGCAGTATTCAGGCAATGACGAAGGTGGCGGAAGCCCAAAGCGCCATGAACAGGCCACTTACTGCGTTGCAGAACGCGATCCAGGCGAGGCAGCAACTCCAGTTCTTGGGAACAGCAGATAACGAGACTCAGCGGTTAGTGCAGTTGACGTTGCAACGAACGGTCTTGAATAGCCTAGAGCGCAATCGGTTGCGGGGCCATGCCGGGGGCATTTACGATGTTGCTGTTAGTCCTACTGCTGACTGTATCGCTACGGCTGGAGACGATAGGACGGTGCGCCTGTGGGATGGGCAGGGGCAGTTGCTCGAAACCCTTGAATCTCATACCTCTGCAGTCTCAGCACTCGCTTTTAGCCAGGATGGTCAGGCCTTGATCACTGCCAGTTGGGATGCTTCAATCCAAATCTGGTCGCTTCAAGCGGGACGTTTTGGCCCGACGCCCCAGCAGGTTGTACCCGCGCACACAGGAGGGGTGCGCGATATCGCGGTGAGTGCAGACGGCCAATGGCTGGCATCGGTAGGGTTGGATAACACGGTCAAGTTGTGGCGCTTGGAGTCGAAAGAGAACGGAGACTTGGAACTGCAATTGGCCATGACGTTGGAGGGTCATCAGGATAATGTGCTGGCTGTCGCGTTTAGCCCAGACAGTCAAATCATTGCGTCTGCCAGCGCCGATCGCACGATCAACCTATGGTCCTTGCAGGGCGATCGCCTCCAAACCCTGGAAGGCCATGACGATCGCATCTGGTCAGTGGCCTTTAGTCCCGATGGGGAGCAGTTAGCGTCTGCCAGTCGCGATCGCACCGTACGACTATGGCAGCGCCAGCCTGACAATACCTACACTGCCGTGAGAACCTTAAACGGACACCAGGAAGAAGTGCTAGGTTTGGCCTTTAGCCCGAATGGCGAGCTATTGGCTTCGGCCAGTCGCGATCGCACTATCCGCCTTTGGGATGGCGATGGGGAATTTCTCCGCTCCTTAGAGGGGCACGACGACGAAATCTGGGCCGTCACCTTTACTCCCGACAGTCAGACACTTTTCTCAAGCAGTGGCGACAATACCGCCCGCCTCTGGCAACTTGATCATCCCCTGATCGATCGCTTATATGGCCATCCGGCGCGGGTGGTTAGGGTACGCTTTCAGAAGATTCCAACCGATTCTCCAGACAGCGATCGCCAAACCCTGTTTTCCTTAGATGAAAACGGTCGGTTGCATGCCTGGGATTATGAGCGGATTCATCAGTTTCCCGCCAACTACAACCTGGTGCAGCCGGAAACCGGGACGCAGGCGAATTGGGATCTGGCCCTGCATCCAGAGGATCAACTCATTGCGGTTCCCAACGGTCGGGCAATCGATCTCCTGTCGAATGATGGTTCCTTGGAGGCAAGTCTGACGGGCCATCAGGGCGAGGTTTGGGGACTGCGCTTTAGCCCGGATGGTGAGTACCTATTATCTACTGGAGGAGATAACACTCTGCGTCGCTGGCGGAGTGATGGCACCGCTGACCGCACCCTGCTGACCCACGACAGCACTATCTGGCAAATCGACATTAGTCCCGACGGGCAACAAATTGCCGGAGCCGCCTCTGATGGAACCATCTACCTCTGGGATTGGCAGGGACGCCAGATTCGTACCCTGGAAGGACATGAGGACGAGGTTCTGACGGTACGCTTTAGCCCCGATGGCCAACATCTCCTATCGGGGAGTCGTGATCAGACGGTTCGACTATGGGAGGTAGAAACGGGTATGCTCCTCACGACTCTAAGGGGTCAGATGGGGGCAATTACTGAAGTTGCCTTTAGTCCAGACGGTAGACTGTTCGCTGCCGCTAGCTTCGACACTACCGTCAGCCTCTGGACCCGTGAGGGCGACTGGCTCACGCAGCTTACTCAGCATAGTGGTTCTCTCTACAGCCTAGACTTCAGCCCCGATGGCCGTTGGCTCGCCACCGCCAGCATCGATCGCACCCTCATCCTCTGGGATCTAGATGCAATCCTGGATGGTGATACCCTCCTCGCCAAAGGATGTACCTGGCTGGAGGCGTATTGGGCGACTCACGCTGACGAAGGTAACGAGGTGAGAACAGAATGCGAAAGCACTCGATGATCGATAATTTATATCAAATTGAATAGCCATAAAACCCAAATATGTTTTGTTGGCGCCGCGTGGCGGGCGGCACAAAAAAAAAATTTGTTGTTTAAAAGGGATTTTTATTTAATTAAAAAAAAAAAGA
>JBCBSJ010000252.1:0-3315 GCA_039819245.1 Cyanobacteria bacterium J06638_20
AGGCTATGGACCGGCGACAAAGTTGTCATCGATATCACCATCCAACTGGGCTGTATCGGTCGCGGGGATAAGCACCCGGACCTCACCCTGGGACCCGGTAAGGGACCAGTTCTGAGTCCCGCCCAGTACCAGTACACCGGCTGCAATCAAGGAGTTGAGAGCCGCCTGAGTCCCAACAAAGAACGACTTGTAAACGATGTCGTTATTGGCCTTGACAAATTGACCGCGCACAGTACGCATAGTCAAAGGTCGGCTGTTATTAGCCGAGATTACTCGCCCTTGAGCCTGAGGACCTGTCGGACCCGCCTGGATAGCTGTAAAGCCCAGCGCAACGGTCTCATAGACGTTTTCGTCCAGCTCCACCGCATATGTATTTCCATCGTCTCCGGTGTACTGAAACCACCGTCTAGAACCATTGGTAGCCATCTTTCTACTCCTCTATAGGTATCATCCTGAGAATTGGCGTCACAGTGTAAGACACGCCTGGCACTGTATTAACACGAAATGCCACAATCCGCAAGCCGTCTATAGGCGCCGTCAACAGATTCTCCCTACTCATCAGGACCAGGTCCCTCACGTAACTAATGGTATTGTCCTCGGACGCTACCACTATATCTGCATTGCCCTGAGGGGCGTAGAACCGGGCATTTGGAGACGACCCTCTCACTACTCCCGTTTGACTCAGGTCGAACCCCGAAATCGCCACTTTCAGAGCCACAGTGATAAACCCAGGCGGGGGCAATGGCACATTTCTCTGACCCTCGTCCCCCGTCCCAACCACAGGAGTCCCAGCGGACAGCGATGGAATCTCTGGCGGCCCTTCCGGCGACCCACCCCCTCCGAAGTCGAACTCCACATCATCTATGTTGAACGGAGCCTCAAAGTTCCCGTCTATGTCGAACGAAGGTTCAAACGGAGTAACTCTGTAGTCCCTTCCATCAGGGCCTGTGACTTCTTGCTCTTCCCCGAAATCATTTCCAGGGGCATCGGGAGAGGGATTGAACACATCCGGCAGGCTGCCACAATCATCCGGGGCTCCGTCCGTAGTAACCACGTTAAATTGAACGTTTCTGAGGTTTTCAGCTCCAGGGATATTAGTTATATCTACGTTTGCCAGAACCCCCCCAACAGCCGCCCTTATCCTCTGAAATCCTTCCCCAGACTCGAACGATAGAGGCCCAGGCCCAATACCGGCCCCAAACGGACCCTCTGTAGTCTCCACGCCGTTCAGGTCGTAAGTGAAGCTGACCACGTTCGCGGTGTACTGCTGGTTCATGCACTGCCCTCCAGGGAACGGAGGCGTGAACGTCGGAGGTGTTATACCTTCGTCAGCCCAGAAGGGCGTACATGAGTTCCTAACCCCCGAGGCCTCCAGAGCGCTACCAAAAGGAGTACCGGCTGCCACCCTGCAGAACGCCCTACCATAGGCGCTAAACCCAGGAGTCTGGGCCGCTATGTTACCTATATCCTCTGCGAGGTCCTGTATGTTGTTAGCGAACTCTGCCAGCTCCGTGGCACTGTTTCTTGCCATCAGCTACCCTTACCCTCCGTTCCAATCGCGGTTAACCGCGATTATACATACTCATTCCGGGGGTGGCAATCCCAACCTGAACCTCTCTGACTCACTCAGATTTCCCACCCATGCGGTAGTTAGAATTCTCCCGCCAATATTTATTTCTATTCGGGACAGATAGGCTTTTATCTCATCCACTCCAGCTACATGAAGGTCTACCTTGTACTGCATGAGGTCTCCATAGTTCCAGGATGCTACCGTTGCCGCCCTTACCCAATCCCTCATAGGCTTAGTCGTATGCCATTGCTGACCAGGGACACAGTCCTCTCCCAGGTCCTCAACGATGCCCTGCATGGATTCGTTACCCTTCGTCATGTACTTACCCAGGTACCCTTCCACCGATTTGCGAACGACTTTAGTCTCCACCCTGGGCAACCTTTCCAACTCTCTACCTATCTTTGACTCCAGAAGCCTTTTCCACCACAGACGGAACGATGACACCTCGACCACCCAATGACGACCACATCTATGACGACTTGGCAGCACTGCGTGAACGTGTAGATACGCTTTCCCTGTCCGTTTCAGTCTTGAAGACTGAAGCTCGGTTACTGCGATGGCTAGCGGCGGTTGCTGCGACCGCACTAATAGGCGGGAGAGTCTCTGCATGGTTTGACGCATTATATCCCCCCATGCCAGAGCAACAGCCCGACGTTCATGAGCGCTTAGAGAAGGGACGGTGAGGGTCAGGAAGGTCAAACCCTTCCGCCCATACTTCCTCTGAAGTAGATAGGCGGAACTCCTCACCATTTTTACCCCTAGTCTACTTATCCCCTTCAGCCCATATTTGGCGGACTTTCTACCACCCCTAGAGCCCGTCTGTGAGAATTTAACAGTAGAGACAAGGTTAGGGTCCGGAACGCTGCGCTTAGCACCTCTGATGACCCCCCCATGGACGTACTTCCATTCATCGACTTCGCTGGTAGCCTCTGCGTCTGTCCTAAACTTGTAACTCAGACTGAATTGCCCGTTCGGCCACAGCGTCAGGAATGGGTTCCTTTTTCTTTGACGAGAGCTTTCCCCGCCTAACTTGCGTCTTAACTGGTACGAACCCGAATCCAGAATTCGACTGCCAAAACCTCTTGCCATTTGATTCCATTAACGAATAGTGAAGACCTGGCGCAACAACCCTAGGCATTATAATCACCCCACCATTCATCGTATTCACCTCTTTCTCTCACCCAGGCGTTAAAACTGCCACACTTTCCATACGCAACAATCTCTCTATGACGCTGAATCCCTTTGAGGTTAAGCTGTAGAACCGCTATCGACGCCATCGTTGAAAGTCTCGCAACATCCTCACACAAGAAGGAGAGAATCTCATAGGTCGGACCTTCCATGTCTGTTGCTGGCATTCTCACTAAGGCGTCATACATATCTTCGGTATTCATCTCTTCTATCCCAAAACACTGCAAATTAGACCCACCTCAGCCCCTTCAACCAGGAGGGGTTAGTCCGGGGCATGGAGTCAGCCTTCGAAGGCATATCTCACAAAAACCCCAGACCGGGGGTCACCTTTCGGTCCCATCACTATAGCAAGAAAAAAGGCCAGGCGTGAACCTGACCTTTTGTGCAGTGCTTAAGAAACGGACGTTCACCCTTTCAGGCTATGGACCGGCGACAAAGTTGTCATCGATATCACCATCCAACTGGGCTGTATCGGTCGCGGGGATAAGCACCCGGACCTCACCCTGGGACCCGGTAAGGGACCAGTTCTGAGTCCCGCCCAGTACCAGTACACCGGC
>JBCBSJ010000253.1:0-3277 GCA_039819245.1 Cyanobacteria bacterium J06638_20
CAACCAATCCATTGTCATGGGCAGAATCCAGAGCCTATCTTCAAGCAGGTCGTGTTCTAGCCTACCGTGAATAGTGGCAGTTCTGGCGAGATCTGGCCTGACCGATGCGTTTGGGCGCTTCCAGGACTTACGCAGTTTGATGATTTTTGGGGCGCACTGCGCCCCAAAAATCATCAAACTGCGTTGGTTTTTCGGAGCAAACGCGTAAGCCCTAACGTCTAAAACAGCAGCTGAATTTCCAGGGTCTTCAGATTGGCGATGTACAGGTATCCCCAATTTTCGGTCCAAGTGGCAATGAGCAAACCATGGGGTTCAAACGGCGCTAATGCCGTGGGGGGAAAGGGAAGCTCCAGACGCCCGACAAGCTGCCCATACTCATCCAAAAGTTCAACGCCTCCCTCCGCATCGGCAACAACATAGCCCCAGGGAGCCGTCGTCAGGAGGCGTGGCTGGAGGTTGAGCGCAAAGCGGATAATGCGATAGGGCTTGAGGTCAATGGCCAGCAGGGAGGTGGGATCTTCTGCGTCAGTCGCAATGCAGCGATAGGGAAACGGAGTTGCCTGGAACTGATCGAGGTGTAGCGGTAGCGAAAAGTGCCCCAGTCGCTTGCCCCGTCGGGTCATAATCTCGAGATAGGTCAGCGCCTTGGTCGTTGTTGCTATCCCATCGTGGGTCGGAGCACGAAAGAGGGCGACAAAATGGCGTTCGTCCAATGCCACCAATTGCCGCAGCTCAGCCTGGGGGGCTGGACGCGGGAGCATCAGATCGCGCATGGGAGGAGCCGTATTGGGTGCTGGACACAACCCATGAAGGTGCAGGTGCCAATTGAGTTGATTGGCAGGCGAATGAGCGATCGCTCCCCAATGGCCAGAGGGAGTAATCGCGGCCAGCGAATCAGCCTCGACCGCAATGAGCGGATCAGATTGAACGGTGCCCTGCGCTACAGTTAAGCGATGCAGAAACTCGTTGCCCAGGGCATACAAACCTGTCGGCCGGGATTCTAGCCAGCGTACCGGCTCAGGCAAGGGGACAGGCTGAAGACTCTGGGGCACATAGGATTTCTGGGGATCGACCTCAATATGGGTTTCCGAATGGGCAAGCAGTACAATGCCTTGTTTGGTGCGGTAAAGGAAATCAACCTGGGAAGGATAGGGTTTTACCAGCTTGCGACTGGTTTCAGGCAGAAGGGCGATCGCCTGCATTCGTTCGCCAATGCGTTCTGTCTTGAGCTTGAATAAATCTTCCGGGGGTAATTCCGCAGTTGGAGAAAGCAGCGGAATCGAAACGGGTTGTGATTCCAGATAGCCTAAAATCCCTTCAGCTTCAGCAGCTTGCTTGAGTGCGTGAAGCATATCCCCCGCCGTCGCAAAGCGACGGGCAGAAAGCTTTTCTAGAGCTGTGTTGAGGAACACATGCCAAGTCGTAGGAATCGAGTCGGGAAATACGAGCAGATCGTTCAGATGGGCAGCCATGAGATTCGCAGGCGTCCCCGTAAAGGGGCGATCGCCCGCCAGCAATTCGTACAGGATGATGCCCACGGAATAGAGATCCGACGTGGTGGAATATTGCCCATAGAATCGTTCCGGCGCCATGTAAGCTGGGGAACCCGTGTTCCCGCTTCCAGAATGGGGTTCAGCACTCATCTCCTGAATGAGGCGGGCAATGCCAAAGTCTGACACCCGTGCCGTCCAGCCATGGGACGTCACATTCAACAAAATATTCTCAGGCTTGATGTCGCAATGCACGATACCGCGACTATGGGCATGCTCCAGGGCTACCAGAATATCCGCAACGAGCTTGATACATTGATGCATGCTGAGGCGAACATCCTCCTGCATCAGGCCTCGCAGGGTTCCCCCTTCGCAATAATCCATCACTAAATAGCGCCCCTTCTGGGTATGTTCTAGGGCGCGGCACGTGACAATATTTCGATGTTCTAGACTGAGCAAAAAGCGTAGCTCACGAAGAAACTTGTGGGTTGGGAAGCGTTCATGGTGCAAATCCTTAAGCGCGACGAACTGTCCCGTGCGGCGATGTACCGCGCAGTAAACCCATCCAAATTGGCCTTGGCCCACTAGCCCCAAAAGGCGATAATTCGAGCGCTTTAGTTCTTTGCTCGGCGATCCGGAAGGAGTTGACACGACAGGTCTGGACAGAGAAGTAAGGGAACAGGATGGTCAACAAAGTATCGGATTCAACAGGGCATTTATTAGGACTTACGTATTTTGTTGATGTTGTGGGCGCAGTACGTCCATAACATCAACGAAGTTAGCCAGGATGACGTGAGGCTTGCATCAGCCCTGATTCAGTTAAACAGGATTGAAAAGAAAAATTTAAGGCACTCAGTATTAAAACGCACCAGCGGGCGAATAGAGGCAGAGACAGAAAAACCCGTTCGCTACGCTCTCTATTAGTAAAGTTAAACGGCGCAAATGCGCGCCTCACTGTCAGGGAACCTAGCTATCTATCCTCACTTTTTGGATACTCCTTAAAAACGATAGAAAGCCTGGAGCACTCCCTAATGCATCAATTGTGATGTATTGATTCTTTGGATCGTTGGACAATTGGGTTGACAGATGTAATGACTACCATTGTCTCCATCCTAAGAGATTAGCTGCAAAGCTGCTGCATGATGGCGTCATGCTCCATGTTCGTCACCATGGTTTCCGCAGGCTCTAACCGTTTCGGTAAGCCAATGATGAAGCGGTTGCAGTCCGCCCCCATCGATTCACAGGTAGTCTGGAGGCAGTACAGCTCTCGCCCCGACAGTTGGCCAAAGAAGGACGCCAATACGCCCGCTTCGAGCTGACACACGGGCTGGTTGCCTTTAGGCGCGAGCCGCGCATAGGCTGAGTTCCAAATCTTGACCACCAGCAAGCCACGATGCTGAGAGGAAGAATCTAGCTCGATATGTCCCCATCCATGAGTTTTCCAGCAGTTTTGCAGGGATTGCAAAAATTCCACCATCGGCATGTCGGATAGCGGGGTATCGTAATAGTCTGTGAGTTCTTCAACAAAGCGGCTGTAGAGATTTTTGCCCCACCAGCGTCCACAGTTGTAAAGCACCAAGCGGGTTGCCTGCCCAGTTTCTTTATCTAAGCCAGCATAGATGCCTTGAATCAAAGCTTCTGGGAGAGCCAGCAGGCGATCGCCCTGGCGGTTTTCTAGCAGCCCCATTTCCAGGTCGCTACGGACGTAGGCATCGGTAGCAAAATAGTTCCCTGGGACGCGATTATTGACGAGTAGGTCAGCAACGGAAATCATAATTGTGTCTTAG
>JBCBSJ010000254.1:0-3191 GCA_039819245.1 Cyanobacteria bacterium J06638_20
CAACCACTTACCTCGCTACGAAGAGATTTAAGAAGAGTTCAAAGCCCTGGGCGTTGATGAAATCGTTTGTGTCTCTGTCAACGATGCTTTCGTGATGTTACAGTGGGGCAGCAAAAAGTCCTTCTCAGCGCCTTGTTGACGGCCCCACTGGAACATCACGAAAGCATCGTTGACAGAGACACAAACGATTTCATCAACGCCCAGGGCTTTGAACTCTTCGTAAAGCTCTTCGTAGCGGGGTAAGTGGTTGGAGGAGCAGGTGGGGGTAAAGGCTCCAGGCAAGGAGAACACAATCACACGCTTGCCACCAAAAATCTCTTGCGTCGTGCGATCTTGCCAGCGATAGGGGTTGGGGCCAGGCACGGATTCGTCACGTACACGGGTCTTGAAAACAACGTCGGGCACACGCTGGACTGTAACCATTCTTGGATACCTCTAAATAAATTGTTGAACGAGAGTCAATAAAGAAGCTGAGCGATCTACATGATTGCATCGTGCTAGCATTCGCATCGTGCGGCCATACTGTGCGATCGCTTCAATTCAAGCCAATGACTGCCAGTGACTTCAGCCGTCATTTTAAGAATGCGTTGCAGTCAATGAACACTTACAACTTCACCTCATTATAACCATATCTCGGAACAATTCTTAGGTAAGAATGGATTAGGTATAGGATTTTCTTGTTTTCCTGTAGATCTATAAGAGTAGAACTTATCTAAATCTAGCAGTGTTATGGTGAATGGAGGTTATGGTAGAGGGAGGCTGGAACCACGTGGATGGTCGGCCAGTCCTGGTAGATTGGGTAATCAATGGCAGGATGAAGCAGCAAGCTAGTGAAATTGTTCAAATCTTGAAGCAGCGAGGATTACGCGTGACGCCTCAGCGGTTCGCCGTCTATGCGAACTTGCGATCGCGCACCGATCATCCAACGGTGGAAAATCTACTCACTGATATCAATGCCGAGGCTCCAACCGCATCTCAGGCAACGGTTTACAGTGCCCTCCAAGCATTACGTGACGCAAATTTAGTGCGCGAGGTGTTGCTCGAAGAAGGTGTGGTACGCTACGACGCCAATGTTTCCCCCCATCATCACTTTCGTTGTCGTTGCTGCGACAAAATCGAAGATATTCCTTGGGAAGCGTTTCAAGGCATGAGTTTGGCAGGACTGCGACCCGGGCTGGTGGCAGAAAGCTATGAAGTGACGGTCCACGGATTGTGCGATCGCTGCGCTGCAACATCGCTTGATGAAGGCTAAGGGATTCGCATCACAATGAATGCTCAGTAAAAGGGTGGGCTGAGCCTACCCTCTTGCTATTTCAGGGGCTTCTGCTTCTCCGTATGAAACGAATGCTATACGCCAAAAACTCCGTTTCGCTTCATACAGCTTTTCAGCAATACCACAAATCAAGTATCACTTCGCATCATCAGCGGCCCCGCCGAATCCAGTGGATCGTCCGGTGCATCCAGCGTAATCAGATATTGTGACGGGTCGGCGCTGCATCCCTGGGTTGGTGCAATCCACTCGGCGGTACCCGTTGCATTTTGCTGAAACTGGCCGCAATACTGTGGTGGAGACGCCTCTTGTGCTACAGCCCACAGGCGATAGACTTGATCCTCCGTTAGATTGGGCAGGTTCCTGGAAACTAGTACCATTTGCGTCTCGCCCGGAATGGTGACGAGATAACCGTTGGCACGGCTGGCCTGCCCAGCACCTACAAGGCTATGCACTCTGGCACCGGGTTCTTGCAGCGATGCCATAACAGTCGACATCTCCTGCATCTGTCTACGAAGCTGCTCCAGCTCAGCCCGATTTTGCTCCAACTCTTGGCGTACCTGTGCCGTGGTCTGGGTTTGTTGGCGCAACCGATAGTTATCGACACTCAAAGCGACCAGGATCAGGGCTGCAATGGAGCCAATGATGCGTCCCCAACGAACGGGTCGGATCAGCGTCTCGGAGACGTTCGACTCGGAAGCGTTCGACGTGGGCGCTTCATATCTGGGTAAGGGAAGCGGTCGGGAAGCCTGAGTTTGCGCTGCACGCAACAGGTTGTCGAGCCCTGCGGCACTGGGCTCCTCAGCAGACAAGGCATAGGGCAACAGCGACAGACTCTCCTGTAAGGCGGCAACCTCGGCAGCTAACTCTGGATTCTGGGCAAGCTGACGTTCAAGTGCGTCGGTTTCATCTGCACTGAGATACCCCAGCACATAGTCTTCGAGCAATTCTGGCCAGTCATCGGGAGAGTAGGGATTGGATCGGTTTGAATGAGTCATGGCAAACGGGTCAGAGCGAGTGCTTTAGCGCGTGGCGCAGTTTGCGAAGTCCAAGGCGGATGCGAGATTTGACGGTGCCGACAGGAATATTGAGTCGTTCTGCGATTTCGGATCGGCTCAGGCCTTCGTAGTAGGCGATTTCAACAACGGTGCGTTCGGCATCGGAAAGCTCGGCCAGCGCCGTCCGGATGAGGTGCGATCGCTCGTCCATTGAAACGCTATCCAGGGGGTTGGGTTGCCGACTGTCTTGCAGCATGACCGACTGCCAGCGCTGAAGAAACCGATTGTGAGAGCTGCGCGATCGCAACCGATCCAGTGCATTCGAGCGCGCCATCACAACCAAAAAGTTGCTCAGTGAGCCGCGCTCTGGCTGGTATAGGTGCGGGCGATTCCACAATTTTAGGAAGGTTTCTTGGGTCACATCTTCGGCTTCTTCAGGAAACCGAAGCATTCGCAGTGCCAACCGATAGATAAGGCTGGAGTAGCGATCGTAGAGCAGCCTGAGTGCGTCCATCTGGTGGGCTTTGATGGCACAAAACAGATCAAGATCGGTTGAAAGGGAAGTAACCGTCAGCTTAGACATTGCAGAAACTAAATGCCACGTCGTCGGAGGGTCTGTGGGTAACGTCACAGGGCGGGAAGGGGCAGGGATCGGAGTCACATTAACCGCATAAGCGATGCCGTTTTACAATCACTATCCCACCACGATCGCTCTGCTATGGGGGCGCTCCAATCAGGCTGGGAACTGGTATTCTCCATACCACCTCCAACCTTCCCACGACCTGAATTGACGGGCGCTATCAGAAGACCTTCCACTTGTACCTCAACTTCATCTGCATTCATTGCGCTTGCTGAGTTCCGCTTTCGAGTCACGGTTTTCAGCTTATACATAAGGGATTACGGATGTCGCTGCAATTTGGATC
>JBCBSJ010000255.1:0-3105 GCA_039819245.1 Cyanobacteria bacterium J06638_20
AGATCACCATGCTAAAGGTGGTGGCACGGGTCGCAACCGGGGAGAGGTTGTCGCCGCCCTGATTCAGCCAAATCTGGGAGAGTTCCGCTTCAATTTCCTGAATGGAAATATCTTTCGGCTTTTGTAATGCAACGAGGGGTGTAGCCATAGTAATGGGTTGAATGGATAGAGTTTACGCGAATGGGTCTTGGTACTGGAAAAAGGCTGGAGTCTAGGGATAGAGGCGATCGCTCAGTCTCGTTCAGCAACCATCCCCTCCCACCATCGAACGTTCAAGAATCGGGTTCGGTTCAACCGATTTGACCTGCAACCGAGGGATCGAACACGAAACGGCAACTATGAAGTGGATTGCAATTAATAAGTGGACTATAATCGCCGCCACTTTCGATTATCGCGATTGAGCAATAATTCGGCTTCGACAGGCCCCCAACTACCCGCTTCGTAGAAGGGAACCGCATCGGGTGGGGCAGGCGCATCCCACACCTCTAGCAACGGCGTCAGAATGCGCCATGCCGCCTCCACTTCATCCCCCCGAGTAAAGAGGGTTTGGTCGCCCAACATCGCATCCACGAGCAAGCGGCTGTATGCATCCGTACTGGGTTGCCCAAACGCCGTGTCATAGCGGAAGCTCATATCAACCGATCGCGTCCGCAGGGAGGTTCCTGGCGTTTTCACCTCAAACCGCATGGAAATGCCCTCATCCGGCTGAATCCGCAGCGCCAACACATTGGGGTTGGCCTGCTTCGCCGCCGATTGAAACATAAGGAACGGCACTTCCCGAAACTGAATCGCAATTTCTGATACCTTCTTCGGCATGCGCTTCCCCGTCCGCATGTAGAACGGCACGCCTTTCCAGCGCCAGTTGTCGACATACATCTTTAGGGCCGCATAGGTGGGCGTGGTCGAGGTATCACTTGCGCCCTCCTCAGTCCGATACCCTGGCACTTGTTCTCCCCGCATCCAGCCCGCCGTATACTGTCCACGCACGGCGGACTGTTCAATCACGTCGAGATCCGCAAGGTGCGTCGCCTGGAGCACCTTCACTTTTTCATTGCGAATTCCATCAGCCCCCAGGGAGTTGGGCGGCTCCATTGCCGTCAAGCAAAAAAGCTGCATCAGGTGGTTTTGCACCATGTCGCGGAGCGCACCTGCACTTTCGTAATAACCCGCCCGGCCTTCTAGCCCCACCGTTTCTGCCACGGTGATCTGGACATGGTCTACAAACTGTCGATTCCACAACGGCTCGAAGATGGCATTGGCAAACCGAAAGACCAACAGGTTTTGAACCGTTTCTTTGCCCAAGTAGTGGTCAATCCGATAGATCTGCGATTCATGGCAGACATTTTGCACCACATGGTTCAATACCTGAGCCGAGGTCAAATCCCGACCGAAGGGCTTTTCAATAATCAGGCGATGCTTTCGGGGGTCTTCCAACATGCCCGCAGCCCCCAGTTGCTGCGTCGCTTCCCCAAAGAAGCGGGGCGCAACAGAGAGGTAAAACACGCGATTGCCCCGAGTGCCTCGCTTATCGTCCAGCTCAGCCAAAAATTCCTTGAGATCTTTGTAATCCTCAGGAATATCGATGTTGGCGGACTTATAGAACAGTCCTTTAGCAAAATCTTCCCAAATCTCCTCTTTTTGCAACCCACCACCAAATTCTTCAACGCCTTGCCGTAGGTGTTCGCGGAAAAACTCTGTGCTCCAGTCTCGCCGTGCCACCCCAACAATGGTGAGTTCTGGGGGAAGTCGGCGCTCCAACTTCATTTGATAAAGGGCAGGTACCAGTTTTCGCTGGGTTAGGTCACCCGTACCACCAAAAATGACCAAAATTTGCGGTTCTGGGATGCGGTCCTGTTGCAAGCCGACGCGGAGGGGGTTTTCAGCAAAAATGACCATGCACGCTCTCCTGGAAGGGATTCAGTAAGGGTAGAGGGTTGACGAGGGAAACGCAGAGCTTTGACCAATGATTGGAGGACGTCAGTCTCAGGGCGCGGTTTTAGCCGCTTCTTTCTGGACAAACGATTCGACAAGGGCCACATTGTCACGACTCCCGATGACCAGCGGGGTGCGTTGGTGAATGGCCGTGGGCATTACATCCAAAATGTCTTCGATTCCTGTACTGGCGCGGCCTCCCGCTTGCTCCATCAGGTAGGCAAGGGGAGCACTTTCGTAGAGCAGGCGGAGTTTACCTTCTGGCTTGCGGGCTGTGCCGGGATACAGAAATACCCCGCCCTGGAAGAGGATGCGGTGGAAGTCTCCGACCAGCGCTCCACTGTAGCGAGCGGTGTAGCCCTGGTGCTGGTGGACGTAGCGAGTGAATTCGCGAATGGACTCCTCCCATTGCCAGAAGTTACCCTCATTGACGCTGTAGATGGGGCCATGGTCGGGGACGCGAATGTTTTCCTGCGACAGAATGAACTCGCCCAGGTTGGGATCGAGGGTGAAGGCATGCACGCCTCGGCCAATGGAATACACCAGCATCGTACTGGGACCATAGAGAATGTAGCCCGCAGCGATTTGTTGGCGTCCGGGTTGCAGCAAATCGCTGGCCGTTTCGTCTAAATCTGAGCCTTCTTGCCGCCGCACGGCAAAGATGGAGCCAACGTTGATGTTGATATCGAGATTTGACGACCCATCAATGGGATCGTAAAGCAGCGTATAGCGACCGATCGGACAGTTTTCAGGAATGTAGTAAGGCTTTTCCATTTCCTCAGAGGCCAGACGGCAAACCAAGCCACTTTGCTCAAAGGCAGAGATAAAGACCTGATTGGCATAGAGATCCATCTTTTTGACGGCTTCGCCTTGGACATTGGTTTCGCCCGTGAAGCCAAGCGCCTCTTCAACCAAACCCGAGCGGGTGAGGCGGCGGGCGATGAGCTTGCCTGCAAGGGCAATGCGGTTCATCAACGCACTCAGGTCTTGGGCGTCGGCGGAGAAACTTTGTAACTGTTGCAATACATGTCGCGACAGAGTTGTGCAGTCGCGGTCGATTGCATGCTTGTGGTCTAGTTCCAGCATGAAGAGTCCTTTGAAGCGATCGCTCTCTTCCCATCCAGCCCGTTCCCCATCCAGACAGATAGGCAAATCGTTCAACGATCCAAGCAC
>JBCBSJ010000256.1:0-3057 GCA_039819245.1 Cyanobacteria bacterium J06638_20
AGATTATTTTTTGAAAGCTGCGCGGCGCGCAGCTTTCAAAAAATAATCTGGTTTTGGTTTTCGTAGAATTGATATAACCCCTATTGCCAGGAAGTTTAGCTATTCGTTGGTCAGAACTGGCCTATTTTGTTGATGTGATGGCGGAAATGCGTCTATAACATCAACATCTTCACTAAGGATGATGCTAATTTTGCGTCGGCTCCGTTGATGAAACTTGTATGAATGATTGTATTTCTCAAGGTTTCCTTAAGAGATATACGGATCCTGTAGGTTCTCAGAATAAATGATTAATAATAAATTCTGAAGTTTGGGGACAGGTTTTCTTATGTTAGAACATGCACTGACCCACTCGCCGCACGATCGCCCGGATGCCCTTGCTCTACAGGACAGAGTCCAAATGGCTCTGGCGATCGCCGACCAACCCCTCCTCCGATCATTGCTCACCCGTTGCACCCCGCCCCTTAGCCAGCCCCATCGGGTAGGTGCCGTCAAAGCCAATATCAGTGTGCCCGTCGAAGCACGGCGTACCGTGGATGGGGTCATTCACTACGAAGTTGTGAACTGCGTGTTGGCAGAGTCGCCCCAAGAAATTGAGGAGGCGATCGCCGCTACGACGTCTCCCCACATGGTCAAGCGGGAATATTTGATGCTCACCCGGTGTGAATCCGAGACCCATAGCCTAGGCAAACGGCTGTCCTTATCGCAGGCAATCGCCATCTTGGAAGCATCGGGCTTTTCTGCCGAGCAGGTGCATGCCATTCTGCATTTGCCCAAAGATGCATGGCACCGTTCCTGGTGGTATATGCCGGATGAGTCAGGGGAGTTCTCCGTTCCCTTCCTCCGCACCATTCGGATTGTGGACTACACCGATGGCACCCTCGACCTGCAATACAAAGACTTTTTTGCCCAAGACAAACCCATCAGCTTTACCAGCCAAGAGGAACGGGTTCTGATTGAGATCAAAACAGCCCACCGCAGCTTTCGCAAAACCCTCGATCGCATCAACTTGGCACGGCAACAGTTGGGCATCACCCATGCGCTATTGATTTGCGACGAAATCTCGGATATGGAAGCGCGGGCGTTTATCAGCCAGGGTATTAGCCTCTACACGGCGCGTGAACTGGCGCTCCAAACCCGTTCCGACTGTACCTTGTGCGCTACCTCTGATTGCCCCCTCAACGGGCAGGAGGATTCAGGAGTGACCACCTGCCGCCGCTTCTGCCTCGATACGACCGTGGAATAGCCAAGAGCCAGACGGAGTAACCGTTGGCGATTCCTGTTGTCGTAATCGGCGTTTAGCTTGGCTGGTGCTGTCGCTGGCTGGCGATCGCCCAGTTGTTGGTAGCGTGTTTCCAAGGGCTGCCATCAGGCGGGTGAGCGTTGCTCAGCCAAGGCCTAGGGGCATTGTGCGGCCCTACGTCGACTCGCTCGATAGATGCTGCAATGGCAGGTTGTCTTGAACTGACAACCTATGATGCTGGGTTATATGTCTCACCCGATCTAATGGCATTTAGCCTGCATGGGCTTAGTGGAGCCAGCCTTTAAGACGTGCCGCTACCTGGGGGCGACGAAGTTTGCGCATGGCCTTGGTTTGGATTTGACGCACCCGCTCCCGCGATAGATTGAACAGCCCACCCACTTCTTCTAGGGTCAGGGTTTCGCCTGTGAGCAAGCCGTAGCGCATGGAAATGATTTCTTTCTCCCGCTCGGTGAGAACATCGCTCAGGATGGTGTAGATTTCCTGGCGCAGCATCGCTTCATTCATCTTGGCTTCTGGAGACTGGGTGTTGCCATCTTCCAGGAGTTCCATCAGCTCGGTGTCTTCCCCTTTGCCGACCCGGTGGTTGAGGGAGAGCGATCGCCGCCGTACCTGTTGCAGGTTACGGAGCTGATCCAGGGGCATGTTCAGTGCTTCTGCCAATTCCGCTTCATTGGGGTTGCGGTTCAGTTCGCGCCGCAGCTCCCGATGGGCTTTCTTCAGCTTGTTGAGCTTCTCGACGATGTGGATGGGCAGACGAATGGTGCGGGCATCATTGGCGATCGTGCGGGTAATGCCCTGACGAATCCACCAGTAGGCATAGGTCGAAAACTTATAGCCCTTATCGGGATCGAACTTCTCGGTGGCTCGGTTCAACCCCAATGCGCCTTCTTGGATCAGATCCAGGAAGGGAACGCCCCGATTGAGGTAACGCTTGGCAATGGAGACTACCAGCCGCAGGTTCGAGCGGATCATCTTGCGCTTGGCTGTGCGGCTCCGGTGCAGCGTTTGGTCGAACTGCCGCTCGGTCATTGCCATGGTTTTTGCCAGATCAGCACGACCGGGTGTGCGACCCAATTCATCGCGCAGGCGATCGCGCAGAGTTTCTACTTCAACTAAAAACTTTACCTGACGCGCCAGTTCAATTTCTTCTCCGGGGCGGAGTAGGGGATAGCGTGCCATCTCTTTAAAGAAGGCACCGACGGCATCATCGGACGCTGTTTTGCTATACCCTGGCGCATAATCAGACACCAGATCTTCAATCATCTCGCGAGCAAAATCGGAGTCCTGCTCTGAAAAATTCTCCCCAGAAGAAAACTGCGTCTCTGCAAGATGATCTGAGTGATCTAGCTCACTTTTCTCTAAGGACTTGCCACTCTCCACTATCTCTTCAGTGTCGGTATCAGCCCTGGAGAAAAAATCAGGGGTGGGTCGAATCTCTACAGGCGAGACAGAGAAAGGCTTCTCGCGATCGACTCTGGTGGTAGAGTCCATATCTAACTGGAGGCGTGCTGGCATAATGGAATGTCTTCCCATAAAAATAAAGTTTGCGATGGAATCGAATCGACCAAATGAGGGCAGAAGCTGTCGCGCGAAGATGGATTAGTTTGACTTAGAGACGTACCCAGAAAATTTATATCAAGTGGCGATCAGACCTATATCCCAGGATTTGAACGGAATTACCAAATACTTTATAGAATGCTTCTTCCGTTTTGGCAAATAGTTGAAAGGAATAAATGATCATTTTTTGGAAGAACGATCTATTTTTTTGAGGTTGGCGCGATCTGGGATAAAACTAT
>JBCBSJ010000257.1:0-3022 GCA_039819245.1 Cyanobacteria bacterium J06638_20
CGAGTCTGCACCTGTTGCACTGACGGCGCCTTCCATCAACGGTTAAGTTGTTGGTCGAAGACTGAATGAATTTCTCTAGCGGTTGCTAGTGCGAGCGCCTCCCACAGGGAGGCGCTTTTGTTATGCATAGCTGAGACATCTATTGGGTTACGTCAGCCCTGTAATCCCTTTCAGATGGGACAGTTCGCAGGATGTCTACTGGCAGAGGAGAACATCGCCGTTTTCCCGTAGTTTGATTTATTAGGGCTTTAGCAAACGGTTTTAGGAAAGTCGGATGACGGATCAGCGCATGGTAAGGATTAGGCGAGTTGTCTTCAACCAGCGGGCAATTCCCTTTACAGTGCTCCTGCTGGCAGGTTGTCTAACAACGATGACGGGCGGGATCGTTTCCCCGGTCTTCCCTGAAATGGTACAAGCCCTCGACTTGAATCCGCGCTGGGCGGGGATGTTTTTGAGTATGCACGCCCTCACCAGTGCACTCATGACTCCAGTAATGGGCATTGTTGCCGATCGCATCGGCAAGATGAAAGTCATGCTCCCGAGCCTAGTGCTCTACAGCTTTTTTGGTATTTCCACAACCTTTCTGACCAGCTTCCCAATGCTGCTAGCCTCGCGAGCCTTATTGGGAGCAGCCAGTGGCGGTATCGCAGCAGCAACCATTGGCTTACTCAGCAACATGTACGACGGGGAGTCGCGATCGCGCGTCCTTGGCTACGCCACAAGTGCTATGACCACCTCAGCAATTCTGTTTCCGCTACTTGGAGGCTGGGTCGGTAACAATCACTGGCGCTACTCCTTCTATTTATACGGAGCAGGAATTGTGCTGGCGGCGATCGCCTATCCTGTCTTCCGGGGTATTCGTTCCAAAGCCTCCGGCGTTCTGCCGACAGGGCAAGGGGCAGAGTTGCGCGTTGTATTGAAGCAACCCCAGGTTTGGCTGATTTACAGCTTGATTGGGGCCGCGGCTACGGTTGTCTACGCCATTGTGATTTATGCCCCGATTTACCTCAAAGATGCAATCGGAGCGACGCCAGACTTCAATGGCTTTGTGCTGGCAGTTCGGGCTGTAGGTGCGGCGATTGTCGCGGCGATTGGGGCGACTTGGTTTGCTCGGCAGTTAGGTATCAATCGCGCGATCGCCCTCGGCTTTATGCTTATGGGCACTACGCTGCTCACCATTCCCTTCCTTACGCAAGTGCCTCTGATTATCTTGGCGGCGATCTTTTTCGGCATTGGCTTTGGTACCATTACCCCTAATCTCTACAACCTCCTCGCCGGACACACACCGTCGAATCTACGAGCCAGTGTGTTGGGATTAGGAACGGGTTTCAATTCCCTGGGACAGTTCTTTAGCCCATTACTACTGGGGCCAGTATGGAAGTTTGCCGGATTGCCCATGGTGTTTGTTGCAGCGACAGGTGTGGCGGTGATCGCCAGCTTCCTCAGCCTGACCCAAACTCCAAAGACCCAACTTTGAGAACCTTGCCCCTATGGGGGATTGCATTCCTCGCTATGATGAGCATTAGGCATAAGAGCCGCACAGCTTATTAACTTGAAGGTGGCCTAAATAATGGATTGAATGGCGATCGCGTTGATTGGATGGCAATCGCACTACAAATTACTGCATTTGATTATTGCTTCAGATTGGAGGATTGACCTACGTATACGCGCCCCCTTGCCCGACTGGTTGAGCAATTTCAGCGACTTCCTGGCATTGGCCCCAAATCGGCTCAACGACTGGCTCTGCACATTCTCAAGCGCCCCGAAACAGAGGTGCAGGAACTTGCGCAAGCGTTGTTGGATGCCAAAAAGCAAGTGGGTCTTTGTAAAGTGTGCTTTCACCTTTCTGCGGAGCCAGTGTGTGAAATCTGCCGCGCTCCCAGCCGCGACCCCAATACAGTCTGCGTCGTGGCTGATTCGCGGGATGTCATTGCGATCGAAAAGACCCGCGAGTATAAGGGGAAATATCACGTTCTGGGAGGCTTGATCTCCCCGATGGAAGGCATTGGCCCCGACCAGTTGCATATTACTCCTCTGGTGCGGCGCGTTAATCAAGACAATATCCAAGAAGTCATCATGGCCATTAGCCCCAGCGTCGAGGGCGAAACGACCACACTTTATATTGGTAAACTTTTGAAGCCTTTCACACGGGTCACGCGCATTGCTTTTGGGTTGCCCATGGGCGGTGATTTGGAATATGCCGATGAGGTGACGCTCGCACGAGCGCTCGAAGGCCGCCAGGATCTAGATATGGGATAGAGACTTCTCAAGTCCCTTGTACTCAAAGCTTTTTGAAATATCGGGCGATTGGAAGTAGCTCGAAGCCAACTTTTTCATAGGTATGACGTGCTGGAGCATGACCTGGATCACCTCCCGTCTCAACCATGGCGATCGCCATCCCAGCATTTTTCATCCAATCCAGGGCGAATTCGGCCAGGGCACTGCCAATGCCACGACCTTGATGGTTTGGATCAACTGCGAGCATGTAGATTTCACCCATGCTGTCTTCTGAGTGCAATTTCACAGCGACAAAGCCCACGGTAGCGTCTGCATCAACGGCAACCCATACATTGGTGTCTTCTGTAACGCAGACATCCTTGACAGCATTTTGCTGGCTCACGCGCCAATGGCCGGGATAGAAGGCTTGATACACCTCAGCATTCATCGCTTGTTGGAGCGATTCAAAAACGGGTTCCCAGGCTTGTAGCGAAAGGTGAATGACAGCACCAAGTTGCTGCGACTCGTAAGGTTGGATTTGCATTGTTGCACCAGCTCCGATGTGTAAACACTGTCCTCATGCTACAACGTGTTACAAGATGATTTCAGAATTCGCATTTAGAATCTACGCATTTGACGCGAAAACATAAAAATCATCAAACTCCTAGGACTTACGCATAGCGTTGGAGCAGTAGAGCCCCACCCTGTAGATTGAGCTGCTAGAGTCAAAGAATGAAAGACTCTGTAAGCCGTTTGGACTATTGCCAGTACCTACTGGTCAGTCAAATCAACTATACGCTGACCA
>JBCBSJ010000258.1:0-3006 GCA_039819245.1 Cyanobacteria bacterium J06638_20
CGTTTGGGTCTGCGAACGGAGACTATCAGCAGGCAAAGGGTTCGGCAAAGCTTAGGAGATACAATAGGCGATCGCAACGGGAGAAAGTTAGTTGGTGTACACCCCGCAATACAAACAAAATCAGACCAGTCCCACTCCACCCAAAGATATGCAGTCGGAGCCGATCGGCTATTCATCTCTGCTGGATCCTGGGTTATTGCAGTCTGCTCGCGATATATACCGCTCCTATTATGAGGTTCATCCCGATGAGACGCGGCGCCCCATCGGGTTGGCGATCGATCGCTACACCCATCGGGGCAAGCTGATTTTTGGTGTGAAACCTGTGTTACTGCCCCAAGAATGCTTCATTCCCCTCGATCAGATCGAAGCGGATCTTTACTGAGTCCATGTCTCTATGCTGTTAGCTGTCAGTATTATTCTGCTAGTGCTGTGCGTCTTGTTCTATCAAGTCACTCTGACAATTCCCTACAACTTACTGAGTGGCTTCCATATTCCCTTTTGGCTGACTGTAGGTATGGCTGGGGGCATTGTTGCATGGCTCATGGCAGATGATTGATATCAGCTCCATGAAATTAAAACCGAGATGATTTCTGCCTAGCGCTACTAGGCAGAAATCATCTCGGTTTGGTACGAAGCACTACAAACGAATAAGCTGGCTGGATTGAAACGCGCCGCGAACTAGCTGGCGTCCCGCTGTAGCTGCTTCTGTCGAATGGTTTCCACAGAACCGATGGGGATGGCGTCGATAAGTTGCTTTGTGTATTCGGTTTGAGGGTCGTGGTAAATCTGATCCGCCGGGCCAATTTCTTCGACTCTGCCGCGATTCATGACCATGATGCGATCGCTCATGAACTTCACCACACTGAGATCATGGGAAATGAAGATATAGGTGAGATTGAACTCATCCTGGAGCGCCTTCAGCAAATTCAATACCTGTGCCTGTACTGACACATCCAGCGCTGAGACCGACTCGTCGCAGATGATGAACTTGGGATTGAGGGCGAGGGCGCGGGCAATACAAATCCGCTGTCGCTGTCCACCGGAGAATTCGTGGGGAAAGCGATCGCCCCAGGCCGGGTTCAGCCCTACCCGATCCAACAAATAGGCCACCCGCTCTTCTAGATTGCGTCGATTCTTGTTTACTCCATGAATCTTCAACGGTTCCATCACCGCTGCCTTAATGCTCATCCGTGGATCGAGAGAGCTGAAAGGATCCTGGAAAATGATTTGCATTTCGCGGCGAATTTGCCGCATTTTTTGATTGGTAACACTGGTAATGTTTTGCTCCTCAAACCAAATCTGCCCGCCCGTCGAGGGAATCAACCGCAGCAGCGTCCGGGATAGGGTTGATTTGCCACAGCCCGATTCACCGACTAGTCCCAGTGTTTCACCGGGATAGACCTGAAAGGAGACGCCATTCACCGCCATGAAGTAGCGCTTCGTTTTACCCCATACCCCTCGAACGGGGAAGCCCACTTGCAAGTTTTCGGCCTGTAGTAAGGGGTGCTGATCCTGGAGTTTGTGTAAGCGTTCATCAATTTCTTGCGGCGCAATCTGCATTTGGAGGCGCTCTTGCTGGGAGTGATCCATCACTTTTTCTCGAATCACAGGTTGGCCTTCTTCGTCAGACACGACTTCCATGAAGTCGGAAACCGTGGGCAAGAAGCGTACCCGTCGATCCGGTTGCGGACGGCATGTCAGCAGTCCTTTGGTGTAGGGATGCTCGGGCTGGGAATAAATATCCAGCACAGAGCCAAATTCTACGATTTTACCCCGATACATGACCGCGACTTCGTCAGCAATTTCGGCCACAATGCCCAGGTCGTGGGTGATGAACATAATGGACATGCCCCGCCGGGTTTGCAGCTCTCGCAGCAAGTCCAGAATGGTGGCCTGCACCGTAACATCCAGAGCCGTCGTGGGTTCATCGGCAATGAGAATATCTGGGTCAGAGGCGATCGCCATCGCAATCATGACTCGCTGAATCTGACCACCCGATAATTCATGCGGATAGCGTTTTAGAATCGCTTGCTTGCGCTCGTTGACCGCCAGCATCACTTCACGGTTTTCCAGCGGCGCAACTTTCTGTTCCCGATGAGCGTCCTGATGCTCTTGTTGCACCTGCTCTTCCAGTTCCGCATCGCTGGGCAGCAGCTTCACCTCTTGCAGCAAACTGGCTGCTCGTCGCCGTGCCTCTGGCTCTGATAGGTCAGAGCGATGGTATCGCAGCGCTTCCATGAGTTGGAAGCCACAGGTATAGACCGGGTTCAGAGAACTCATGGGTTCCTGAAAGATCATGGCGATTCGCCCTCCCCGATACTCGCGCAATGCCTCTTTTGGCATCGACAGCAAGTTAATCGGCTCAGCCTCGTGTCCATGGAACCAGATCTCACCACCCGCAATGCGCCCAGGGGGAGTTGGCACTAATCCCATAACCGACAGCGCCGTGACCGACTTCCCCGAACCCGATTCTCCGACAATCCCTAGGGTTTTGCCCTGCTTGAGCTGAAACGAAACACCATCTAGGGCTCGTACCAATCGGTTGTCATTACGAAACTGAACAGTTAAATCGCGGATATCAAGCACAGTATCAGTCATGGGAAAGATGCGGCAGAATCATGATACGAAGGATGCCAAAAATTCTAACCTACCCTCTTAGCTCCCCTCCATATTGTGGAGGCAGTATTGTAGAGACAGTTACAGGAGCCAAATATTCCCAGCGTGACGTCTGGGCGGTTTTCCTGTGCAGTTGGGCTGCGCGGCTATTCTGCTTTTCGGTTGTCATTGCCGTTGTCTGGCTTAGAGGCGAAGGACATTGTCATGCTGCTTTCCAGTTCCATCCGCTGTTCCATGCGACGCAAGAAATAACCTGTCATCATCGCGGAAGCCAACAACCCCGCCAGGTTTTCCCGGTCTGTTGTGATTTGCATGTTGAAGGATTCGGATGGCAAGACCCCAACTAATCCTTGAACGTTCTGGGAGATGATTTCTTTAATTTCTGGGCTA
>JBCBSJ010000259.1:0-2950 GCA_039819245.1 Cyanobacteria bacterium J06638_20
CTTCCAAGTCTTGCAGGGTCGTGATTGTTGTTTGGGTAACTGTCATGAATGATCCCTCAGGGCTTTGCAATTGAAAGAGTATGGATAAACGTTCGATGAATCGTTGGAAGGCTCAAGAGTCAAGACATGTGACTCGTTGGAGAAATGGACGAAAACGTAAAGCGAGTAATCGAGACAACGGTTCCATGCGAAACCTGTGTTCGATACGAAACCTGAACCTGAACCTATGCACGATGAGGGCGTTGTCAGCCATCGGTAACGCAACGGACAGTCTATGGAAAACACGAAAAAGACTATCCACCCAGTCGAATGCTCGGGCGTAATGCTCCGAACCAGTGGATTGTGCCTGTGACTTGTCATCGAGTTCTACGACCCACTGACCCCAACGGGCGATCGCATGTGTCATAGAACCATTGCCCTCTGCTGAACACCGGAGAGTCATATCCCGGCTGGGTTTCATCTATCCCAACCCTGGAACCTTCCTCTCCACCTCAAGTTCTAAGCAAAGAATCTGAGGAACTTGTGAAGACGCCCTGATCCCCAAAAAAATTAAGGCGCACTTAATGAAAATAAGAGCCACTTAATAAAAAGTTGCGTCCAAAGACTCTATCTGTGAATGCTGAGTCCGCATAGAAAAGCCCAACCTATTTTCTGTGAAATGCTTTCAGTGCAGGCATTTTACAGAAAATAGGTTGGGCTTTTTAGCCAGTTTTTTGAGGAGAATAAATAATAGAGGTGAGAACTCTGGATGAAGGTAATCCATGACGACAGTACTCAATCTCGACCCCATTGTCCGATTAACACGGGAACGGTTTTATCAACTGTGTCTCGCCAATCCAGATGCATCCCTCGAACGGTCTGCTCTAGGAAAGTTAATTGTCGGGACTCCAGTAGGTGGAGAAAGCGGGAGCCAGGAAGCACGTTTAATCACAACGGTCGGAATCTGGAATGAGCAAACCTAGTTGGGTGTCGTCTTCAGTTCTCAAACCGTGTTTAGCTTGCCCCAAGGCGGCGATCGCTCGCCCGACGTTGCATGGGTCAGCCAAGAGCGTTGGGATGCCCTGAATCCCGAAGACCGCCGGGGATTTCCACCCCTCTGCCCCGACTTTGCCATTGAAGTGCGATCGCCCAGCGACCGTCTCCAACCCCTCCAAACCCAGATGCAGGAATACCTAAATAACGTGAGTTCGGGTTAACGCCCTGGCGACTAAAGTCACGGCTATCAGAATGAAGTCCGCCGTTGCGGACTACGGAAATTCGTGATTTAAGAACCCGCGCAAGCGGGTTTCGTTCCGCTAGTCGCGGCTTCAACCGCCAGATTTTCTTATCCCGAACTCACGTTAAATAGTGGCTTACGCCTAGCCTGCATTATTCATGAGGACATCTAGAGGCGTAAAAGGAGACTTATCCCGTTGTTCTATGGCAAGGGAGATGCCGTGAAGACCCACAAGACCTCCAATTGGTTCAACATCTAGCTAAAAACAGCTCAAAACGGGCTTTTTAAGCCCCGATAGACACACGACTCCTATGTACCCTGAGCCTTTAGCTTAAAACCCAAGGCTGAGGGTGCATCAGATGACGCGCGATACGACGGAGTTCTGGGGCCAAGGGGAGATAGGCAGCCAGTTCGACCAGGACTCGCCGAGTAGACACGCGAACCCGAGCGGCGATTTTAATGACGGATGAACGTACTCGTTCTACCTGGGCTTGGGCCAGGCGAGTGCCGGTGGCCGCTTGACGAAGGCTGAGCATCAGAACATAAGCAGCCTGGGTGAGCAAGAGGCGAAATTGATTGGCGACGAACTGGCGACAGCTGAGTCGCTTGGCCTGCAATCCCAGCTTGAGTTCCTTGATGGGATGCTCACTGGCGGCTCCCCGCTGTACATACACCTGGTCATAAAGGACTTGAGGCGGCAACTCCAGATTGGTTATGACAAAGCGAGGATTAGGCCCTTTGGGCAACCACTCGGCCTTCATTACCAACCGTCGAGGGGACGGCCAACTCGCGGCGGCGTAGTAGACATCATCAAACAACCGGGCTTTGCCCGACTCACTGAGGCAGGCCACCACTCGCGCCTGCTCTAGCAAGGGTTGGATTTTGCGCTCCAGCACCGGATTGCGCCGAAAGCCGATGACATAGCCGACCTGCGCCCGCTCACAGAGCATCAGGAGTTCGGGCAAGGCAAAACCACTATCGGCTCTGAGGATAATCGTCACGCCTGGCCAAGCCTGGCGCAGTCGCCAGAATGTCCAGCGCAAGAGCCCCGCCACCCCTTTGCCGGGATGACTATTGCCGGCCCGCAATTGCAATACCAGGGGATAGCCGCTGCTGGCCTCATTGATGAGAACTGGATAGTACATCGGATGACCGTAGTACCCATGGAAAAAGCTCAACTGCTGCTCTCCATAAGTCGGGGCATCCCAACCATCGATATCCAACACCACAACTTTTGGGGGCTGGGCATAACTGGCAATGAAGTGATCCATGAAAACGTTGCGAATTCGCGCGTTATCTCGCTTGTCGACGTGATTTTCGAGCCGCGTTATCGTCGGTTGGCTGGCCAGTGGATTCTCCCCGGCTTCGGGTAAGCGGTCGCAAACCAGTTTGTAAATCGGGTCGTGACGCAACACGTTACTATCGTTGGCATCTTCATACCCGCCGATGAGCTGGTACACCCGCTGCCGCACGAGTTGCTCTAGGCTATGGATAATTTTGCTCGGCTCTCGCCACTCCTCGATGGCCTCGGCCAACCCCGAACACACGCCTAATCGCTCATCAGCTTGGCGCACCAAAAGCAGGCCAGCATCTGAACTCAATTCCAGGTCTGAAAACTGGACCTGAAGGGGGCGCACGCGATAAAAGTCCAACGGCAATTCCGTTTCGCACTCTGTCATGGCACAATGAGGACAACTTATTTTTGGAAGAGTCTGATTCTATTGCGTTTCAGGC
>JBCBSJ010000260.1:0-2907 GCA_039819245.1 Cyanobacteria bacterium J06638_20
ATCAAGCAGATCTGGGTAGATCGTGAGAATCTTTCTGCATATTATTCCGATTCGGGTGGATCGCGAGAAAGGTTCCACATATTTTCGGGATAGCACAAAATAGTCTCCTTGTACTATCCCGAAAATATGTGGAACCTTTCTCGCGATCCACCCGAATCGGAATAATATGCAGAAAGATTCTCACGATCTACCCAGATCTGCTTGATCGCAAGAAATTTTCTCGCGATCCACCCGAATCGGGATGATATACGGAAACTTTCTGTCTAATAACATTGTTATCCCACAAAGCAAATGACCAGACGATTGCGATTATTCACTGCCGTGTCCGGCTTGTTATCGGTATCTTTCTTTGTGTGCTCGTTCATGCTGTTTGGTTTTCTGCACCCTGACTTCGATGTCTTCGTTGACTTCATCAGCAAACTGGGCGCGAAAGGTCAACCCAACGCCTTCTGTTGGAATATTGTGGGCTTCGGATCAGTGGGTCTGTTGCTCGCTGCCTTTGGCTGGCTTTTCGGTTTATGCAAGAACGATCGCGTTCTCGGCACGTGCTTGATGGTGGCTGGGTTTGGGTTTTCACTCGGCGCAATACCAACTGATTTTGCCGATGCGCAATCGCCACTCTCGAAGGCGCATTTCGTTTCGATTTGCCTTTCGCTCACTGGATACTGTTTCGGGATGGCACGGCTCACAGGCTCACAATCGACCGACAGTGAGCGGATCACGGCCAATTGGGTGATTGCCCTCGCGATCCTCCCTATAATTGGCGCTTCTGGTGGGGTTTCAGCAGAGCCCGTCGCTCACCGAATCATCCTCACTGTCGTGTTTACTTGGGTTGTACTAAGCTCGTTACGATTATTAACACCACTGCAGAAGTCACGGGATAACAACAAATTGCACCCGAGTCGCGAAGTCGGGCGTTTAGACAATAGAAAATCTCTCGTCGCGACCGGGTGATTTTGGGCGTTGGGCTCAGCAAGACAATGAAGAGAACAACCGCCATCGTTGCGATGTCGCTCACCTGTGGAGCTTGCTTCACGGTTGATCTGGTTCAGAGGATCAATCTCGGTCGGCATCGGGGCCGGACCTCAGGTTCCCTTACCGGGCGGTCACGGCTGACTTCATAGAAATCGAGAAGCAAAAGAAAGGAAAGTACCATGAGTTCAGAATTCAATCCCGGCAGGAATATCGTTCAATTTGAGAGCGAAGGACACAAAGTAGCGGCGCATCTGTTTCTTCCGGATGACTATGGCGCGGGCAAAAAATACCCTGCGACCGTCGTGACTCCGCCGGTAACCGGTGTCAAAGAGCAAACTGGGGGAGATTATGCGAAAGCTTTGTCAAGACGGGGCTTCGCGGCATTGGTTTTTGACCCTCGCGGGTGGGGAGAGAGTGAAGGGAAGTCTGGCTACCTCATTCCAGAATGGTTGTTGAGAGACGTCAGGAATGCAGTTGACTTCCTTCGGACGCTCGACGTTACCGACACAAACAACGTTTTCAACACTGGTATCTGCATGGGGTCCGGCTGGGCGATGTACGAGACCGCTTTTGACACTCGCGTTAACGCGGTGGCTATGATCAGCCCCTATTTCATCGAACTGGATACACCGCTTAGCGTGCTGGGTGCGGAGGGCTACCGCAATATGGTCGTCAAGGCGTTGACTGACGCTGCGCAAGCTCGCTTCGATACTGGAGAAGAGATCTATATCAAGCCCGTCCCTGAGACCGAGGAAGAAATTGCCGCGGCGCCAGAACCTATTTACGTCGGCATGAGAGACTACTACTTGGCAGGCAAGCCCGGCGACGTGCCGACGTGGAAAAACCAAGTGGCTGCCAACAGTCAGTACTCGCTTTATGGCTTTTCGATCTTCAACTACACGAAGCTGTTCGATCCGATCCCGATCTATCTTGCTTACGGCGACGAAGCTGTCTCCAACCCCGGCGCCATCCGCTTCGCGGAAGAGGTCAAACCTGAGAAGGTCACGGTGATCAAGGGCGCAGGCCACTTCGACCTGTATTGGAGACCAGAGCACGTTGGAAAAATCTCCGATGAAGTCGCCGAGTTCTTCCAAGCTCACATGCGGAGGGACTAGGTGCCAGGTAAAACTTCCTGAACGAGTTGACACAGAAGGCCTTGGCCGACCTCTCGGGTCTTCTTCGGCCACTGACTGGCCAAATCACACTCATAGGAGTAGTTGAGTTGCCCCAAGATCGGGAAGTCATGGCCTTCCTCCTCGGGGGGGCTGGAATCAGGAATTGCCCAAACAGAGAATCTAGGCGGTTGAAAATGGATCGCGGACCGCAAAGTGGCGTCCGTTCATTGATACCGAACCTGTCGATCAAATATCAATCAAACTGTATAGTCGCGACGAACAGGTTCTTGAATTCACGAACGTTGCCGGTTGGTTGATGGATGAATCGCGCAAGGGAGTACTAAACGGAGAACAACGGCAGTGGATGATCGACAGTATTCGATCGAAAATCCCTGAAGAAAATCCTCCGGATCGCAACATTCTCTGAAGATAGTCCAGATAACAAAGCCGTGAACCGGAGCACTCATTCACGCGGCATCTGAAATCAAAGTCTTCCGTTCGTGCCCGGTTACGGCAGGCGTTAGATTGCTTGGATTATCAATGGAAGTGGTTGTTGCAAGGTTTTCTGTGAGTCGTCGAAGCCCAGGTGAATGAGTATACCCTCAAGCAACAAGCAATCTTTTTGCACTCCAAGATTGACGTTGACGTTAAGGTTGCGATAAAACTGGAGCATGAACACGAGAATGCGGATAGGAGAGTTAGCTCAGCGATCAGGGTTGACCCCTCGCACCATTCGCTACTACGAGAGCCTTGGCCTCCTCGAACCAAGCGAACGTGAGGGAAACGGGTTTCGCTACTATGGCGAAACTGAACTAAC
>JBCBSJ010000261.1:0-2895 GCA_039819245.1 Cyanobacteria bacterium J06638_20
CAAAAACCGTCTCAGTTCGGATTGTTCTCTGCAACTCGAGAGCATGAAGGCGGAATCGCTAGTAATCGCGGATCAGCATGCCGCGGTGAATACGTTCCCAGGCCTTGTACACACCGCCCGTCACACCATGGGAGTTGGATTCACCCGAAGGTGGTGCGCTAACCTTTTAGGAGGCAGCCAACCACGGTGGGTTCAGCGACTGGGGTGAAGTCGTAACAAGGTAGCCGTAGGGGAACCTGCGGCTGGATCACCTCCTTTCTAAGGAAATTGGCGGACAGAACAGAGCTTGCTCTTTCTTCCTCCATTCCAAAGAACATATGCCGTCGTCCTCATGTCCCTTCATTCTGGAGATTTGCCACAGATATGCTGTGGCAAAATCAGCCGCCAACTGGCGACCGGGTTATCCCGCCCAGCCGAAAGGCGTGGCAGGGGCCGGTAGCTCAGGTGGTTAGAGCGCACGCCTGATAAGCGTGAGGTCGGTGGTTCGAGTCCACCTCGGCCCACCATGATATGCAGGATACGCACCAGATAAGGGGCCTTAGCTCAGCTGGGAGAGCACCTGCTTTGCAAGCAGGGGGTCATCGGTTCGATCCCGATAGGCTCCACCATCTGGTCTGATCGAACCCGCAGGGTTCGCAAGGCCGACTGGCCGCCGCGCCTTATTGGCGCGCTTCTGGACAAAAACGTTTCTCCAAGAATGAAGACATTCTATTCCGGCTCAAGCCGGATGTGCGGGCTACGGCCTGCTTCTTTGACATTGTAAATGGGTTTTTTAATCGATGCCGTGGCATGACGAGAGCAATCTCGATCATGGCACACATTCATCAGTGGCGTGATTTATCACGCCACGCCATGGCGCTTCTCCCAAGAGGCGTCATGTTAGAATATCTGGCTGAGATATAATCATCTGCACCAAATACAGCCGTGACGGCTGCCGAATGGTTGCACTTGCACCTCGTTGTTATGCAAAACGGGGAGGGTGTTTCCAATGCTGTCATTGGTGGTGTGGATTCTCAAGCGTGAGGTAAGAGCATTTGGTGGATGCCTTGGCATGTACAGGCGATGAAGGACGTGGCACGCTGCGATAAGCGTGGGGGAGCCGTGAGCAGGCTTTGATCCCGCGATTTCCGAATGGGGAAACCCACCTTCACCATTTCATACAATGGACGGACTTTGTCCGTGTGTTGGATGAGGTGTGTAAGGTATCACCTTGGTGAATAAAATAGCCTTGGTGAAGCGAACCCGGAGAACTGAAACATCTCAGTACCCGGAGGAAAAGACATCAACCGATATTCCGTTAGTAGTGGCGAGCGAACGCGGACCAGGCCAGTGCCTTGTTGTTAATTAGCAGAAGCTTCTGGAAAGGAGCGCCATAGTGGGTGACAGCCCCGTATGCGAAAATGATCAACAGGGACTTGAGTAGGGCGGGACACGTGAAATCCTGTCTGAACATGGGGGGACCACCCTCCAAGCCTAAATACTCGTACATGACCGATAGCGAACAAGTACCGTGAGGGAAAGGTGAAAAGCACCCCGATAAGGGGAGTGAAACAGTACCTGAAACCGGATGCTTACAAGCAGTAGGAGCCCCTTATGGGGTGACTGCGTACCTCTTGCATAATGGGTCAGTGACTTAATCTAACATGCAAGCTTAAGCCGTTAGGTGTAGGCGCAGCGAAAGCGAGTCTGAATAGGGCGACAGAGTATGTTGGATTAGACCCGAAACCCGGCGATCTAGGCATGACCAGGTTGAAGGTGCGGTAACACGCACTGGAGGACCGAACCGTTTAATGTTGAAAAATTATCGGATGAGTTGTGTTTAGGGGTGAAAGGCCAATCAAGCCGGGAAATAGCTGGTTCTCCGCGAAAACTATTGAGGTAGTGCCTCGGATGTTTTCCTATGGGGGTAGAGCACTGGATGGGCTAGGGGGTCGCGAGATCTACCAAACCTAACCAAACTCCGAATACCATAGAGACAAGTCCGGGAGACAGACGGCGGGTGCTAAGGTCCGTCGTCAAAAGGGAAACAGCCCTAACCTACAGCTAAGGTCCCCAAGTCATATCTAAGTGGGAAAGCATGTGGGAATCCCAAAACAACCAGGAGGTTGGCTTAGAAGCAGCCATCCTTTAAAGAAAGCGTAACAGCTCACTGGTCTAAATAAGGGTTCCTGCGGCGAAGATGTAACGGGGCTAAAGATATGCACCGAAGCTTAGGGTTGCCGTAAGGCAGCGGTAGCGGAGCGTTCCGTAAGTGGATGAAGCGATCTGGTAACGGGTCGTGGACATATCGGAAGTGCGAATGCTGACATGAGTAGCGATAAACAGAGTGAGATGCTCTGTCGCCGAAAGACCAAGGGTTCCTGCTTAAAGCTAATCTGAGCAGGGTAAGCCGGCCCCTAAGACGAGCCCGAAGGGGGTAGTCGATGGGAACCACGTTAATATTCGTGGGCCTGGAGATGTGTGACGGATGGCGTGTATCGTCTGATCTTATTGGATTGATCAGGCGGTGAAGTTGTCCCAGGAAATAGCCTCTCCGTATAGACCGTACCCGAAACCGACACAGGTGGTCAGGTAGAGTATACCAAGGCGCTTGAGAGAAGTGTTCTGAAGGAACTCGGCAAATTACATCCGTAACTTCGGGAAAAGGATGCCCTGTCAGAAGGCAACTTTTGGCAGGGGGCACAAGCCAGGGGGTAGCGACTGTTTAGCAAAAACACAGGGCTCTGCTAAGTCGGCTTCAAGACGACGTATAGGGTCTGACGCCTGCCCGGTGCTCGAAGGTTAAGAGGAGGAGTGCAAGCTCTGAATTGAAGCCCGAGTAAACGGCGGCCGTAACTATAACGGTCCTAAGGTAGCGAAATTCCTTGTCGGGTAAGTTCCGACCTGCACGAATGG
>JBCBSJ010000262.1:0-2889 GCA_039819245.1 Cyanobacteria bacterium J06638_20
AAACTCAAAGGAATTGACGGGGGCCCGCACAAGCGGTGGAGCATGTGGTTTAATTCGAAGCAACGCGCAGAACCTTACCAGCCCTTGACATGGGGAGTGTGGTTCCGAGAGATCGGTTCCTTCAGTTCGGCTGGCTCCCACACAGGTGCTGCATGGCTGTCGTCAGCTCGTGTCGTGAGATGTTGGGTTAAGTCCCGCAACGAGCGCAACCCTCGCCCTCAGTTGCCAGCAGTCCGGCTGGGCACTCTGGGGGAACTGCCGGTGACAAGCCGGAGGAAGGCGGGGATGACGTCAAGTCCTCATGGCCCTTATGGGCTGGGCTACACACGTGCTACAATGGCGGTGACAGTGGGCAGCGATCCAGCAATGGTGAGCTAATCCCCAAAAGCCGTCTCAGTTCGGATTGCACGCTGCAACTCGCGTGCATGAAGTCGGAATCGCTAGTAATCGCGGATCAGCATGCCGCGGTGAATACGTTCCCGGGCCTTGTACACACCGCCCGTCACACCATGGGAGTTGGTTCTACCTTAAGACGGTGTTGCTAACCTTTTAGGAGGCAGCCGGCCACGGTAGGGTCAGCGACTGGGGTGAAGTCGTAACAAGGTAGCCGTAGGGGAACCTGCGGCTGGATCACCTCCTTTCTAAGGATGAGGCGCGCATGCCTGTCCTGGGCTCACCCAGGAGAGACTGTGCCTCGTTCGACAAAACGAACCAGCTAGGTGACCTGGCTGGACCGACGTCAGCAGAAGACCCTGACGTCCCGACGATGACACTGATGGTGCAGCGTTCTCGATCCAAGAGACCGCCTCCGCCGTCCACGCATCCCTTCCTCATGGTTGGTTTGGGCCTCTCGCTCTTTGGCTAGCCAGAGAACGGCAGGGCACAAATCCCGAGGTGGCGAGAGCCACCGACGACGATTTGTGCGTTTCGCGTCAGCGAAACACGAAACAGACCATCCGGGCTGGTAGCTCAGTTGGTTAGAGCGCGCGCTTGATAAGCGTGAGGTCGCAGGTTCAAATCCTGCCCGGCCCACCATCAAGCGGGCCGTTCAAGCCGATCAGAATGCCCTTCTGATTTCTGATCTTCTGAGTTCCGACTTCTGAATTGGGGGGCGTAGCTCAGTTGGGAGAGCGCTAGCTTTGCAAGCTTGAGGTCGTCGGTTCGATCCCGTCCGCCTCCACCAGCCTTCGCTGGCCTTTCTTTTGGGGCATGGCGTTTAGCTGGGTTTTGGGCGGGAACGGCTTGGCGCTTGTTGGGTGTCTTGCCCCCGCGTGCGATCGGCTGCTGTTGCAGGCGTTTGTTATCGAAATCGGATTGGTTTCGATTGCTGACGTTTGGTGACCAAGCGTTCGGCTTTTTGACATGGTAGATCTTGTGAAGCGAGTAGAGAAAGCAGAGATGTGCTTGTTCTCTAGATCGCCTCCCCTTGGGATAGGACTTTGCTTTTCAGCAGAGGTCTATCGGGGCCAGCTGTCGTTTGCTCTAGTGGACTGGAGCAGCGTCACTTAATCGGCTTTGGGCGGCGTGCAGCATTGAGGAAGAGCATCTCTAGAGTAAGGTCTTGACGTAAACCAAACACACTGGACCAAGCCAACGCTCTCTGACTGGCGGTTAGAAAAGAACAAACTGGGTTTCGACACAGTGCGTTCTGACTATCAGCCAGTGACGCATCACAAATCCCGAGGTGGCGAAGCCACCGACGACGATTTGTGACGGTTTTGCCTTGGCAAAACCATGCAACCAGGAGAGCGCCAGCACAAATCCCGAGGTGGGCGAAGCCCGCCGACGACGATTTGTGCCGTTTTGCTGAAAGCAAAACGCGGTATTGATGTGTGGTGGGATATGCAAGCGTCTGTAAGGGCATTTGGTGGATGCCTTGGCATTGAGAGGCGATGAAGGACGTGGCACTCTGCGATAAGCTGCGGGGAGGCGAGAGCAGCCTTTGATCCGCGGATTTCCGAATGGGGAAACCCGGCCCTTTAGGGTCATCTGGCGGCTGAACACATAGGCCGTCGGGAGCGAACCCGGGGAACTGAAACATCTCAGTACCCGGAGGAAAGGACATCAACCGAGACTCCGTTAGTAGTGGCGAGCGAACGCGGACCAGGCCAGTGGCCGTTACGAGAGAACCAGAAGCGTCTGGAAAGGCGCGCCGCAGCGGGTGATAGCCCCGTATGGGTAACGCCGTGACGGTCCTAGAGTAGGGCGGGACACGTGAAATCCTGTCTGAACATGGGGGGACCACCCTCCAAGCCTAAGTACTCCTCAATGACCGATAGTGAACCAGTACCGTGAGGGAAAGGTGAAAAGCACCCCGATGAGGGGAGTGAAAGAGACCCTGAAACCGAATGCCTACAAACAGTCGGAGCACGTCCGCTTAAGCGGACGCGTTCAGAAACCGGAAGCCAGAAATCAGAAATCAGAAATGACGTGGTGCGCGCACGCGCGCCCCATCCCTTCTGACTTCTGACCTTCTGACGTCTGACTTCTGAACACGTCCCCTTTAGTGGACGTGTGACGGCGTACCTTTTGTATAATGGGTCAGCGAGTTAGTCTTACGAGCAAGCTTAAGCCGTTAGGTGTAGGCGCAGCGAAAGCGAGTCTGAAGAGGGCGTCATAGTTCGTAGGATTAGACCCGAAACCCGGTGATCTAGGTATGGGCAGGCTGAAGGTGGGGTAACACCCACTGGAGGGCCGAACCCACGTCTGTTGAAAAAGACGGGGATGACCTGTGCCTAGGGGTGAAAGGCCAATCAAACCGGGAGATATCTGGTTCTCCGCGAAAGCTATTTAGGTAGCGCGTCAGATTTGTGCCCTCGGGGGTAGAGCACTGGATGGGCTAGGGGGGAGCGATCCTTACCAAACCTAACCAAACTCCGAATACCGAGG
>JBCBSJ010000263.1:0-2714 GCA_039819245.1 Cyanobacteria bacterium J06638_20
AGGACTAGGATTGCTTTTCAGACTTGAATCTATTTCTGTAGCATCTGACGGCATCCACGGGACGTAAACCCGGTTAAGAATAGTTGAAGTCGCCTTCAATATGCGTAACTCTCCGTCTGTCAGCGAAGAATTATTTACAGCATACGGATGGTGGGTACTTGCTGCCAGTTTTCTGTTCCCTAAGCCCATATCAGCTAGAGATTTCTGGATAAACTTCGTACTAGCCGGGTCAGACCCATCCCTGACGAGAAACAAGTTTACAAACAAGTAAGTACATGCCATGGATCTCTGCTAGCTTAAAACCATAGCAGCCTTACCTGTATAACGGGTTCTCTCCCCCCGGATCATCCATACGTATGGAATGACGTGCTATCTTGGCGTCCGCATTGTGTTTGCTATTGTCATTTGGCATGGCAGTGGCAGATTTTACAGGTGTTGTTGTAGGAACGGCAGGAAACTCAAGGCCAGGAAGTGAGTCTTCCACTTCTTTCGCAGTATCAGGGGACAAACTGCTATGCGAAGAAGAATAAGTTGGCGCGCCTTTTCCACCTCGCTTCTCCAAGTGCTTCGCTTTGCTGAGAATCTCGGCAACTTTCGCAACAAGCTCCTAAAACAGTCATGAATTCAATGAACAAGCACTGCTGGCAGCATGCAATATCATGTCGTACCTCAGAGTCTTCCACCTTTGCTTCTCTTTCAAGTATTTCCATGTACAATGCAGCAGCCTTCTTGTAGAATTGTATTCTCATTTCGATAGTTCCTCTATTTGCACTCTGCACTGGGTCTATCGTTTGCTGCAATGGATCTGCAAGCGCCAAATCTACGACGCGGCTTCCTTTAGGCGGTGGAGATCGTCCCTCTGCATACTGAAGATATTCTTCTGCTGTGAGGCGCTTCTCCAAGGGATTAACAATTTGTAAAATGGACTCCACCTTGCTTTGCACATCTCTCTGTTCTTCAGGAGCAATACGTTGAAAGTGTTTGCTTGTCTCCAAGTAATTCAAATACAGGGTTGCTGCCTCCTTGTACAACATTAATACTTGAGCCTTAGGCTTTCCCCCTTCATGAGCATTCATCGCTGTAAGCAGAGCAATGTCAGCTTTGGCTCGCCTACCAGTTGACGGACTCGCACTACTTGCTGCTGGTGGTGGCGACGGGTTCCCCGCGGCAGCTGGTGGGTTCAGTGGTAAAGGTGTGGCAAATTCCGAAGGCGGTGGCTGCACCACCGGTGGCTTCGCGTATGGCACCGACTTAACGTCACCTCGTGGTGTGCTGCTAAACCCGATAAAGCTCGGAGCCGACGGTACTGCAGGTGACTTGCACTGCTGCAAGTACGGTTGAAGCACCGCCACCTCCCTCGCAGAGCACCAGCTGCGCATGCCGCTGTCTTTCCAAACCTTGGTCTCCCCTTGGACGATGCCCTACACCAACCCAGCACCGGATGCTCTCAGCCCCTTCTTTGTACCACGTTCTTGCCTTTGTGCAGGCAACCATCACACTGCAAAGTGCAAGCGATGCACAGGCGAGTGGAGATATGTCGGTGCTCCTCCAAAGCCCATCAGTCCGAGGGAACGAGCTCAAAGTCAGCAGTTGCTGCCTAGTGAATAGTAAAGGCACGTACCTTGGCAATAAACTCTGTGAGCCCCTCCAGGGTCACTGGTCCGTGGACGTTCTTACTTGCATCCGCATAGTACCACTCCTTCCCAGCTGGACTGATTGCAGTAGGCAACATGCTTTCTGGTAGCCGCTCACTCCAACCGCCGCCGCAGCCGCTGCAGCGAGATGCTGCAACGGCCCTTGGCGCGGTTCCCTAGTGGTTTATCTAGTCCGTGTCTGCGGTGTTCTTGTTCAGTGCCGACCTTTCGGTAGGTACTCCTCCCCGCTACTAGCACCGCGGCTGCCCACACTCTCTCCCACAGCGTGCACACCTACTCGTACATATATATGGAAACCAAAATACCTCCTGCATGCATACGCGTATCCACTGGGAGATAAGACTCCCGCTGCAGTTGGCACCTCAACGCGCACTAGCCGGCCGCGCGGAGCCCACTCGCCAGAGTATTGCCTGCCACGCCCTCCAGCAAAGATGTAAGACTGCATCGGCCAAGGAGCCACTACAGAACTTTACTCACTCCGTTGCTGACGATGGCCCGCATGTCGCTTGGTCACTTCCTGTTTCGTTCCCTTTGCATAGCTTCGACACCTACCATATCCACGAGGCCTAGGCCTCCTACGTCAACTCTGCCCTCTAGCTCCTTCTGTACCTCCTCCTCCTCCTTCCTCTTCCTTCTATTCGCGCGGGATCGACCGGTGGTGCTTGGCAGCCCTCTTCCCCCCGTTCAAGCCAACGCAGCGCAGCGCAGCGCAACGCGACGCAGCGCAGCTTGCGAGACGGACGCTGGAAGCTGCAGTGCTGGCAGCAGCCGCGAAGCGCCCGACGGATGCGTCACGGTTATATCACGGTTGTGTCACGGTTTCCTGCGCTCGTGAGGTGAGTCCAGACGAGAGATGTAATGCTAAGGCGCACTTCTGGTGCGGACAAGGACAAGAGAATCTCTTGTCCTTGTCGACCCTACCGGATTGAGAGTGTGCTTTCAGAGCACTGCGGCTGCAACGTTGTGAGTTTTGATATCTGCCCCAAGTTTGGAAACAGCATCAACCTTTTTGCCAATGAAGAATGGCGGCACCTGCTCTCTTACCGATGGGAGATCGAA
>JBCBSJ010000264.1:0-2832 GCA_039819245.1 Cyanobacteria bacterium J06638_20
AGGTTTTTGAGCACCCGCATTTGTCGGTCATATAAGTAGACATCCGTTTTCCCTTGACGGTTTCCGGCAAAGACCAGATATCGACCGTTATCGGAAATCCGGGGATGTGTGGCAACGCTGTCGACGGAATTCAGTCCGGGTAGCTCAACCAAGCGACGCTCTTGCACATCGTAGAGGTACACATCGGGAGTCCCACTGCGATCGGAGACAAAGGTCAGGTAGCGGCCACTCGAAAAGTAAGGTTCCGTTTCAGAGTAGGGCGTATTGAGGCTGGTATCGGAAGGATTGAAGGGTAAATTGAGCTGTCGTGCGGTGCCACAACTGTTGAGGGTAAACAGGAGAGCGATCGCCATCCCAACCCTAATACCCAACCAAACTCGCGCAGTGGACGTGTAGGGCCGAAGCAGGACTTTAATGCGAGAAGTGATAAACCACATCTCTTCTCGCATTAAATTTATCCCTCTACTCCGCAACCTCTGATGAATCACCAATCCTCAAATTGCCTGCAACGATGAACGCTTGTTGACCTCAGGTTTGATTGTCTACCAATGGCTGATTTTCAAGCAAATCGAGTTCAACCCTGGCACCCCGATCAAAGATTTGAATATCCCACTGGCCCCTTTGATCGGACTCGAATGCCACATATCGTCCATCGGGGCTGATGGTGGGATTGCGCACCCAACCTCTAAAGTTCGTGGTCAGAACTTTGGGCACTTGGGTGATTCGATCGTAAAGCTCGATTTCGGGTCGCCCGCGATCGCTCGTCACATAGACAATGTAGCGGGCATTGTTGCTAATGCTCGGGCTTTCGGCGATCGTGCTTCGACGATTTAGCCGGGGCAGTTCGACCAGCGCCTGTTCTTGCAAGTCGTAGAGCAAAAGCTGGCGACGTCCCTCCCGATTAGAGACAAACGCCACGTACCGACCGCTGCCGCTAATGGCAGGTTGTTCGTCGGTGTAGGCACTGTTAAGGGGAGATGCTGTGAGAGAAGCAGAGGGCGTACCGCAGGCCGTTATCGAAACCATCAGGCTAACAACGCCAACTAGATATCCGATTCGGCGCAAGAGACGACGCCAGAAGTGCATCGCCGCTGTGTGAGCTTTGAGATTTTGCCTAGGTGTGTGGCTAATCGTCAAAATTACTGGAGTTGTCGTACTCGGAGTCGCCATAGTCTACGGTTTCGTAGTCCACATAATCGGCGGAACTACCAGACCTGCGAGGGGATGGATCATCAATGGGAGGACGGGGACGACGGGGTCGGGAAGTGGAGCGCCCTCCACTGCTGTAGGAGGAACCCCGTTCGCCCATATCATCGTCTTCCCAGAAACTCGCATCGTACCGATTTGGTGCTTGGGGTTCATCATCCCAATCACTGCGAGTGGGACGGGAAGAAGGACGGCTGGAAGGACGACGGCTACTGCTGGAGCGGCGACGACTGGGACTACTCGAACGCTCAGTTGGAGCGCGATCGCTGGCACCACGGATCGCAGGACGGCGATCGTCGCCGTAATCGTCGTAATCGCTAGAGCGATAATCGCGAGTACCCCGAATGCGCCGGGTTGCCGGGTTGGGGCGCTCACGCACCATTTCTTCGTCATCTAGCTCGGCCTGATAGACACGGCTAACGGGGCGTTCATCATCCACTAAAGGCGTGTAGCGTTTGGCTTGTTCGGCCGTTGCCCCTCGGAGTTTGATGGTTTCGAAGGCGAAAAAGCCAGCGGCCCCTGCGAGCAAGTAAGCCCCAAACGTGAGAATGGGGTCAAGCCGCCAACCTTGGAAAAATAAGATTGCGCCCGCCAGCAACGCAACGGCGGCCAGAGCGATATCGTAGTCGCGTGCGACCTGAGGACGTACAGATCGCAAAAAATATAGACCGGCACCACCGACGGCCAGCGCAATCCCCAAAAGCGCGGCAGGGTTACCGCCAAAGTTAACCTGCGCCAGTACGGGTTGCGTCCATATTCCGGCGGAGAGCTGGCTCCCAATCAGTCCGACTTCTACCATCGTCTTCTCCGAAAATCTCCTTTTAATCCTAGCGGCTTCTGCCCCGACCCTCTGTCGGCACCGAGCCATTCTACCCAGCAAATATCCACAGGGTACACAAAACTACGCAATATAAACGCAATTATCTCTCGGGATACCTGGAGTTGGCCTCAGCTAATTCTCAGAGAACCGCCACAAACTGCCTAGGCATCTACATCAATAATCTCCAACGCTGCTTACAGCTCCATCCGAATATCGAATAAGCTGGAGCCTTGCCCTGGCACTGTCCCTCTTGCCAGAGTTTGCGTTGCTCTAAGAAGAGGGACATCCGGTGTGGAGTCCCCCTAAGTGCGATCGCCTATGGTCATAAGCAAGCGGCTGATTGCAGATGCAAGATACTTTGGCATCGTTGCTTAGCGGCCACGTTGAATCTTGTCTTGTTGGCTGATGAACACGAGACCAATGACGACTGGGATCACAACAATGACGAAGCCTGCTACCAAGCTGTAAAAAAAGTTCATCAAAGATGGAGTCATGAGTTTCTATCCTAACGGTTGCCTCTTAATTGTTTCATTATTTTATCGGGGCGGTATCCCCTTGAAAAGCAAAGATTTGCATGAATTGCGCAGAACGAAGTCCAAATTCCTTGCGTAGAACCAGAAGTAGAAGAAACGAGTTAGGATTCATAGCACTACGCGCTTGGACACAACCAATCATTTTTTGAAAGCCGCGCACTGTAGGGCTTTCAAAAAATGATTGATCTTCATCGCAATGCACAAGGCTATAGAATAAAGATTGAGAAACGTAACACAGGGCTGATGGGTTCATGACAACGACTGCGATCGCCG
>JBCBSJ010000265.1:0-2812 GCA_039819245.1 Cyanobacteria bacterium J06638_20
ATCGATGGCGAAATGCTTCTGGCCTTAGACACAACGCCTCTATTTGAAGAAGGGTTGGCGATCGCCCCTAGATAATCCTGTCGGGCTCATCTCTTTCTACTCATATCCTGAACACATTTCCTTTAACCTAATGACTCAAAACATTTCCGCATCCGTTGGAACCACTTCCAACGGTCCTGTTGCTTCGCAACCTATCAATGGCACAAATCCATCGCTCGTTCCGCCGCCGCCACCCCCTCTACGACCCCGCAATCGGCCCAGCACCGACGACCTCTCCCTAGACAACAGTTCAATGGATCCCGAAGATGATTTCACTGAACAGGCAACCGGCTCCAAGGGATTAACACTCCGACAACAGTTGCTCTTCACGGTCTTGCCGGTAACCCTAGTTCCCCTAACCCTTAGCGGTATCGTCGCCAGCTTCTTCACCTACCAAAACACCTTCAATCGAGGACTTGAAGAGCTGGAAGCCCGGGCTGCCAACAACTCAGACTTGGTAGCGGGGGGTGTGCAACAGCGACTCGATCTGATCTCATCAATCGCCATCAACCCCCTAATCTATGGGGCGGCGAGCAATGCATCGGCCGATGCTGATGCTCAGGGATTAACGCAAACGTCTGTCCCGGAACTGGAGCAACGGTTTGCTGCCACCCGGACTCTGCAAACTGGAACGGTAGTCGAGCAATATTTGCAAGTCCTGGAAGCGCAAGGGGAGCTAGCTGAAGTCTTTTTCACAAATCGCCAGGGGATGAACGTTGCGGTCAGCCGTCCAACCAGTGACTTTTTCCAGGCCGATGAGGAATGGTGGCAAAACACAAGGGAAGCCGGCATCTATATCTCGGATCCAGAAGCTGATGAGTCGGCAGGTTTGGCAGAAGGGATAGAGATAGACGTTGCGCTAACAGATCCTGTAACGGGGACATTCACAGGGGTGTTGAAGGCCGTCATCTCAGCGGAAATCTTTGACCAGGGCCTTACGGAACGGAACCAGCAGCTGCAACGAACCCTGGGCAACGTAGGGGACCCATTCGTGCAATTGCTCGACAGCCAAAACGAAGTTTTTAGGAGCATTGACGTTAGTGGGCCGATCAACCAGCCAGAACTGCTGGGAGGCGATGCTCTCTTGACGGAAATCAACAGCTTTCGACAATCTCTGGCGAATCTACCCGATCCCTCGGCGATTGTTCTGTCAGACCCTTTTGTGCTTGGTGATCGTGAGCTCCAATTGTCCAATGTTCCTGGCACCGAATGGGTCATGGTTCTTTCGGTGGATGTGGGTGCTCTATCTCGGGCGGCTCGAAATTTAGCGCTGCTTTTCGGGAGCTTGGTGCCTATCCTGGGGGCGGCGGCCATTGGTGTTGTTATCTTTTTGGCCCGGCGCTTGTCTCAACCTCTGGGTGAACTGGCTTACGCCGCCAGCCAAGTGGCCGAAGGGGATCTCGACATTCAAGCCCAAGTGCAGGGAACGGTGGAAAGCCAAACCCTGGCTCAGACCTTTAATAACCTGGTGATTCGGGTGAAAGACCTACTCACCCGTCAGGAAGAGGCTGCTAAGGAACAGCTTGCCACCCAAATGGAAGCGGCACGCCAGCAAGAAGAGCATGCGAAAGAGCAACAGGAAGCCAAGGAGTTCCTGCAGAACCGAGCCCTGGAACTGTTGATGGAGGTTGGCCCTCTGCGCCAAGGGGATCTAACGATCCGGGCCAAAGTAACCGAGGATGAAATTGGGACGATCGCCGACTCCTACAACGCGACGATCAACAGTTTGAAGCGGCTTGTGACCCAGGTACAGGATGTATCGGTTCGGGTGGCTCAGGCTGCTGAAGACAACCAGGAGTCGTTGACGGATCTGACGGGGGATGCACGCCAGCAAGCAGACTCGGTACAACAAGCTCTACAACGGATTGAGGAAATGAGCCACTCAATTCAAAGGGTGGCCGAGGGGGCGCAGGAAGCTAAGCAGGCGGTGCAACTGGCCAACGCAACGGTGAGCCAGGGTGACGCCGCCATGAACCGAACCGTTGAAGGAATTCTGGCCATTCGAGAAACGGTGGCGGATACGGCGAAAAAGGTGAAACAACTTGGGGAATCGTCCCAGAAGATTTCCAAGGTGGTGAACCTGATTGGTACCTTTGCCGCCCAAACCAACCTCCTAGCGCTGAACGCCTCGATCGAGGCGGCTCGAGCCGGGGAAGAAGGGCGAGGCTTTGCGGTGGTGGCCGATGAGGTGCGATCGCTGGCTCGGCAGTCAGCCAAGGCCACGGCGGAAATTGAACAACTGGTGGCCAGTATTCAGTCGGAAACCAACGAAGTGGTCACGGCAATGGAAGAAGGAACAGAGCAGGTTGTCACCGGGACGCAACTGGTGGAGGAAACCCGACAAAGCCTGAACCAGATTGCTAAAGCCAGTGAACAGATCGGTCACCTGATTCAGACCATTACGGATGTGGCGATCGCCCAGTCCGAAAACTCCTCGATGGTGTCGGAAACCATCACGAGCGTCGCTGGGCTAGCGAACAACACCTCGGTGCGTGCCGGTACCGTGCTGGAAACCTTCCAGGAGTTGTTGAATGTGGCTCAAGACCTGCAAACGACCGTGGCCCAGTTTAAGTTGAATTAGCGCCATCCTATGAGCATTAATCCTGACATTCGCGACGAAGCCTTTGGCTTCTTCGTGCAAGAAGCGCCCGAACTGCTGCAAATCATTGAAGCCGAACTCCTGGAAATTGGCCAGGACTGCCCTGTGGAGCGTGTCCATGCGCTGATGCGGGCAGCCCATACCATTAAGGGAGGAGCCGCCAATGTAGGACTG
>JBCBSJ010000267.1:0-2795 GCA_039819245.1 Cyanobacteria bacterium J06638_20
GAACTGCGTTACAGAAGTCACCTGTGCCAACGAACCCGCTCCGCGGCCTTCGTTGCTGTACTCCATGATCTGATCCAACGTCGCCATCTCAGAGTTGGCTTCCGGGGCAGTCTGCGCGATCGCCGCCGACGAAACCAGAGAGGCTCCAAACACTGCTGGCGCAACCAGCAGAGATTTCCACAAGAACTTAGACAACATAGGTTATATCCTCACACCTTAGATAAAGGATTCACACTCTTTGTTGGTTGTAACACCAACGATCGAGAAACCTATGTTGCCGTCAGTACATCGAACGATAGAAACTTTTGAACCCTACTGTGGATGGGGCGTTGATCCGCATTGGAAGCCGATTTGAGCCCATTGTGAAACATTAGATTACCGTTTGGGATTTGAGAACTCACGACGTTGCGTTGCCATTCATTTCATGGCAGTTGAACCCTCATCGATTACAGCGGATGCGTTGCTCTTGCACTCTCTCTTGGATATGCAGTGGAACTCCGAGCGCAGCTGTGTCGTAGAGGCGATCGAACTCACGCTGAAAGTGGGCCGCCACCGTGGGATTGTCAATCACCACAATATTTTCGTCATTATTATAGTTAGCGGCATCGCTCCAATTTTGAGAACCCGTGATCACGATATGTTCGTCCACTACAGCAAACTTATGGTGCAATAGATCACCGTCTGGAAGGTTTGGAGTGCCGACAGTTGCGATCGCCCGTCCCCAGGGGGCATTCCCCTCCTCCACCCGGCAGCGATGATCGGCCAGGGTGACACCCAGCATGTCCAAGCCCTCACTATAGTTTCGGTAAGCAAAGCTGGCATCAATCAGCGCTCGTACCGAGACCCCAGCCTGATGCCGAGACTCTAGCAGGGTGCTCAGGTTTTGATCACTGAAGACAAACAACGCCACATCAACCTGTTGCGCCGTTTGGTATAACACCCGCCCGATTAACCCATTCCCGCTCTGCCACCAGTCCCGTGTTGGTGACGTGGGAGAGAATTGAACGACCACCTTGGAACCGGAGAGTTCAATGGTTTGCGCAGCGCGGAGAGGCTTCTGCAAGCCGAACACACTGTCCGTTGCCTCACCCACACCATCACCCCACATCAGGGCAAATTCTTGGGCAAACACCTGCGCTAGCCCAGAACTACGGATGCGGAGGAGATGATTGGCATTGCCACGGGAATCGGGATTTAAGAAATCGCCATGAATATCAGAGGGGGTAAAGTTGGCCGAACCCAGGATTACGAGGCGATCGTCAATCACAACAAACTTGTGGTGCATCAACCCACTGCCCGCAGAACCATCAGCGCGATCATCCAATATGGGAATGCCCGCGTTTTGTAGCACTACCAGCGCATCGTTCTCTGTAATTTCCTGCGGTGATCGTTGTCCATCCTGGTCACGGTCGATGATTTGCACAGCATCGGCATAGCGGGCGCGATCGCGCTCCTCCATCGCAGCAATCTCTTGAGATGTAATCGTGCTTAAAGGCCGACGGTAGTTATTTTCCAGAATGACCCGCACTCGCACACCTGCCTGATGCCGCTCCCGTAATGCTGTAGCAATTCCTGGTAAGCGTAATTCCTGTACAGCCACATCAACCGATACATCGGCTGACTGAATCGCAGCAATAATTACCTGCTCCAAATTATCGCCAGGGCGCTCAATCCCTCGGTAGGGTTCGGTGTAATAAGCGGTTTGAGCATGGTTGAAGAACACTTGAATGAATGGGTCTTGGGGAAGAGGTGCTAATGTCGCGGTTTGCTCGTCCCTGTTGTGAATCGCTCGCTGCCAGCGGACGACCCACAACAGTCCACCCGTGAGCAGCAGCCCCGCTACCATTACCAGTCCCCAACGCCTAACCCAACGCCAGCGAGGGATGGGCGATCGCTCCCGAATATAAACCGCCATAACTATAGCCTTACGCACTGAGACTCGGAGGAATCATTTTCCTGAAAGCCTTGAGCTACAAGGCTTTCAGGAAAATGATTGGAGTTTACCTAAACGCGTAGCGCTATACTGCGGCAAACCCTGATTGCCCCTAAGGTTCCCCGAGATGCGATCGCCCTAACGTGTGTTTAGTCGTGCAACACCGAACTAAGTTCAAGGAAACGCCTAAAACACTTAAAACTGTCGTCCCAATAAACGCTGGCGCATACCTTCCGCAATCTTTTGCCCCAAGTATTCGGGAATCAAGTTCTCATTCGGCCCTAATAAATATAAGAGCAACCGAGTACGCCCACGCCATACCAACAAATTGGCATTCACCACCAATAAATCTTCCTGCCAGACCGCATACATCACTTTATAGAACAGCCCAGGCTGGTTGTCCGCCTCAATTAATAACGCTGGTAAGTGAAACACCGGATCCACATAAAACTCGGTTTCCACTTGCTCCAAGCCGGCATCCAGGTTGAATTCAACAGCCAGCATTTCTTCCACTTCAAAGCGCCCAGCTAAAGCTTCACGAATGGCTCGACAAACATTCTCTGCCGTCTTCTCGGGCAGCACCTTGCTCCCGCGGGAAACCACCAGTTTGATGAACACCAGCATAGGTGGATAAATCTGCCCATATAAACTGAGGCTGTGAATGGTCAACCCGTACGCTGCCAATACACCAAAGATATCGCTGAGCAGGAAAGACTGGTTGCGATAGGCAAAATGCAACGCACTCTTATTGCCTTCGGGACGCAGCTCAATCACCGCTTGCTTGGTTCTGTAGAGTTGATAAGCAAGGCGCAGGTTTTGCAGTTGAATTTCGCTGCTGACAAATTGCTCATAAAACTGAGGA
>JBCBSJ010000268.1:0-2776 GCA_039819245.1 Cyanobacteria bacterium J06638_20
CCCGGGAACGTATTCACCGCAGCATGCTGTTCTGCGATTACTAGCGAGTCCGACTTCATGGGGTCGAGTTGCAGACCCCAATCCGAACTGAGACAAGTTTTGGGCTACACACGTGCTACAATGGCAAGTACAGTGGGTTAATCCCCAAAACTTGTCTCAGTTCGGATTGGGGTCTGCAACTCGACCCCATGAAGTCGGAATCGCTAGTAATCGCGTAACAGCATGACGCGGTGAATACGTTCCCGGGCCTTGTACACACCGCCCGTCACACCATGGGAGTTGGTTCTACCTGACGACGCTGCGCTAACCTTCGGGAGGCAGGCGGCCACGGTAGGATCAGCGACTGGGGTGAAGTCGTAACAAGGTAGCCGTAGGGGAACCTGCGGCTGGATCACCTCCTTTCTAAGGATTATTCCGATCGACAGCGCTGGGCTTGTCCCATCCGCTTCCTTCGATGCCTTGGTTCAAAACAGATTTTCGCTTCGGCGAAGGTCGAAAATGGCGGCGCGCCGCCGTCTTCGTTTCTCTTTCCAATCCGCCCGCGACCCGGTTTCGACCGGGCGCGTGCAGTCTGCCGAACGGCTCGTGGCGACATGGGCTGCGTCGGCCGGCGCTTGTGGTAACGGGCCTGTAGCTCAGGTGGTTAGAGCGCACGCCTGATAAGCGTGAGGTCGGTAGTTCGAGTCTACCCAGGCCCACCACCTCTGTAGCGCTACGGACTGCTTACGGGGCCATAGCTCAGCTGGGAGAGCACCTGCTTTGCAAGCAGGGGGTCGTCGGTTCGATCCCGACTGGCTCCACCAATTGAGGCTTTTGCCCGGGCGGATATGAGAACAGGTTTCTCCAAACGGCGCTGCGGCGTTCGTGCGGAGATGGTTTTTGACATTGTAAAGAAGGATGCGTCCGTTATGCCAAGCACAGGCGAGGACGTATCGTAGAGACATCCTGACTGACGGGCCCATTGCGGTGCCTTGTCATGTCGCCAGCGTTGCACACGCTGGTCGGCGGGCGAGGCGTTCACCGTGCATGGGCACTGTTGAGATCAAGCGTCAGTAGGGCGTTTGGTGGATGCCTTGGCGGCAAGAGGCGATGAAGGACGTGGCACGCTGCGTTAAGTTCCGGGGAGTTGCGAGCAGACTTTGATCCGGAAATTTCCGAATGGGGAAACCCACCTTTACGGACACCGGCGGTCGCTCGTCTGAGTAATCAGGCGATCGATCACCGGGGTTCTTAAGGGTATCTAGTCCTGAATACATAGGGATCTAGAAGCGAACGCGGGGAACTGAAACATCTAAGTACCCGTAGGAAAGGACATCAATTGAGACTCCCCTAGTAGCGGCGAGCGAACGGGGACCAGGCCAGCGCTTCTCTTTGCATCAGCGGAACCTTCTGGAAAGTAGGGCCATAGCGGGTGATAGCCCCGTACGCGAAAATAATGAGAGAAGACTCGAGTAGGGCGGGACACGTGAAATCCTGTCTGAACGTGGGGGGACCACCCTCCAAGCCTAAGTACTCCTTGCCGACCGATAGCGAACCAGTACCGTGAGGGAAAGGTGAAAAGCACCCCGACGAGGGGAGTGAAACAGATCCTGAAACCGGACGCCTACAAGCAGTCGGAGCCGCCTTGCGCGGTGACGGCGTACCTTTTGTATAATGGGTCAGCGACTTCGTCTCTCGAGCAAGCTTAAGCCGATAGGTGTAGGCGCAGCGAAAGCGAGTCTGAATAGGGCGATGAGTTCGAGGGATGAGACCCGAAACCAGGTGATCTAGCCATGTGCAGGTTGAAGGTGCGGTAACACGCACTGGAGGACCGAACCCACGTCTGTTGAAAAAGACGGGGATGACGTGTGGCTAGGGGTGAAAGGCCAATCAAACCTGGAAATAGCTGGTTCTCCGCGAAATCTATTTAGGTAGAGCGTCAGATATTACCCTCGGGGGTAGAGCACTGGATGGGCTAGGGGGCCCCAACGGCTTACCAAACCTAACCAAACTCCGAATACCGAGGAGTACAGTCTGGCAGACACACTGCGGGTGCTAAGGTCCGTAGTGGAGAGGGAAACAGCCCTGACCGCCAGCTAAGGTCCCAAAGTCAACACTAAGTGGGAAACGATGTGGGAGTGCTTAGACAACCAGGAGGTTGGCTTAGAAGCAGCCATCCTTTAAAGAAAGCGTAACAGCTCACTGGTCAAGCGCTCCTGCGCGGAAAATGTAACGGGGCTTAAGTGTTGCACCGAAGCTGCGGGCTCGAAAGAGCGGTAGCGGAGCGTTCCGTAAGCCTGCGAAGGGCGACTGCGAGGTCGCCTGGAGGTATCGGAAGTGAGAATGCTGACATGAGTAGCGATAAAGGGGGTGAGAGACCCCCTCGCCGAAAGTCCAAGGGTTCCTGCGCAATGCTAATCAGCGCAGGGTAAGCCGGCCCCTAAGGCGAGGCCGAAAGGCGTAGTCGATGGGAACCAGGTTAATATTCCTGGGCCAGCGGGTAGTGACGGATTGTGAGAGCTCATCATCCTTACTGGATTGGGTGATGTTGGTAGCAGTCCCTGGAAATAGCTCCCGCGTGAGACCGTACCCCAAACCGACACAGGTGGACTGGTAGAGCATACCAAGGCGCTTGAGAGAACTCTGCTGAAGGAACTCGGCAAATTACTCCCGTAAGTTCGCGAGAAGGGAGCCTAGTCACGAAGACTAGGGGCACAGACCAGGGGGTGGCGACTGTTTACTAAAAACACAGGGCTCTGCGAAGTCGCAAGACGACGTATAGGGTCTGACGCCTGCC
>JBCBSJ010000269.1:0-2654 GCA_039819245.1 Cyanobacteria bacterium J06638_20
GCCGCGCTTTCCAAAATAAGTTCTGGTTTTTATTTAATTCAAGATCCTTAGCTACGAAACAGACGGCTATAGAGGGTTTCGTGGTTCATACTGGCGATCGCCACACCCCAATTACAGGCATACAACGTGTCGGGGGTTAGGCTCTGGGCGGCGATCGCTGTTTCTTCTAGAGCGGGCGATAAATTCAGCAAGATCTGCTGCCCTGTGGTTTGTCCTAGGGGAATTAACCGCACGCCTGCTGTGATCAAATTGCTGACCCAACTTTGGAGATAGCCCAACACCGCTGTTTGAGGATCGATTTGCCAGTGATGGGCGGCGATCGCAAAAGCGATGGCAACGTTGCAATGCTCTCCACAGCCATCCAGGATCTCAGCGAGGGGAGGAGCCAGGGTATGGAGCAAGCGATTGAGCGATCGCCCCATCTGCCAGCTTTGTTCCCGCATCTCCTCAGTTTCCCTCAGAGCCGAGAGCCAGTCGTTCCAGTATTGGACGGTTGGATGATCGGCATGGGCTAGGGCAGTCATGGTTTGGGCGATCGCCACGGCTTCCAAGCGGATTGTGCCATGGCCCAATTCCAACCGGAGCCAACTTTCTAACGCCTCCGCTGTTGTTAATTGTTGCTGCTGCACTAGGGTTTCTAAGCCTTCGGAGTAGGTGTAGGCACCAACCGGTAGCGTTGGGCTGGTGAGTTGCAATAACCGCAACAAGGTAGCGGGTGATGGCTGCGGTTTAGCCTCAGTAGAAGAAATGGATGAATCGATCCCATGGGCCATAGATGACAACCCTTTCAACGTCCCAACGATGCATATGAAGCTCAAATGGAAGATTTGCACGCACTGCGTACCAACCTTCCAGACCCAAAAGCAGAATTGTTGTTTATTCGAAGCGAATAAGGAAATCCCCTAGAGCGATCGCCCCAGAGGATAGCGGGTGAAAAAAAGAGAAATCGCTACTTGATGATGCCAAAGTAGTAGGCTGCAACGAGGAAGTTAATGGCGAGCAGCAGCAGTGCCCATCCAGCACGGAAAGTATATGCTTGCTTGGAAGTCATTTTGCGCGTTTCCTTTTGAACTTGGCCGATAAACCTTACTCGCCATTATTAACCAATCGGTACCCATTCTTACAACTTCAGACAAATCGCAACATTTCGCCATAGAAGCTAGGCCGACCCGCAGTTTGAGACTTCTCAAAGGGTCATGAAGCGGATTGCACGATGGTTCCTACTAAGGTGGAAACGAGGCGATCGCGCTCCATATGCAATGTTTGCTTACCGCCCAAGATTTCCTCGAGGATAATGTAGTACACCAAGGAGCCAATTAATATGCGAGCTGTGGCTTCTGGATCGCTCAGATGCAGCTGAGGATGGCTATCGAGGAATTGCGTCAACTGAGAAATCACAGGTTTGGCCACGTTTTCTACATAGGTCGTAGCCAATTCTGGAAAGCGTTGGGATTCGGCCACAATCAACCGCATAAACGCCGATGACTGCTCATCGGTGCAAGCTGTATCGAGCATGGAGCAAGCAACCTGCGTCAGGCTTTCCGTGGGGTCTTGTGGTTGTCGATGGAGCTGTGTCAGGTCAAAGAAAACCCCTAGTTTCTTCGCGGCCAGTTTCTGAATTAAGGCGGCAAAGAGGCTTGCCTTATCTTGAAAGTGGCTGTATACCGTCGCTTTAGAAACGCCTGCAGCAGTCGCTACCTGATCCATGCTGGTGGCAGCATAGCCATTCGCCATAAACTGTTGCATTGCGCCTTCGAGGATGGCTTCAGCTTTGTCACCACGCGTTCTAGAGGTCATGGGCTAGGTTTTTGAGACGTTTGGATCCGTGAATTGGAGCTTGGAGATAGGGATTTGAGAATCGATTTGAATGTAGGAATACCAGGCAGAATCCAATCACACAAGACTTCATTGTACTGATCTGCCTCAAGGCAAACACCGCTAAGGGGATGATTTTGCTAAACAGGTAATGGAACTTCCACAAAAACTCATCTGAGATAATAGGAACATGCTGGCAAGCCGGGAGGCCATTCTATGACTTCAGCCATACCCAATCGCGTCCGCTGGACGGGTGCGGATCTCGAAAGTCTGCCCGAAAACGGCAACCGCTACGAAATTATCGATGGAGACCTATTTGTGACTCGCGCCCCTCATGCCGATCATCAAGATATTGCTGGGGCCATCTATGCTGAACTCCGGGCATGGTCGAAGCAAAGCCAGTTGGGAAAGTCATTCTTTGCTCCTGGCGTCATTTTTTCAGAGGCAGACAATGTTATTCCGGATGTGGTTTGGGTCAGTGCTGCCCGCCTAGAAAATGGCTTGGATGAAGCGGGGCATTTGGTTGTACCGCCGGAACTGATTGTTGAAGTGCTTTCTAACTCGGAGAAAGATCGAGAGCGCGATCGCACTTTCAAGCTCAAACTCTACTCGGTGCAGGGCGTGTCAGAATACTGGATTTGCGATCGTTTCCACCAGCAAATCGATGTTTTTCGCCGTCAGGATGCCCTGCTGACGAAAGCCTGCACACTGTTCGCGGTCGACCGCCTTACCAGCCCACTGCTCCCCGACTTCGACTGCTCGGTTGCAGAGCTGTTCAGCTAAGGGATTAGCAAGAAAATCAAAACCCAGAGAGGGGGCGGCGGGCTGAGCCCGCCGCC
>JBCBSJ010000270.1:0-2507 GCA_039819245.1 Cyanobacteria bacterium J06638_20
ACCGTCAAGCAGATTGGAAGACGGGTCAAAATCTCAGGGGCTCAGTGGCATGAGGACAATGTGCAATCAGTGCTATGGCAGCGCTGTGCTTATCTCAATGGCAGGTTCTCGCAGTGAGTCTTGCAAGACTGGGCTGCACTCTAATTCAGTTGGCATGCTCATTGATTTATGGCAATTGCCATAAACGTTTTCACTAATAAATGAAGTCCTACCCAGAACTTCGGATGAACCAATAGTTGAATTACCAACTATCTACGAGGCGAAATCGTTTGCCCTGTGTCTCAGCGATCTCAAGAATTCTAATTACTCCTTCGATAGTCCAACAAAAATTGTCGTTTTCTTCTTCACCAGTATACTGATTCTGTGAGAGTTGTTTTAGGATAGCCTTAAATGTCTTAATGCCTTCTCTAGGCTTAAACCATCGATCTTCTCCCTCCACCACGAGAACTTTATCCCGATTCTTTCTGAAGAACGATGTCATTAAGCAGGCTCCATTGGCTTTTGCAATTTCGTCAAGCATTTCGATGTCATCAGCCAGGTATGCACCTTCGTAAGAAGAATCTATAATCTCTCCTTCGTTTTCTATCTCCACATGGATGCTGACACTCATTGAAATAACCTCTTTGGAAAATTGTTACAACACGATAGCAGCTTTGGGGTGAACACATGCTGAGGTTGAAGGGATTGGGCGGGGACGTTGAGCTTTTGGGATAGTCCAGGACGTATTGGCGAAGTCGGTGGCGGTGGCGACGTGAGTGCCGAGAGCGATGCACTGGGCCGCACTACCCGTTCGAGTACGCCCCCTGTGCTGGGTCGTTGCGCAAGTGTGACCGACCAGGCAGGTAAGGTCACGGAGTATCTTTATGACAACGTGGGTCGGCTAGCAGGCGTTCGAGATGCGATGGGCTTTTTGACCCAGTATCGTTACGACGAAGTCGGTCGCTTGGTGGCCGCCGAAGACGCTGAAGGCAACATCACCGAGTACGAATATGACCAGGTGGGTCGCCGCACGGCGGTAGAGCTGCCTCTGGGCCAGCGGGCGATTAGCACTTACGACCTGGGGGGCAACCTGCAAACCTACACAGACTTCAACGGTGAGGTCACCGGGTTTGACTACGATGCTCAGAACCGGCTGATTTTGAAGGATTACGAGGATGATGCCGATGTCAGCTACACCTACACCGCCAATGGATTGATCGAGAGCATTAGCGATGGGCGCGGCACCACAAGCTACGAGTACGATGTCCAGAACCGCCTGCTGTCGCGCACGGACCCAGATGGGCCTTACTTGCCCAGCGGTACCACCATTGAGTACACCTACGACGCAGCAGGCAACCGCACGGCTGTCACCACGCCGAACGGCAGCGTGAGCTATGGCTACGACGAGCGGAACCGTCTGACCACAGTAGTGGATGAAGACTTCAACCTGACCACCTATGGCTATGACGATGCCAACAACCTGACCCGGACGGAGTTCCCCAATGGGGTGGTTGAGACCAGGGAGTATGACGACTTGAATCGTCTGGTCTTCTTGGAAAATAAGGTCGACGATACCGTCATCTCTAGCTACCGTTATGACCTGAATGCCGCCGGGCATCGGCTCTCGGTGACCGAAGATGATGGGCGGCAGGTGAGCTACACCTACGATGACCTCTATCGCTTGACAGAAGAGAACATCAACAATGGAGAACGGGTCATCTCCTACACGTTTGACAACGTGGGCAACCGTCTCACGCGGAATGATTCAGCCGAAGGCATCACGACCTACACCTATGACGACAACGATCGCCTCCAAACGGAAACTCTGAGACAAAATGGCACCGTTATCGACACCACGACCTACACCTACGACGACAATGGCAATCTGACTCAGCAGGTCAAGAACGTCACTGAGACGACGACCTACACCTGGAATGATGACAACCGTTTAGTGGCGGTCACGACGCCAGAGGGCAATGCAGTGACCTATGCCTACGATGATTCCGGCATTCGCGTCAGCACCACCGTTGAGGGTGAAACCACCGAGTATCTGATCGATAAGAACCGTGCCTATGCCCAGGTGCTAGAAGAATTCGTTAACGACGAGCTAGCGGCGTTCTATGTCTATGGCCATGATCTGATCGCCCAAGAACGAGGTCTCGGTACCTCGTTCTATCAGGTGGATGGGTTGGGCAGCACGCGGGTGCTGACGGATGAATTAGGCAACGTCACGGATACCTACGATTACGACGCCTTCGGTAATTTAATTGACTCCAGTGGGGGAACGGAGAACAGTTATCAATTTGCAGGGGAGCAGTTTGACGAGAATTTGGATAACTACTATCTAAGACAGCGGTTCTATGATCAGGAGACAGGGCGGTTTACTAGAAGAGATACTTACGAAGGTCAGCAGACTATTCCCATAACTCAGCATAAGCATCTTTATGCCAATGCAAATCCTGTGAGTTATGTAGATCCATCAGGCTTAGTCGCCACACTTGGCGAAATTAAGGCTGCCACACAGATAC
>JBCBSJ010000271.1:0-2457 GCA_039819245.1 Cyanobacteria bacterium J06638_20
AGCGTCAGGCAAAATATTTGCGGCGGAAAGCATCGCACAAAACAACCCATGCCGCTTCCTTCGCGAATACCCTCGATCATAGCGAAAATCTGCAAGAAGCAAGGGTTGACTCGTGACACCGACTTGTTACGTTACTTTGCACAAAGGTTTAGGACTTGCGTGAAAATAAAATTCCAAAATCCCAAGGAGAAGGGCAGCGGGCTTAGCCCGCCGCCCTTCTCCTTGGGTTTTTGGAATTTTATTTTCACGCAAGTCCTAAACCTTTTTGTGAAGTAACGTAACAAGTCGGTGTCACGAGTCAACCCTTGCTTCTTGCAGATTTTCGCTATGATCGGGGGTATTCGCGAAGGAGGCGGCATGGGTTGTTTTGTGCGATGCTTTCCGTCGCAAATATTTTGCCTGACGCTATTTCTAGCGGATGCCTTTGTCTAAAGACCGTCCGTTTTCTGCATTGCGACCACCTGTATTTGGTATGGAACAAAAGCCGAAAAACCGCTCAATGGCGATCGCCCTTGCCTTTGCCGGAACCTTTGTCCCTGGACTCCACAAGTTTTATTTGCGACAGCCAGGTTGGGGCATAGTCTACCTGCTATCAGGGTTCACCCCAGCCGGGATGATTTCGCGCACGGCTAGTTTTGTAGAAGCTGTGTGGTACTTGACCCAAGAACCCGCGAAGTTTGACCAAAACTACAACACTGGCATTTTGCCTCAGTCCTCAACACCTCAAACGACTGCTCCAGTAGACGCTGAGCAGGTTAGCAAAGTCGCTGAGGCGCTACGAGAGATCGATCGTTTGCGGCAAGAAGGACTCATCTCGGAATATGAGTTTGAGCAGAAACGACGGAACTTGCTCGATCGCATTGGCTAGTTGCCCTAGAAATTAACCACTCAACACTGCCGCTTCCGCAGGGATTTCGGCATTCGGTCAGTGAACAGCACAGGTAAACCCCAGAGGCATTCGCCGTTCTCCAACCATGTGGATAAAGCTTTTGAATCAATTGGGCGATGGAGCCAAGGGGCAAGGAGCATTGCGATCGCGCCTTGAGCGGGATCCCTACTATCGCTTCCAGTCGTTTGAAGAGGTACGACTTGCGGCGCAAATGGGCATTGGCATCGATGTGAACCAAGCAGAAACAGATGACTGGCTGCGGCTTCCAGGGGTTTCGATCCACCAAGCCAAAACGCTGGTGTCTTTACGCAAAGCCGGAGTCCAGTTCCACAGCTTAGATGATGTTGCCGCTGCCCTCAGCCTTTCAGTGCAACGGTTGCAACCCCTGGCTCCGATTTTGCAATTTTGCTACTACGACCCCGCCAGCCCTTGCACCATCCAACCCGTCAATCCCAATGCTGCTTCGGCAGAGATGCTAGTGCGCGTTCCAGCGATCGATTTATACCTAGCACGGGCGATCGTACAGAATCGGCAGCGGTATGGGATCTACCGCAATTTGGCAGATCTCCAGCAACGTCTTCAACTATCGCCCCGTTTAATCGAAGCGTTGCTGCATTACCTCAGCTTTTGAATTGAACCGTTACTAAAACGCATCTCTCAAAGCTCCCGATGTTCTGGCAATATCGGGAGCTTTGAGATCGGCCCCTCTCTTCTCCCATGCACTAAACGCCAGATTCACATGTCCGTAAATCTACGGCGATCGCCGTGAGCCTCCCTATGAATTTTGATAATCTAGCGATGGCGTAATAATAGTCAGGGTTCCGAGCGCTTTATCTGCTGTCTGGTTCGCATCGGGCATGGCAGGAGAGCGATCGCCCCGTCATCACTTTGCGATAACCATCACGCTCATTTATTAGGGGCTCATTATGACCTTTCCGGCACAATTCAATCTCTCGGACCTCAACGGCAGTAATGGCTTTATCCTCAACAGCATTGATGCGGGTGACAACTCTGGTTATTCGGTGAGTGGGGCTGGGGACATCAATGGCGATGGATTTGACGACCTCATCATCGGTGCAGCCGGTGCTGACCCCAATGGCCTCTCCTCTGGGGAGAGCTACGTGGTGTTTGGGAGTGACCAAGGCTTTGCGGCCCGTGTGAATCTGGCGGATCTTGATGGCGGTAATGGCTTTATCCTCAACGGTATTGATGCACTTGACAACTCCGGGATTTGGGTGAACGGAGCCGGGGATATCAATGGCGATGGATTTGATGATCTGATCATTGGCGCAAACGGTGCCGAACCCAATGGCTATGACTCTGGGGAGAGCTACGTGGTGTTTGGGAGCGACCAAGGCTTTGCGGCCCGTGCGGAGCTGGCGGATCTGAATGGTAGCAATGGTTTTATCCTCAATGGTATTGATGCGGGTGATGGCTCTGGTGGTTCGGTGAGCGGTGCCGGGGATATCAATGGCGAGGGCTTTGATGATCTGATCATCGGTGCCATTGGTGCCGACCCCAATGGCAACGGCTCTGGGGAGAGCTATGTGGTGTTTGGGAGTGACCAA
>JBCBSJ010000272.1:0-2416 GCA_039819245.1 Cyanobacteria bacterium J06638_20
AAGGCACGCCGTCATCCCGCATAAACGGGACTCCGACCGCTTGTAGGCTTATGGTTTCAGGGTCTGTTTCACTCCCCTGATCGGGGTTCTTTTCACCTTTCCCTCACGGTACTGGTCCACTATCGGTCTCCCAGGAGTATTTAGCCTTGGCGGATGGTCCCGCCGGGTTCGCGCAGGGTTACACGTGCCCCGCGCTACTCAGGATACCGCTATCCCAAATGTCCTTTGCCCGTACGGGGCTGTCACCCGTATCGCGCAGCTTTCCAACTGCTTCCGGTTCATCGCACAGGGAACATCGCGGTCCTACAACCCCGACCCCGCCGAAACGGGGACGGTTTGGGCTTCTCCGGGTTCGCTCGCCGCTACTACCGGAATCACTCTTGTTTTCTCCTCCTCCGGCTACTTAGATGTTTCAGTTCGCCGGGTTCGCCTCCCGCGATAACGCGGGATGCCATGCCTTCAACATGGCGGGTTGCCCCATTCGGACACCCGCGGATCATATCGTATGTGCCGATCCCCGCGGATTTTCGCAGCTTATCGCGTCCTTCCTCGCCTCTGGGAGCCTAGGCATCCCCCATACGCCCTTGTCCGGCTTGTCGCCTTCCTTTTCCCGGTGCGGGAAACATGCCCGCACCGCGCATTCGTCGCCTCTCTCTTTAGATTCGTGTCTTTCTCTCCGGGGGCGCGCCGCCATGCGCCGCGCCCACCGTCCCAATATGTCAATGATCCTTTATGCCCGCGAAGGCGGGCATCCCCCCGGCGGATACCGATGTCGACCGGTGCCGTCCCCGAAAGGTCCCCGCATTCGCGGGGAAGGTCCCCGCCTTCGCGGGGACAAGTGGAGAATACCGGAGTCGAACCGGTGACCTCTTGAATGCAAATCAAGCGCTCTAGCCAGCTGAGCTAATCCCCCATTCACGGAATTCAGAATTTAGAATTCAGAATTTAGAATGCCAGAATCCCCAACTTCCAGAATTTCCCTTTCAATATCCTTTATGAACTTTTGAAAATTCCGAATTCGTAATTCAAAATCCAAAATTTCGCAAGCAGTCCCGGGCGGACTTACCGCCATACGGCGGCATAAACTTCTCGCTGCCCTCGACAGTAGTCTCAGGCAGACTCGAACTGCCGACCTCTACATTATCAGTGTAGCGCTCTAACCAGCTGAGCTATGAGACTGTCTTTCCTTTATATATAAGCGCGGAGACCTCTTCAAAAAAAAGGGAAAGGGGACGAAAGGGCCGGTGCCCGGACGGGCGCCGTGCTCCAGAAAGGAGGTGTTCCAGCCGCACCTTCCGGTACGGCTACCTTGTTACGACTTAGCCCTAGTTACCGATCTTGCCCTAGGCCGCTCCTCGCGGCGACGGACTTCAGGCACTCCCGGCTTCCATGGCTTGACGGGCGGTGTGTACAAGGCCCGGGAACGTATTCACCGGATCATGGCTGATATCCGATTACTAGCGATTCCAGCTTCACGGGGTCGGGTTGCAGACCCCGATCCGAACTGTGACCGGTTTTGTGGATCCGCTCCTGGTCGCCCAGTGGCTTCCCGCTGTACCGGCCATTGTAGCACGTGTGTGGCCCAGGACGTAAGGGCCGTGATGATTTGACGTCGTCCCCACCTTCCTCGCGGTTTGCACCGGCAGTCCCGTTAGAGTCCCCAACTTCACTTGCTGGCAACTAACGGCAGGGGTTGCGCTCGTTATAGGACTTAACCTGACACCTCACGGCACGAGCTGACGACAACCATGCAGCACCTTGCAATATGTCCGAAGAAAAGCCCATCTCTGGACCTGTCATAGTGCATTTAAGCCCTGGTAAGGTTCCTCGCGTATCATCGAATTAAACCACATGCTCCACCGCTTGTGCGGGCCCCCGTCAATTCCTTTGAGTTTCATTCTTGCGAACGTACTCCCCAGGTGGGACACTTATCACTTTCGCTTGGCCGCCCAGGCCACAAGGGCCCGGACAGCTAGTGTCCATCGTTTACGGCGTGGACTACCGGGGTATCTAATCCCGTTCGCTACCCACGCTTTCGTCCATCAGCGTCAGTTCATAGTTGGCCACCTGCCTTCGCGATCGGTGTTCTATGTGATATCTATGCATTTCACCGCTACACCACATGTTCCGGCAACCCCACTATAACTCAAGACCTACAGTATCAAGGGCAGTCCCACGGTTGAGCCGTGGCCTTTCACCCCTGACTTATAGGCCCGCCTACGGACCCTTTAAACCCAATGATTCCGGATAACGCTCGGACCCTCCGTATTACCGCGGCTGCTGGCACGGAGTTAGCCGGTCCTTATTCTGACGGTACCGTAAGAATAAGGACCGGCTAACTCCGTGCCAGCAGCCGCGGTAATACGGAGGGTCCGAGCGTTATCCGGAATCATTGGGTTTAAAGGGTCCGTAGGCG
>JBCBSJ010000273.1:0-2411 GCA_039819245.1 Cyanobacteria bacterium J06638_20
CTGTATGCATAAACTGCTTCGCATTCTTAACGCCATGATTCGAGATAGGACCTCGTGGAAGATGCCTCCTGTTACAGATTTAGTCCCTCAAACTTGACAATCAAGATAATCGCTCTTTTGTCACTTTGGGAACAGGAAAAGTGAATGCCCCATTCTCTCGTTATGACATACCCGGAAAGTAGGCGTTTCACGGACACAATTTAAGCATCATAGATTTCATCTGGCAAAAGTGATTAAAGAGGGATAAGAACTGCTTATCCTCTCACTGGGATTTTTGGGGTTTTATTTTTGCAACAGTCCCTTAACGGCGAAGCTTTAAGGGTGTACCTGTGATCGTGGTTTGCGGTTGAGGAGGTATCTGTTGCTGGAGGAGTGCTGCGATCGCCGCTTCGACCTGCGTATCGATCCCGCCATTGAACTGGACGACCCCTTCCTGGTCAATCAGGAACATTTGGGGGGTATGGGTCACCCCGAAGGTTTCGGCCACATCTTGTGTTTCATCGCGGAGATAGGGAAAGTTCAGTTGCCAGGTATCCGCGAAGGCCGACATGTGGGGCGATCGATCGATAGGGGATTGGACGCCATCATTGGCATTAATCCCAATGAGCATAAAGCCGCTGGCTTGAAACTGCTGCTGGAGTTCCTTTAAATAAGGCAGCGATCGCTGAACCGACGGACACTCATGAGCCAAAAAAACGACCCCTACGAGCGCAAAGCAGGTGAGGTAGTAGCGGAGATGATGAACTTGTCCCGTGACGCCGGGTAACTCAAAATCAGGCGCATAACGCCCCAAAACAGTATCTGAAATAAGCATGGTAGAGCCTGTAACCGTGGCAATAATCAAAAGATAAGGAAAACGCCTGGGGCTTTTTGCCCAACCACTATCCAAGACAGCAAACACCTAAATATCGAGTGTGGGCATCATTTAGATGGGCTTATCAATGCTGTCTGGCTCAACTTCTAGACCACACTATCTCTCTACATCACAGATATAGTCCTATTCTCAATACGAATACATCGCGGGATGCAGAGCGATACGTGATTGATTCTACTGCGCGCAGATATAAGTTTATCGTGCCCATAAATTGCTAACAAATATCTTCATGGGAAGGGGGGGCTTTGGTAAGGGTTGTGTGAACTTTGGCGTTGAAACTAGCCCCCATCGTTTTTGGCAAGCCTTATAGGCAGAGCTTGCAAAAACGATGGGGGTTTACCTACGTCTGTCTGTCTAAATGCTGTTACAAAATGCTGTCGGCCAAATTGACACAGTTGGCGATATCGACGCATTCAACCAATGGCGTTTGCCCGAGCCACTGGGCGGAGAGTGCTGCGAACTGTTGGGGTTCACCACTGACGCAGAAGCGCGTGGGGTGCTTGGCAACGGTACTGTGTTGTTCCCACCGTAGCCCCAGGGCGTCTAGCTCTCGCTCCGCTGCTACCACCATGGAAACGGCTGGATCGACCAGATGGACTGTCGGAGGAAGGATTTTGCGTAGGACAGGTTCCAGGTGGGGATAGTGGGTGCAGCCATAGACCAGGGTATCGATCTGGTGATCGAGGAGCGGTGCCAAATAGCGGCGAGCAACCTGCTCCATATAGGGGGTATGAAGTTGGTTTTGTTCAATCAGCGGGACAAATTCAGGACAGCCGATCTGCCACACCTGGGCATTGGGATCAATTTCGGCGATCGCCCGGCCATAGGCCCCACTCGCGGCAGTGGCGGGGGTTGCAATCACCCCAATGCGGCGTCCGGCTTGGACGGCCGCTCGCGCACCGGGCAAGATGACGCCCAGGACGGGCATCGGGAATTCTGACTGCACCGTTTCTAGTGCGAGGGCTGAGCTAGTGTTGCAGGCCATCAGCACCATCTTTGCGCCCTGGCTTTGCATCCAGTGAAGAATTTCGCGGACAAATTGTAGAATCTCTGCCTCCGAGCGTGTGCCATAGGGCAGTCGAGCGGTATCGCCGAAGTAGAGATAGGATTCTTGCGGCAGGTGACGATAGAGTTGGCGCAGCACCGTTAGCCCACCCACACCACTGTCAAACACGCCAATGGGATGGGGCGAAAACGCCTCCGACATAGAGCCGGAGGCGTGGGATGGATGAGGGTTGGAAGGATTTACGTGACTCAAAGGATTCACTTCAAGGTGGGGTTAGTAGTTTTGTTGGAGATATTGTAGGATTCCACGGGCGATCGCGGCGGACATTTGCGATCGCCATTGCGGATCGGCAAGGCGGGGTGCATCCTCGGCTCCTGTGACAAATCCCAATTCCAACAAAACCGCTGGCATAGACGTGTTGCGGATGACGTAGAAACGGGCGGATTTGAGGCCGCGATCGCGCATCCCCGACACGGGCACCATATTATCGTGGATGACCCGTCCTAGCCGTGCCCCCTCCGCAGAGGCATA
>JBCBSJ010000274.1:0-2400 GCA_039819245.1 Cyanobacteria bacterium J06638_20
CAAGTTGGGGTGGGATTTTCCGGGGGTTGCGAATTGATCACCCATGGGATAGAACTGGAACGAGCCAGTAGGCCGGAGTGGGGAGTTTTAGTGGTGGACTTCCGGAACGCCTTCAACAGCGTCTCGCGGAAGCATACCCTGGAGGTGATTCGACGGGTATTCCCGGAGGCGTGGCCGTTCCTCTCTGGTCTTTACGGCGGGGGGAGCCTCCCCTACTTGACAACGGAGGGTACTGTTTTTGAAGCACAGACTGGAGTGCAACAAGGTGATCCCTGTGGGCCTCTTCTTCATGCTTGTGGATTACAGGTCGTGCTCTCGCGTCTGGCGACTGAGGTCCCAGATCTACGTATCATCGCTTACCACGATGATGTCACCTTGTTGGGCACTCCTGAGAATCTGGCTCGGGGGTTGACCCAGATCGAAGCGATTGCACTTGGAGTGGGTTTGACTGTGGAACGAGGCAAATGTCGTTTTCTGGCGCCGAGAGACGTGCCGGTGGCTTCTCTGCCGCCTACTCTGCGACTCCTAGGTGAACGCGAAGGGTTCGAGCACCACGGTGTCGGTTTGGGGAGTGATACTTTTGTCCAAGCCTCTTGCGAACGAGTTTTGGCACGACACAAGCAGCTCACCGACGCTATTGAGCACCTGCCAGACAGCATGCTGCAATCGGCCTGTTTGCTCTCTCGTTTCTGTGCCGGTCCTCGACTCAACTACTGGTTGCGCAGCCTACCTCCAGTCTGGGGTTCGTGGATCGCGGCTAAGGCTGACGAAATGAGCCTGCAGCACTGGGGAACACTCTTGGACGAGCCCCTCGATCTTGAAGCTGCTCCCGACAGGGACTTAATTCGTGCCCAGCTCGCTCTACCGTTGCGACTAGGGGGATTCGGTGTCGCAGACCGGGGAGTTGTCTGCTCTCCTGCGGCGGTCGCCTCCTGGGCTACCGCAATTCGTACCTTGGTGACTTTCCGGCTCCGAAGTGCCTGCCTGTTGGCTCGTGCACTCACTTGTGAGGATCCAGTGACTCTTCCGCCCCAGCTTTTGTCTATCTATGATGGTCTGCAACAGGCGTTGAGGAGGTGCAACGCCGTACCGGAAGAACATCGGTCCCGCTTACGTTCCTGGAGGGAGTTGTTATGGGGACGCGCTGAGGCGATTGAGGACTCTCCCCTCGATAGGGTTCTCGCCGACGACGGAGAAGCTAGCCCCGGGTCACCGGGTGCAGACTACCCCGGTTTGAGCCGATTGTGGAGCACCCGCACTGATGTGATTCAACATAGCCTCACCTGGGGCCAACACAGTGCCGCTCATGCGATCTTACTCAACTCTCCCCTCACCCCGCCTACCACCGTCGCTCGCCTCCGCGGCATGGGAGGCCATCTCTCGCACCTGTGGCTAACCACTTTACCTTCGTTACCGGGTCACCGTCTCGATGCCTTCCAGTTCCGCTCTGCTGCACGCATTTACCTCGGTTTGCCACAGGCTCCGTGGCACTCTAACCGGCCGTCTTTTTGTCAGGGATGTGAGAGTCGGATTGACGCTTGTGGCTACCACTTCTTGGGTTCGTGTGGACTGTTGCGTGGTCTCCGTACGAGGCGTCACACTCGCCTCAAATACATCCTCGGCGAATGTTTGACTCGGGTAGGGCACACGGTGGAGGTTGAATCGGAGCTGCCCCGATCCGGTTCGGACCCTGCACCGCCCCGCTGTATTGCAGATCTCCTCGTCTCAGACCCTGCCGCCAGACGCTCCGCCTATGTGGACCTCGCGATTACCTGCCCTGTGGCCAGCGCTCACCTCACTGCTGCCGCCCGCCGTCGGGGAGCAGCGGCTGCAGCTCTTCGCCGCGTGAAGGAACGACGGTATTCTGAGAGCATGGCCAGTCTGCCTCGCGCTGAGGGTCGCTCTCACCGCTTCCAGCCGCTGATTGTGGAAAGCTTTGGTCACGTGGATAAGTCGGGTTTAGAATGGTTGCGGAAATGTTTCGCTGAGCATCCTACTGAATACTTGGGGCTGTTGCGGCGTTTAAGTGTCTCGCTTTGGCGATATTCCAGCCACATGCTCTTCGAGGCGCGCCATCGGCGCCTCGGCTTACATGCCTCACTACCTAGTTCTTAGTTCCTCTTCACGCCTTGCGTAGCGCCTCAGGCTATGCTAGTAAAGTCCAGTCCAGTCCTTCAGCTGCTTACCGGGTATTGCCTTTGTCAGATGATCGGTGAGCATGTGTTCTGTAGGACCTGCGCCGTCCGATAGGTAGGGGAGCTCTATCTGCGCTTCGACCGCATCTTTTGCAGGTCAGGTGAGACCCTGGCCTTCGAGGAGCGAGCCGCAGAGCTTCTCGAGTTCCAGAAGCGAGATGCCTCCTGCTTCGCAGGCAAGAGTGGCTCGGTATTGTCGTGTAAG
>JBCBSJ010000275.1:0-2362 GCA_039819245.1 Cyanobacteria bacterium J06638_20
CAGTGAAACAGATTGGGCGACGGGTCAAAATTTCGGGGGCACAGTGGAAGCAACACAACGTTCCACAGGTATTGAAGCAGCGCTGCGCTTACCTTAACGGCGCTTTCGCAGCATGAGTCTTGCAAAACTGAGATGCACTCTCACTTAAGCTCGTCGCCATACATGGCTTGGCAGCACAAAGGTTCTAGAAAAATATTTGGCTTTGGTTTTCATCAAACTGGAGCGAACCATCGATAATAGAGCCGTAGTTGGTCGAACCGGGCTCATGGATCTCATTATTCTCTTGGCAGCACTCGTCATTACGTTTCTAGTTTTTACCTGGCTTGTGCGTGTTGTACGAGTGACCATCAGAGTGGCCATTATTATTGCCATCCTGGTTCTACTATTCCAGCTCTTTTTTGGCATTGGCCCCGATGCCATCTGGCAACAGATTCGGGCACTATTCGACTGGTTCGTTGGTTTATTGGGTTGATGGCTTGCTGCCTAGGATTCGTTGCTGGGGTTGGCTAAGCGAGCAAATATATCCTCGAACGCTGGAGGCAGTTGGCGCATAATTTTGCCCTTTTCGCGATCAACCGTAACTAGGGTGACTTGGGCGGTGAGGTAGAGGATTTGTCGATCGGGCGAGACCAGTTGAGAGTCCCACACCAGCCGGACTCCACTCATCTGTTGCATGCGGGTACGCAGAATGGCCGACTCGCCCATGCGCAGCGGACGATGATAGCGGGTTGTCAGCTCGACGACGGGTAATTCGCAACCCATGGCCACCATGTCGGCAAAGCTGATACCGAGCGATCGCAAATATTCCACTCGCGCCTCTTCCAGCCAGGTGATGTAAGCCCCATGCCATACGACGCCGCCATAATCCGTATTGTGGGGAAACGCTTGGACAGGGTACTCAAACCATTCGAGTGGTGGCACCTGCGAGGCCTGTTGAATAGCATGGGTTTCATCGAGCTGGGGTTGCATGGTCGTCCTGAGAATAGTGCTAAACGGAAATGGGGCGGAACCGAATGAGGCTCAACGCTTAAGCAAACAACGATCACATCAATTTTTACATCATTCGTGCCGATGCCCTGGGGTGTTCCCTTAAGCTGAAACTTAGGCCGATGTTTGTCCCACGACATGCTGCATCGGAGCACAGAGTTGCACAAGATAGCAATTCTGTGTTGAAGCGTGTTTTCAAATCACTTTCGATTTCTTCATTTTTCATTCCTATAGGTCAATCAACGTTTGAGAGGCAATTATGTTGGAGAGAATTGAAAAGATTCTGCTAGCCGACTCTGGCACTGGGCATACAGAAGAGATGCTCAAAAGGTTGATGGAGTTGCCGAGTTTTCAGGCAGCCAACGTCACGGTTCTCCATGTCGTTCACCCCCAAGTCACGACAGAGGAGATGACCCGTCGCCTTGAGGAAGGAGGACAGGTTCTCTCGAATGCCATTCAAAACCTAGGTCTGGAAGCCCAAAAGGTTGATCCGATTTTGAAGCAGGGCGATCCCAAAAGCATTGTGGTGAAGATGGCCGATGACACGGAAACCGACTTGATCATTATGGGGTCGCGGGGACTGAAACGGCTTCAGTCGATTCTGGAGAATTCCGTTAGTCAGTATGTGTTCCAGCTTGCCTCCCGCCCTATGCTGCTAGTGAAGGATGATATCTACGTCAAGCGCATCAACCGGGTGATGGTGGCGGTCGATCAATCTGAAACGGCTAAGGATACGCTGGCACTGGCACTCAAAATCGTCAGGGACATCAAAGGTGGCCAACTGGTGCTGGTTCACACCAATCCGGATATGAAACTCAAGCCTGGCGAAATTGCGGGTAATCCTGAAGAAGATCCGGTGATGGTTCCGGCGATCGCCGAAGCCAAAAAGCTAGGCATTAACTACAAGGCGATCGCCCCCGAAGGCAAACCGGGTGAGCGGATCTGCCAGGTTGCCGAAGACCTGAATGTCGACCTGCTCATCCTTGGGTCGCCCGACCGCCGTCCTACCATTGCCAAAGGGCTACCGGATCTGGATCGGCTATTGGGGCAGTCCCTGTCGGATTATGTGCGAGTTTATGCCAACTGCCCGGTCTTGTTGGTACGGACGCCGACCTAGTTTGTGTGAACGCCGAGTTTGTGTGAACGCCGACTGAATCCTTGAGGTGGTGATTTGTGGGGGGAAGTGATTCGCTTCCCCCCAGCTTTTATAGCGCTATGCGCATTGGTTAAGTACAGAGTTGGTTGTGGGTGGGGGCGGGGGGCCCCCACACCACCCACACAGGGGGTGAACAAAGGGCGGAGCGCGAAAAAACGAGGGGGGGCGCGAAACACAACCCCCCCCCAAAAACCCCCACCAAGAGTAAGGCGGGGGGGG
>JBCBSJ010000276.1:0-2341 GCA_039819245.1 Cyanobacteria bacterium J06638_20
CAGATAGAGGTCTTGCTCATGTGCCTCGCCGCTACGAATCAGGTCGGCATATTCGCGGAAGGAAATGCTATGAACTGTGACGCCGCTGCCCATATCGGCCCAATCGCGTTTGTCTTGCTGGTAGCGATCGCGCCCATACTGACGCACCGGGAAAACAGCCTCTCCCAAGTGCTGGCACAGGAAGTCGAGCGTCCAGGGTTCTTGATTGGCCAGCAGCCCAGCCACAACGATAGGGACGCCTGGTCGGAAATACTGGTCTTGAAATGCCTGAGCGGTCAGGTCAGAAATGTCGATAACTGCGATCGCGCCTGATTCGGACGGGCGATCGCCCCGCGACAACGCGGGAGATGAGAGATTATTCACAATAGAGAAACCGTTCACTCAACCCACAAACGTAACTGGAAGATGCAAACCCAAGCCTGCTGACTTTGGCCAGCATCTTCATTTACCGATTCTTACTATCAGAATATATCTCAAGATAGACAAGGAGACCCTGCCCGAACGGGTGACTCCTTCGTTCCACTCTGACGAAATAACCATCAAGGCTAGGCCAACCATCCGCCGGGAGAAAGTGTCCGACGGAAGAAGGTGTGCCACACTCACACCCTTAACGCGTCAAGCAAGGTGGCGCTAGTTTTGCGGAAGTCCTGGCCGAAACAAAACACAATATTGTTTGGGATGAATTGGATTGGATAATGGCTGTGTCCGGTGACAAGCACATGAACTTAGGCTAAAGCAGCATCCCTTCACCGTTTGGTAGAGCATCCTTGCAAGCAAAATCCAAAATCTAAAATCCAAAATTGACCGAATGGCACATGTATTTCTCGACGACGTGCGGCAGCTCCAACAGCAGGCGGCACAACTGGTGCTTTACCAGGCGGTGTTATCCGCTGCTCCGGGGCAGGCATGGTTGGCCGTGCTAGATGCACTAGCGAGTGGAACGAGTCCAAAAATCCTATCGACCTATGGGCAGTGGTTCTACACCCTGGCGGACTGTCGGCAGACTTGGCGCGAGTATGTTGTAGAGGCACTGTTGGTTTGCGACAATCCCTTTACCCAGCAGGCTCAGCGATCGCCCTTGTCAGCAATTGCCCCGCCGTTGGTCAGAGCAGTCGAGCATGATCTACGCCTCTTACAGGCGCTCTATGCCAGTGATGGGGTGCGATTGGCGGGCTGGGTTCAAGAGGCGACCAGAACTCAGGATCTGCCCATTCTGGAAATGCCGTCGATGGATCCAGAAGGCAATGGCAACAAAACGAATGGCAAGGCGGCGGGGGCAAGAAACGCTATTCGTGATCGCCTCGGCCGGGATGACTGGGCAACCCTGCTGCAACCGCTGGCTCAGTATTATCGCCAGGCAGGCGTGGGGCTATTTGCCCGCTATCGTGCGTTTCGTTGGCAACGGGGAGAGCTGGTCGGCGTTGCCCACCCTGATCCGATCCGCTTGAACGAGTTGGCGGCCTATGAAGCCCCCCGGCATCAGTTAATCCAAAATACAGAGGCGTTGCTGTCAGGCTATCCGGCGTTGAACGTGCTGCTTTACGGTAGTCGTGGTTCGGGTAAGTCCTCGACGGTGAAGGCGTTGCTAAACGCATTTGGCGATCGCGGCCTGCGTCTGATCGAAGTGGCCAAATCGGACTTGCGGGATCTGGCTCACATTGTCGATCGCCTACGGGATACGCCCCAAAAATTCATCATCTTCGTGGATGATCTGTCCTTTGAGGAGGATGACGAAGCATTTAAAGCGCTGAAAGTGGTACTGGAAGGCAACATAGTTGCCCGTCCTGCCAATGTGGTGGTCTATGCCACCTCGAACCGTCGCCATCTGGTACGCGAGTTTATGGACGATCGCCCCCGCCCCCGCGACGCAGACGAAGTCCATGCCTGGGACACGATGCAGGAAAAGCTATCATTTAGCGATCGCTTCGGACTCACCCTCACCTTTGAACCCGCTGACCAGACTACCTATCTGGCGATTGTGCATCATCTGGCGTCCCAGGCAGGATTGGCGATCGAGATCTCGGACTTGGAGTTTCGCGCGTTGCAGTGGGCGACCCGACACAATGGGCGATCGGGGCGCACAGTCCGCCAGTTCATTGATGCGCTACAGGCAGAGCTAGCCCGCCCAGCCGATCACTAGAGGGGATTCAGTGATATGGGCGTTGCTTAATCCAGGGATGAATTTTTTGTTTGAAACCGCGCACCGCGCGGTTTCAAACAAAAAATTCATCCCTGGATTAAGCAACGCCCATATCACTGAATCCCCTCTAGTGATCGGCTGGGCGGGCTAGCTCTGCCTGTAGCGCATCAATGAACTGGCGGACTGTGCGCCCCGATCGCC
>JBCBSJ010000277.1:0-2313 GCA_039819245.1 Cyanobacteria bacterium J06638_20
ACGACGTTGGCTATGAGCAAGGCCAAATGGACTGCGAGCCAGACACTACCGGCGCTGTAACGTCCGACCCGCATGTGAGTGGCCTACAAAAGCAGAGGTACATGCCAATCGCAACCTTACAACCTTGTCGTCGTCAAGCGTTCCGCCACATCACACCGAATGCTAAGCTGCCACCTGCTCGCTTGTAGCTTTGACTTTACCGGCGTAGCTGGTACGTATTATGCACTTATCTCTGATGAGAGCCTGGCCGTGAACGCCAAGTTTGGTACTGCATACACTACCGGGCTGGCCATTGACCCTGACACCCTGCTAAGCACGCCATTCCACGAGCAAGGAACTGTAAGTATGGGGGCGCAAGAGTACTGCTGACGTATATAGGGGATTGTTGTTGCCTGCCTCATGTTGTGAGGAGCTAGCCGAAGCAATGCATGCGTGCTAAACGTTGCTTTCAAATGCAATGCAGTGGTTGACCGAAGTGGCAGTACTCATTGGAACGTCCGTAGTTGAAGTGAGCATTGTCACATCGCCGATGGAGTCACTCTGTCCGGCGCAGGAGCGCATGAGTGCATGCTTCTTTGGGGGCTCTGTGCGACTCAACGGAGCTGATGCGTTGCGTCTCGGCAGTGTATCGCTCCCCTCAGCGGTCACAGTGACCCTGGCCAACTTCAAGTCGTTTGGCCGTGTGAGCATTAATGCGGCCAAGCAGTGGAGGTTTGTGGCCAGTATCGACTTTGTGCCTGCTCCATCATCATGGCAGCTGGACGCGATGGATGCGCTGGAGATGGCGCACCTCAACCTGAAGCTGAGCAAGATTGCTCTCTCCTCCGTGGCCCATGGGGTGGTTGGTCAGACCAGCCGCATAAAGTACACCGACGAGGGCCAAGCGGTGCGTCTGGAAGGGCCCCTACCTACTTGCACTCAGCTGAGGCCATCTAACTGGCATGCGTACGTGTTGGGGGTCACCCGCAGGTGATGGCTGCACAAGACAAGGACGGCAAGGGATTGATCGATGGCGTACCCCAGGACTACGAGCTTGACAGTCTGTGTAGCACGGACTTTAAGTTCTCGGCGTACGGGAGTGATACGGTGCCGGTGGATGCGTTCACGGAACACAAGCTGAACGAGCAGGCCAACATGCTTTTCAACGTTTAACCAGCTAGGGTATTATCCACTCTCGGATCCATCCAGGGCGTCATGATGAGTTTTCAGATCTCTTCCTAGATTCTTCAATACTCTCGATGCGGATGTTTACATCCTACAACCCACATGTAGACAGAGTGCAAAGAAGCCCACCACGCTCCCTCCAGGTCGTGAGAGCACTGCTGCCTGACAGGAAGGCTGTTTGTAGAGCAGTAGTGTCTGAAGCCCCGGCAGAGAGCAGTAGGCTTGGAAGAGCAGATATGTGTACTCGACATATGTTTAATACATCAGAAAGAAACCTCTACCTACGATGTAGCCACTGACAGAGCGTGGCCAAAGATTGAGCGCGTCAGGTGGAGTGGGTGAAGCTTTGCAGGAAAGCTCTGTTCAGATTGCTGTTGTGCCCTCCCGTACGTAAACTTTTACAGGTCGTCTCGGCCACGATGATTTGGTATTCTATGATCTCCTCCTAGCAGCTTCACCATTCCCCATTCATGTTGTCGCATCCCAACAGTCGCTTTCCTATCCGTTTCGCGCAATGAGGACTGCGGCTGTCACCGACAGTTTCGGCACACGCTGACTCGAAATCGCCCCTCGCAGAACGCTTTGCACACAGTTTTCGCACACCACCAGCGGTGCCAAAAGGAAGCGCCGCTGCTGAGGAGGCACTCCCGTGGCAAGCTGTTATATTCGTGGGAGCCCATTTCTCCTCGCCACAAGTGCTCCTGTGGCCCCCGAGGGGTTTCTTTCAGGCGTGCTCTGCGGAGGCGCAGCGGAGCGCCGCCACATTTGACGCAATCGGAGCGAGTGAAGCGCCCACTCTCTCACTGGTTCCTAAGCTCTCGCTCGGTCCCCGAGATTGACAAGAAGAGCCAGCTGTTACTCGCAGCGGCAGCGCGGCACCCGCCCAGACCAGAAGGCCCCGAAGGACCAAGTGTCTCTCCCTAGGAACCCTAGGCTGGTGTGGTGCACCCTTACACGAGCGTCCGTCTGCCTCTGGGGACCACCGACGGGGCTTGCCCTCCTCGCCGCTGCGCCACGCGGAACGAACTGCCTCCTTGCGTCCCTTTTGTGTGTGTGCGCGCGCGCGCTTGCGGACGCGGTGCGCCCTCCTCTCCGCTGCAAAAGTGTGCGAGAGACAGTGGCTTTGACCAGCCACGCACTTTCTTGAAA
>JBCBSJ010000278.1:0-2279 GCA_039819245.1 Cyanobacteria bacterium J06638_20
GGGTTGGTTTGTGCGCAACCCAATCATATTAGGAATTAGCACAACGACCTGGATTGTGATTGTGCTCGGTGGTGGCAGTGATGGCGGTCGTCGAGAGCCATTCGGTGGCTTTGCGCTGGCGGCTGTAATCGCGGTATAGGCGGAAGACCGAAACTCCAGCATCCGTAATGAAGAGGGCGATCGCCGGAGTGACAACGGGAATCCATGCCCCCTGGTTGAACAACATCATGCCCCCACCGAGCACAATCACAATCCAGGTCGTTGTGCTAATTCCTAATATGATTGGGTTGCGCACAAACCAACCCAGGACGCCTCCTACCAACGCCCAGCCCGCGACCCACACCATCTCAATCCCATCAGCCAGATACCAGAACAAGGGTTGATCACCCATTGCGGCTTGCACCAACTGACTGACCATTTGTGCATGGATGATGACCCCAGGCATCTGGTGCTCTTCCTGCTGCCCCGCACTATAGGGTGTGTAGAACAGATCTTTGCCACTGGGAGCTACGGTGCCAATCAGCACGATTTTGTCCTCGACCCACTCGGGATCCAGATTGCCATTCAGGACATCACTCAGGGAAATCAGCCGCCCCGGCTGGGTGGGCATGGAATAACGGAGCAAAATCTGATAACCCCCCGCATCGGCAAATTGATAGCCGCCGGAGGTTTGTTCCAAGGGGCGCATGAGAACCTCCCCCAGTTGAATTAGTTCGCGATCCTCGAGGTCGGGGTTGGTTGGCTCAATGCCCTGTGTTGCCAGATAGGTGAGAGCAAGGCGATTGGCAAAGGAAAAGTAGCTATTTTCCTCTACCGAGGCAAATAGCAAACTGCGGCGCACAACTCCATCTGAGTCAATGGGCAGGTCATTAAAACCAACCCGCTCCGGGGGCACATTTTCGGGTGCCGGAACGATATCCTCCTCGGTTTCGCTCAGGGTCATGATGGCAATGACGTTGTCGGCTTCTAGTTGCTCTAGCAGCTCAGGGCGCCCAGGGTTTTGGGGCAACTCGCGCAGGAGATCGAGCCCAATCACTGCCGGGTTGAGTTCCTGCAAGGTTTCTATCGTTTGCGCCAAGGTGGCATCGGAAGGTGTTGATCGGTTCAGCTCTCGTAGATCGGCTTCGGTAATACCGATCGTGAGGATGCGTGGATCATCGGAGGGCGTGTGGAGGCGCATCATTTGGTCGTAGATGGCCAGCTCCATCGGTTCCGTTAACCCCAGCTGGCGCATCCCAAACATCAGTGCGGTAACCGAGGCGGTGGCGATCGCGATCGCCCTTACCCCTGCCCCCACCATTTGTCGCCAGGTTTCCTTCGGAACCGGTTGTGTCCAGGGCTGGTTGAGCAGCGACTCTGGCAGCAGCATTTCGACCGGAATCTCAGTGATATTGGTCGGAATTTCCGTGAGCTTTTGTAGGGCAGAAATCACATCGTCGGCGCTGGGATAGCGCTGGGTGTAGTCTTGTCGCACCATGCGATCGAGGATGAATTCTAGGCCAGGGCTAATCGCCGCCTGATCTTTCCAGAGCACATCCATGGAATGGGGATCATCGGGCAAGTGAGAGGGAGACAATCCCGTCACCGCCTGAACCGCTGTCATTCCCAGGGCATAGACATCGCTACTAAACCGAGGCCGCCCCATTAACTGTTCGCTGGGCATATACCCCTGCGTTCCGATGCCAACGGTGAAACCCGTTAACCCTGTTCCAATGCCCGTCGAAAATTGGGTACGAATTTCTTTGACTGCTCCAAAGTCAATGAGGACAATGCGTCCATCTTCCTTCCGCCGAATCAAGTTTCCTGGCTTGATGTCCCGATGAATGACCTGGTGTTGATGCACAAACTGCAGCACATTCAACACATCTTGCAAAATAGTGACGACATCCGCTTCGGGCAGTCGCCGCTTGCGGGTCATTTCACTCGCCAGGGATACCCCATCAATAAATTCCTGAACCAGATAGAATTCTTCGTCTTCCTCAAAATAATCGTAGAGTTGGGGGATCTGTTCGTGGATGCCCAGCCGTTTTAGGGTTTCGGCTTCGGTTTGAAAGAGCCGCCGCGCTACTTCGAGGAATTTGTCATCGCGGGTCGTCGGCTGAAACTGCTTCACAACACAACGTCGAGCCGCTTGAATGTCCTCTGCCAGATACGTCTGACCGAAGCCTCCCGCTCCCAAAATAGTCATGAGTTTGTAGCGTTTGGCTAGCAGCTTCCCTAGCATTACTCCGCAATCCTCTGTGCTGTAATTGATTCTGACACACAACTTTAGAGTGAAA
>JBCBSJ010000279.1:0-2155 GCA_039819245.1 Cyanobacteria bacterium J06638_20
CCGCTGAGCGGCGCGCACAAAACATATAGCGCTATGCGCGTTGGTTAAGTTTGGTTAAGTACGGTTGTGTGTGGGCGCGACGCGCCCACACACAACCAACTCTGTACTTGGTGCAGTTGCACACCGCTATATTTGGGTTTTATGGCTATTCAACCGGATTTGATCTAATTATCCTGACGAAGGGAAGCCCGACCGCTACAATAGGGTGAACTTTTTTGTGGTGATGTGGGAGGTCGCGTATGTGTGGGATTGTCGGCTACATCGGAACGCAAGCGGCAAGCCAAATTTTGCTAGAAGGTTTGCAGAAGCTCGAGTATCGAGGCTATGACTCAGCCGGCATGGCGACCATCCTGGATGACGAAATCCATTGTGTGCGCGCAAAGGGTAAGCTGCAAAATTTGCAGGAAAAGCTGGCGGGGCAAGAGAATCCGGCGCAGGTTGGCATTGGCCATACCCGCTGGGCCACCCATGGCAAGCCCGAGGAATACAACGCCCATCCCCACACCGATACAGCTCGGCGCATCGCTGTCGTACAAAACGGCATCATCGAAAATTATCGTGAGCTACGTGCCGAGCTGAAAGCGAAAGGGCATGAGTTCCGCTCAGATACTGATACTGAAGTCATTCCTCACCTGATCGCAGAGTATTGCCAGCAATTGAAAGCAGGCACGCTAGCCGTGGAAATGCCGACCTCCTCGCTGTTTTTTGAGGCCACCCGGCGGGCAGTAAACGACCTGGAGGGCGCCTTTGCCCTGGCTATCATCTCGGTCGATTTTCCCGATGAGTTGATTGCGGTGCGGCAGCAAGCTCCGTTGGTGCTGGGCTTTGGGCAAGGGGAATTCTTCTGCGCCTCGGATACCCCTGCCCTTGTCACCCACACACAGGTGGTATTGACTATGGAAAATGGCGAACTCGCTCGGCTAACGCCCATGGGAATTGAGGTCTATAGCTTTGAGGGCGATCGCCTACGCAAGCATCCCCAAACCCTAAACTGGAACCCCATCCAGGTCGAGAAGCAGGGCTTCAAGCATTTCATGCTGAAGGAAATCTACGAACAACCAGGGGTCGTGCGTGCCAGTCTGGAAGCCTATCTCGATCCCGAATGGACACCCGATTCACAAACCAATCCGGTGCGTCTGGGTTTACCCGAGCGATTTTATGAGGAACTCGAGCATATCCAAATCGTAGCCTGCGGAACCAGTTGGCACGCAGGGCTGGTGGGGCGCTATCTGCTGGAGCAACTTGCCGAGATTCCCACTCAGGTTCACTACGCCTCCGAATTCCGCTATTCCCCTACACCGCTGATGCCCAACACCCTCACCATCGGCGTCACGCAATCGGGGGAAACCGCCGACACCTTGTCAGCCCTGGAGATGGAAAAGCGGCGACGGCTGGATCAAGAACCCAAGTTTGCGACCCGGATGCTGGGTATCACCAACCGCACCGACAGCACTCTGGGACATATGGTGTCTGACCTGATCGACACTCGCGCTGGGATTGAAATTGGAGTCGCCGCCACCAAAACCTTTAGTGCCCAATTGGTCGCCTTCTACTGTCTAGCACTGGATTTGGCCGTGCGGCGTCGCACTCTCACACCAGAGCGGTTGGGGGCGATCGTCGAAGGCTTGCGCCAACTACCCGCCCAAATGGAGGCCATCCTGGAGGTGCAAGAACGCTACATCGGCGAACTCTCTCACCAATTTGCCGAAACCCAAGATTTCATCTTCCTAGGACGAGGCATCAACTATCCCATCGCGTTGGAAGGCGCACTGAAGCTCAAGGAAATCAGCTACATCCACGCCGAAGGTTATCCTGCCGGAGAAATGAAACACGGCCCGATCGCCCTCCTCGATGCCAAAGTCCCCGTGGTGGCGATCGCCGTTCCGGGTCTAGTCTACGAAAAGGTGCTCTCCAACTCCCAGGAAGCCAAAGCCCGAGACGCTCAGCTCATCGGCGTCACTGCTATGAATGATGAGCACGCCGCCGAGGTCTTCGACGACCAGCTCCCCATCCCCACCGTAGACGAGCTACTGTCGCCCCTCCTCACGGTCATCCCCCTCCAGTTCCTTGCGTACCACATCGCCGCCCGTCGTGGTCTGGATGTGGATCAGCCTCGCAACCTGGCAAAATCAGTTACCGTAGAATAATTCAGGAC
>JBCBSJ010000280.1:0-2133 GCA_039819245.1 Cyanobacteria bacterium J06638_20
CAAAAGAGCTCCAGGCTATAGGCCTGGGCTTACAATCATTTTGTCAAAACATGTCCAAGGTACATGTTCAAGTCAGATCTGATAACGTCACAGCAGTGGCATATATCAAACATATGGGTGGTTCTGTATCAAAGTTAGGCAATTCTTTGGCCTTAGAAATATGGAACTGGTGCATTGATCATGACATTTGGTTATCTGTCACTCATATTCCAGGCCAATGTAATGTAGAGGCGGATTTTGGCAGCCGCAAATTGATCAACAAGGATACTGAATGGTCCCTCTATGGGGAAGTTTTCAAAGTGCTTACAAAATTATGGGGAAAGCCCGAGATTGATCTGTTTGCCTCAAGATTGAATCACAAGCTAACAACTTATGTTGCGTGGCACCCAGATCCACATGCAAGTCACATTGATGCCTTTACTATGTCTGGGGAGAATTTGTTCTCATATGCATGTCCTCCTTTCAGTTTGTTGGGGAAGGTTGCACAGAAGCTCACTCAAGACGATGGGGACGCCATCTTGGTGATGCCCGATTGGCCGTTGGCGGCGTGGTTCAGTTTGATCCCACACCGGCTAGTGGACTACCCTCTTCTGCTCCCGCAGATGCACCGACTTCTCCCCAAAGGCCAGGTGGTTCATCGTCTGCAGTCTCGTCTGTTGGCATGTCGATTATCGGGAGATCCCTTGCTCCTCAAGGCCTTTCGCTCAGAACTCGCAACGTTATCCTGGCGTCCTGGCGACAGGGTACGACGGCACAGTATGACGTTTACATTTGCCGCTGGCAGGACTACTGTATCAGAATGGGGTTTAATTCCCTTTCTCCAGAGTTGAATCATGCCCTAGATTTCCTTGCAGAACTTTTTCAAGCTGGTTTAAATTCCAGTTCTATTGACACGGCACGCAGTGCCCTTTCTTCAGTATTGAGGCCTTTCGCTGGTGTGGCATTTGGCCAACACCCCCTGGTAATTCGCTTTATGAAAGGAGTTTTCAACTCTAGGCCATCACGAGCCTGTTATTCAGCCTCCTGGGATGTCACTGTTGTTCTCAGTTACTTACGGCAGTTGTCACCAGTGCGGGACTTGTGTCTCAAGGATCTCACCATAAAGCTCTGTATGTTATTGGCGCTCGTCACAGGGCAACGTTGCCAAACGCTTCACCTGTTGGATTTGAAGCTGCTCCGTAGAGGTGGTGACTATGTGTTCAGTTTTGACGTCCCACTGAAGCACTCCCGGGCGGATCGACCAGCTCCTTCAGTGGCTTTGAAGCCTTTCCCTCCGGATAGGCGTCTTTGTGTGATAACCGTGTTAAAAGAGTACATTAGTCGTACCCAGCGTCTTCGGGGTGGACATACCAGACGCTTAATTAGTTACACAAAGCCACACAAACCCGTCACTCGGGCTTCAGGCAGTCGTTGGGTAAAATTGTGCCTTGTCAAGGCTGGAATTAATACCAACATTTATTCTGCCCACAGTACCAGAATGGCCTCAACAAGTAAAGCTGTTTTCGCACAATTGCCCCTTGAAACAGTCATGCAAGCAGCGGGGTGGACATCCGCTGGCACATTTAGAAAATTTTACTGTCGTAAAACCGCAACTTTTGCGGACACAGTTTTGGCGTGACAAAAAGGGGGGGGCGCACCTCTTCTTGGGAGGCATCATTGCACACCCTGGTGCAATATTGCACTTGGTTGAATTTTGAATTGAATTTTGAATTGAATTCTGAAGTGAATTCTGAAGTGAATTTTGAATTGAATTTTGAATTGAATTTGGACTTGAATTTAGACTTTTGTGTGGGTTATGCCCCATGTGTGGGGGTACACTCTAGTGACTTGATATATATGGACATATTTACAGTTATTTACACTTGTTGCATTTTTACATTTGTTGGGAATATACATATGTGTTCATAAATTTGAGTATTGTCTCTGTGTTATTGTACACTTGGTGGCTTGAGTTGTGTGTGCGACTCTGAAGTCTCGCGAAGTTTCACGATACACTGACACCTGGCGGTAGAATTGGAGAATTATGCGAAACTTACCAGTAAGTTGAAGTATAATTGGAATTCTTCCGCCAGGGTGTCAGCATCGTGGAACTAAGCGCCCATCCCTCCCTCCCCAGGGAGCCTTCTGGATATG
>JBCBSJ010000281.1:0-2057 GCA_039819245.1 Cyanobacteria bacterium J06638_20
GTAATGTTTCGACCCAAGCCGTATCCAGATCCGATGATGGAACGGTTGGCTGAGAAGCTTCTAGACCCAGGATGTGAGCGAGGTGTCGCAGGGTTTGCCATGCACTGTCGAGGTGCTGATCCGATAGATTCTGAAGCGCTTGATGGGTTCGCAGGTTCACCTCTCGTTGAATTGACTTAGCCAACTCAAACAACACCGCCAACGCAGCAGCGGTATTGAGGTCATCATCCAACGCAGACTGAAATCGTCTGACCGCATCAGCATCCAAGGCATCCACAGGTCGCTCATGGGATGGTAATTCTGCGGTCAACGCTGCATTTAAGGTTTGCCAACCCTTTTCTGCGGCGGCGATCGCCTCTGGAGTGAAGTCCAGTGGTTTGCGATAGTGCGCTTGCAATATGAATAAACGAACCGCCATTGGATGAACAGGCTGAGGATAATCATCCCATTCCCCATCCAACAAGGCTCGAATCGTGGTGAAATTTCCGAGGGATTTGGACATCTTCTCTCCCCCCACCGTCACCATACCGTTGTGCAACCAATAGCGGGCGAGTGGTTGTCCGGTTAGTACTTCTGATTGAGCAATCTCGTTTTCATGGTGGGGAAACACCAGATCGCCGCCGCCTCCATGAATATCAATGGTTTCACCCAATCGCGACCGGATCATCGCTGAGCATTCGATGTGCCACCCCGGTCGTCCCATTCCCCAAGGCGACTCCCAAGCAGGTTCGCCCGGTTTTGCTGATTTCCATAGGGCAAAATCGGACGGATCGCGCTTCTTCTGCTCTGGAACATCGAGATCAACACGTCCCCCTGCACCTGCCTGCAGTTGCTCAAGCTTCCGTCCAGAGAGTCTGCCATACCCCGCAAACTGCCGCACGCTGTAGTAGACATCGCCCTCCATCGCATAGGCGTATCCTTGCTGCTCTAGTGCCTGAATGAGATCCAAAATGTCAGGGATATGCCCTGTTACACGGGGATAGTCATCGGCATCCAGAATGTTGAGTCGGCGAATATCGCGAAAATAGGCAGCAATGTAGCGATCGCTCACCGCCTGCATCGTTGCCCCTTCTGCCTTGGCACGATTGAGAATCTTGTCGTCAATATCCGTGAAGTTTTGCACATAGCGAACCATGTAGCCCTGCCATTTTAGATACCGCCGCAGCACATCCCAAACCATGTAGGAACGGGCATGACCTAAGTGGCAATCGTCATACACCGTCACACCGCAGCAATACATCGTCACTTGATCCGGCTTGATGGGTGTGAAGGGTTCTTTGCGACGTGTCAGAGTGTTGTATAGGTTGAGTCCCATAAACAATTCGTGTCAACGGTGGAACAGCGATGAAGTAGCAATGAGAGATAAGGGCAAACTTCAAGGATTATGAGAATGATTATCATTCTCATAATATCATGGACGTTCAAAACATCTCTACGCCTACGGGTTAGTGCTCATAGGCGGCTTTAGTCTTGGATTGGCATCCGTGCCTACTAGCCCAGGATTAGCCGCAGTTTACGGGCAACAGTAGCTTGAAAACTCTCCCTTGGGAGTTGGAGTTATGCAGCGGCTGTCCGTGGTCAGTGCTCTGGCAACAGTCTGCATTGGCCTGGGTCTTACAACGGTGGCATTGATGGGGTAAGGCATAGGGATAAACCAGGCGCTAGCATCCTGAATCTTGTCACCTGCCACCTAGCGGCAGAGTTGTGCGGCTGTGCAGCAGCTTTCAATGTTAGTCTATCGTTTCCGGTCAGCCTTATGGGGGACTGATTAGCTGGCGATTACACCACCGCCGATCTAGCCCTTGGTACAGTCTCTTTTCTCAATTGCAGCCGAACGAGTAACATCACTGGACCACCTTCAACAACGTCTTGTCAAAAGTCGCTGGATTGAGGATCGGTGCATGCAATTTGGTTTTGTTAGGACTTACGCAGCGACCATCCTGAGTGAAGGGTGCTTGAGTTGCTGACAGAGATAGTGGTCGAGTAGGCCGTGCTTGAGTTGGTAAATTGTTTGCCCCATCTGGTGAGCTAATTCATTGAGGCGCACCCAAACTAGA
>JBCBSJ010000282.1:0-2031 GCA_039819245.1 Cyanobacteria bacterium J06638_20
GCCTGCGCCGCGGGCGGCGCAGGCGGCGCAGGCGGCGCAGGGTTTTAGGATTTGGTTTTTAACTATACTGAGGTATTTACTGAGTTTTCCTAACGGATAGTTGTGGTTCAGCAGGAGTCGACTTGGGAAAGCCAGGAGCCCAAAATCGCGTTGACCACGTCTGGGTGCTCTAATTGAACCCAGTGACCACCCCAAATGGATTCATATCGCCAGGGAGCATCGACATGTTTGTAGCTCCGGGCGAGTTGTCCTTCGGTCATCCACTCATCATCTCGGCTGTAGATGCCGAGGGTTGGTACCGTGAGTCGCTTCTGTCGTTGGTCTGTAAAAAAGTGACGGTAGACGGCGTCGTAAGAAGGATTAGCCTTTTCCCATATCGTCCAGAAGGTTGTGTCACTGCCGTCCGTCAGCTTGGCAAGGATACGCTCTGCATCTGGGTGGGAGGCAAATCTACGCCGAAATCGCTTAGCTTCATTGCTCAGATACCAATATCGACTGGCTCGATCCATGCCATGCAAGACTAGCCACAGGTAACGCCCAAGGTGCCCCGTGGCAATATCTTGCAGAATCTCAACCGTGTGCCCTACGGATAGGGCGCAATAGCTTGAAAAGCGTGATGGATAGTTCGCAACCGTTTCCCAGGACACTGTAGCCCCATAGTCATGGGCAATGAGATGGACGCGATCGAGTTGTAGCGCATCTAGCAAGGCGATGGTGTCAGCGCCCAATTCACTGATGCGGTATCGCCTTGGATCGGCGGGTATAGCGCTCTCGCCATGACCGATCCAATCGACAGAAATGACTCGAAATCCTAAGGATTGGAGATGGGGTAACTGGTTTCGCCAGATGGTTCTGTCATCGGGCCAGCCGTGTAGCAACAGTACCGGAAAGCCAGATCCCTCCGTATCCGTTAATGCATAGTCGACACCTCGCACCGTGACGGATCGGGAAACGGAGGGAATCGAAGTTGGATGAGGCTGATTCATTTTTAGTCGTTGCTAACCGAATTCAACCGAAGACCAAACTTGGTGATTCCTGGAAAATCCATACCGAGCTGTTCTGAAAACAAGTCCGCATAGAAAGTCATATAGGGCTTGAAACCAATAGATTCGTAGGTATGACGAGCAGCATCATTGCCGTTGATGACCATGATTCCAGCATGGGAATGGTTTTGCGATCGCCCTTCCTCTACAACCGCTTTCACAATCTCCTTGCCCAAACCGCGCCCCCGCGCTTCTGGAACAACCGCAACGGTTTCAATAATCCAGGTAGCTTGGGGCATCAAGATGAATGGGCGCAAATCACCACCCCACATCCCCATATAGCGATCGCAAAAGGTTTTAGCGACAGCATTTGACCAGTTCAGTTCTTGGGCGAGTGCATCGAGCCGCGAGAGCCGTAACGGCGTGTAATTCTCATCATTGGGCACGTAACCGGCAGCCGCAGCGACGGGCTTTCCCTCTTCCTCCAGAATGATGAAATCCTCGACATCGCCCCAGTTCGAAGCCTCTACCCGGAGTTCTGCCTCGATAAACGCCAATGCGCTCGTTCCTATGCCGTCTAGCAGATCGTCCCAAAAGCAATGGTTAAACGGTGGCAGGGACGCTTCATACTCAATTCGAGCAAGGAACGGGATATCAGCTTTCGTGGCTTTCCGCGTACTCAGTGTCGCTAGCATTAGATCCTCCTTGAGGTACTCCTCAGAAAAAGATACAATCTGTATGTATCTAAAGATATCGAGACAGCATCTCATTTGTCAAGATACATACTGTCTGAATGTTTGATCCCACCATTGCATTATGCCTGTCAAGCTCACCAAGGCCGAACAAACCCAACGCACCCGACGTGCCATCCTCGATCGGGCGCGTCATCTGTTTGCAACCCAAGGGTATGCCGCCACGGGTACGGAGGAAATTATTCGCGAATTAGGGATTACGCGCGGCGCCTTGTATCACCAGTTCAAAGACAAGCTGGGAGTCTTTAAGGCTGTCATTACGGAAGCCTATGGCGAAATCACAGCGCATATTCAAA
>JBCBSJ010000283.1:0-2023 GCA_039819245.1 Cyanobacteria bacterium J06638_20
ACGAAAACCAAAACCAGATTATTTTTTGAAAGCCTCGCAGTGCGAGGCTTTCAAAAAATAATCTGGTTTTGGTTTTCGTAGAATTGGTATAAGTCCTAAGAAATACTGAATCCCACAAAACTCCAAAAAGCTTTGCGAATATAAAACTATTTAGTTATATAATGTTAAGCATAGATTGCAATGTTTCTCAAAATTGCGCTGTATCACGTCATAAACGGTAATCTCAAGGCCACTTCAAAGACCTATGTATCACTTCAGCAAAATCGTACATGCCTCCTACGAAGAGGCGATCGCCCTCGTTACCGATGCTCTCAAAGCAGAAGGGTTGGGGGTTTTAACCGAAATTGATGTTCAATCTGCCTTCAAAAAGAAGCTCGATATCGATTTTCGTCGCTACAAAATTCTGGGAGCCTGCCATCCGCAGGTGGCGTATCAGATGCTTCAGACGGATGACAAAGCAGGGGTTCTCTACCCTTGCAACGTGGTCGTGCAAGAACACACCGATGGCCGGGTCGAAGTCTCCGCCGTTGATCCGCTCATGATGTTTTTGATGATTCACAGTCCCAGAGCAAAGGAAATTGCCCTGGATGCCAGTCAAACGATGCAGGCTGTGATGGATCGCTTACCCTCTGCGGTTCCCGCGCTGGCTTGATCTTTGGCACTTCAAGCTCTGTAACTATCACTGTGACTTGTTTAGGGGCGATCGCCTGGATTGCCCCATCAGTTTTTAGGAGGTCAAGCCCATCATGGATCATGCGGTTCCATTTGAACGCCCATCCACCTCACGCCGCCAGTTGCTGAACTTCTTGACGGGTGCCGTCGTCGCTACCACCGTCGGCTCCGCCCTCTATCCGGCAACAAAGTTCCTAATCCCTCCTTCAGAAGTCACTGAAGGGGGCGGTATCCTAGCGAAGGATCAACATGGGACTCCCATTCCCGCCAGCCAACTCTTAGCGGAACCGCCAGGAACTCGGGCATTGGTTGCTGGACTAGCTGGAGAACCCACCTATCTCATCGTCAACGACGATGGCACCTTGGATGGCCAAGGCATTGTCAACAATTGCACTCACCTGGGCTGCACCTTTCCCTGGAATCCAGTAGATCAGCAATTTCAATGCCCCTGTCATGGCTCACGCTATACCCCAGATGGGGCTGTCGTGCGGGGGCCGGCCAACTTGCCATTGAAGCTAGTGCATGTGACCGTCAAGGACGACGCCATTTGGCTATATCCCTGGCTTGAAATCGATCCGCGTACCGGCGCAGCCCCTTGGTGGGTTTAGCGTCAAACAGAAACCAATGACAGACCCAATAAGGGATAATAGCCGTTGTTCACTGGCATTTCAGTAAGGTCAGGACTGACGCAAACCTCGCGCAATCTTGACTAAACTTTTGATGGTGTGGGCGTGGTGCACCACACCATCAACACAATGCGTAAGTTCTAAAGGTAAAACAACGTGGCTTCTATCCAGGTCTATGGCATCCCCAACTGTGGCACATGCAAGAAAGCGTTTCAGTGGCTAGACACCAATGGGGTGGAGTACGACTTTATTAATACAAAAGAGCAGCCCCCAAACAAAGAAATGGTGCAAGGGTGGATTGCAGCTCTGAGTGCAAAACCCATGCGCAATACTTCCGGGCAGTCCTACCGGGCTTTGGGGCCAGAGCGGGATACCTGGAGCGATGACCAGTGGGCTGCGGCCTTTGCTAACGATGCCATGTTGCTCAAGCGTCCGCTCTTCGTCAAAGATGGAACGGCGGTGCTCGTTGGGTTTCGGGCAAAAGATGAGGTGATTCGACAAGCGTTAGGAGTGGCTTAGGTTCGTTTGCCCCAATGCAGGGAGGGTCGCGATGGTTGAGCTGCGGCATTTGCGCTATTTTCTAGCGGTGGCCGAGGAATTGCACTTCGGACGCGCCGCCGAGCGCTTGCACATGGCGCAGCCGCCCCTCCCTGCATTGGGGCAAACGAACCTAAGCCACTCCTAACGCTTGTCGAATCACCTCATCTTTTGCCCGAAACCCAACG
>JBCBSJ010000284.1:0-1952 GCA_039819245.1 Cyanobacteria bacterium J06638_20
CGTCGACTTCACGCGTCTTCGCAGAGCCCTATGTTTTTAGTAAACAGTCGCCACCCCCTGGTCTGTGCCCCCGGCCCCTGGTTGCCCAAGGACCGGGCCCCCTTCTCCCGAAGTTACGGGGGCAATTTGCCGAGTTCCTTCAACATCGTTCTCTCAAGCGCCTTGGTATGCTCTACCTGTCCACCTGTGTCGGTTTAGGGTACGGTCTCAATGCAGGGGCTATTTCCTGGAAGTCCTTCGCCGCCCGGACAATCCAATAAGCCCGGACAACTCACAGCCTTCGTCACCACCCGCTGGCCCAGGAATCTTAACCTGGTTCCCATCGACTACGCCTTTCGGCCTCGCCTTAGGGGCCGGCTCACCCTGCGCGGATTAGCCTTGCGCAGGAACCCTTGGACTTTCGGCGAGAGGGTTTCTCACCCTCTTTATCGCTACTCATGTCAGCATTCTCACTTCCGATGCCTCCACGACCCCTCGCGGGTGTCGCTTCATCAGCCTACGGAACGCTCCGCTACCGATTCAGAAACCAGAAACCAGAAGCCAGAAGTCAGAATTCGATCACCAGAACGGCGTTCCGATGATCTTCCTGTTTTCTGACTTCTGAGTTCTGACTTCTGATTTCCGAATCCCACAGCTTCGGTACATGGCTTGAGCCCCGGTACATCTTCGGCGCAGGACGGCTTGACCAGTGAGCTATTACGCTTTCTTCAAAGGATGGCTGCTTCTAAGCCAACCTCCTGGTTGTCTCGGCTATCCCACATCCTTTCCCACTTAGCCATGATTTAGGGACCTTAGCTGGTGGTCTGGGTTGTTTCCCTCTCGACGACGGAGGTTAGCCCCCGCCGTCTGTCTGCCACGCTAAACTCACCGGTATTCGGAGTTTGGTTAGGTTTGGTAAGCCTCGCGGCCCCCTAGCCCATCCAGTGCTCTACCCCCGGCGGTCATCACATGACGCACTACCTCAATAGTTTTCGCGGAGAACCAGCTATCTCCGGGTTTGATTGGCCTTTCACCCCTAGCCACAGCTCATCCCCGAATTTTTCAACATTCGTGGGTTCGGCCCTCCAGTGCGTCTTACCGCACCTTCAGCCTGGCCATGGCTAGATCACCCGGTTTCGGGTCTGATACGTCTGACTAAAGCGCCCTATTCAGACTCGCTTTCGCTGCGCCTACACCTATCGGCTTAAGCTTGCCAGACACATCAAGTCGCTGACCCATTATACAAAAGGTACGCCGTCAGGGGCTCGCCTGAGCCCAGAAGTCAGAAATCAGAAACCAGAAGTCAGAATACGGAAATCAGAATTCTGGTTTCTGATTTCCGACTTCTAATTTCCGATCATCGCCACTTGTTCTTTAGGCCGGTCAGCATGCGGGCGATCTCGGCATAGTTTCCACGCCACGCTTGAGCTGTCTCTTCTGAGAGATAGCCAAGGTCGCGGCAAAAGCTTAGCCACACCCGCATCTCGTCGCCGGACGACACTGCCATCATCAAAAAGCGATGGAACTCGGCTGACGAGGTACGCTGCCGGGCAAACCCTTCCGCCAGATTGGCGCAAACGGATTTGCTCGCACGGCGCATCTGATCGCCTAACGCATATTGCTCGATCTTCGGAAGTCCAAGCGTGAACTTGTGCACCTCCAAAGCCAGCTCATAGGCCTTGCGATAAACGTCCAGATCCTCCACGGACCGGACGATACTCTTCTTCTCCATTAAGGAGCCTTCACTCATCTGAAGTCAGAAGTCAGAATTCTAAACTCCGTTTTCTGACTTCTGGTTTCTGATTTCTGTCTTCTGGGCTCGGGTGAGCCCCCTCCGACTGATTGTAGGCATTCGGTTTCAGGGTCTATTTCACTCCCCTCGTCGGGGTGCTTTTCACCTTTCCCTCACGGTACTGGTTCACTATCGGTCGTATGGGAGTACTTAGGCTTGGAGGGTGGTCCCCCCATGTTCA
>JBCBSJ010000285.1:0-1937 GCA_039819245.1 Cyanobacteria bacterium J06638_20
GATGACCCAAAACAACCTGGGCACTGCCTACAGCGATCGCATTCGAGGGGAGCGCGCCGACAATCTGGAACGGGCGATCGACGCATACCAAGCCGCCTTGCAGGTCAGAACCCGCGAGGCCTTCCCCCAAGATTGGGCGATGACCCAAAACAACCTGGGCACTGCCTACGGCGATCGCATTCGGGGGGAGCGCGCCGACAATCTGGAACGGGCGATCGACGCCTTCCAAGCTGCTTTGCAGGTTTTAACTCGTGAAACGCTTCCCGAAGAATGGGCGAATACTCAGGGAGAATTGGTTGCAGCCCTATTGGAACGGTTTAAGTTCACCGGAGAAACATCGGATTTAGATGATGCGATCACCTCACTACAAGAAGCTGGAGAAGTTGCAATACCGAGAACCGACAGCCATATCTTCATCCATTACACTCTCGGCATCGCCCTGGATTATCGCTAGAGCCTGCACCATAACCCTGCTGATTTGGAGCAGGCTGTTACTGCTTATCGTGTGGCTGCCAACACCACTCCTTGGGAAAATCGTAAAGCTTGGTATCTCGAAAAAGCGGGCGATAGCCAATATCAGTTAGGGGTGGCGCTGGTTCAGGAAGGGCGGTGGTATGACGGATTAGCGCATCTGGAGGCCAGTCTTCAGACCTATCGCCAGGGGCAAAATCGTCTGGCCCGTGCCGATGCGCTTCAGCAAATAGCTCGTACCCACTACCTCATGGGCAACTTCGAGAAGGCGCTGCTCTACTTCCGCGATGCCCTGCGCATTTATCAGGCCGAAGCCAACGAGCCAGGAGAAGCCAACTGTCGGGCTGGGTTGGGACGGCTGATGCTACGGCTCAACTTCATCGACGAGGCCATTGCAGAACTGAACGAAGCCTGTACCCTCTACCGCAAGCTAGACGATGATACTCGCCTTGAGGAACTTCAGAAGGTCTATGCCCTTGCCGAAAAAGTCCGCCAAAAGCAACCCCTCGAATCCAAACTCTAAAATCGCAACCCTCAAGATCTTCGACTTCTTCAAGAAGTCGAAGATCTGCCCCCCACCGACAACCTCTCAACCGTCATGAGCGACTTCGACGAGCTATTCAAAGCCAGCACCGACATCTACGAGCAGTGGAACCTGACCGAGATTCCCTTTGCCGAAAGTGCAGAAAAGCTGGAACGGCTGAGTCAGGTTTTCACCGGACGCCGTCAAGAATTGGGACAGGTGATCAATCTGTTTCATAGCCGCGATGCAAAGTCGATTCTCGTTTACGGCTGGATTGGCATTGGCAAAACCGCCTTTGTGCGCGAAGTGCTGGAAGGGTTGGAGCGCAATATGAAAAAGGTGCTGACAGCCTCCATCAAGCTCGAAGCGGGCTCCGACCTGGCCACCGCCGCCCTCATTGCCCTTGCCCGCGAAATGCCCGACGACGACTGGGCACAGTTTCAACTCAACCGCATGGGCTTGCGTCCCGACATGGCGCTGCGAAATCGCACAACCACCGCCGGAGCCGACATGGTGTTCAAAGGCACGGTGGAAGAATCGACCGTTGCCCCTGAGCGTCCCCAGTTTCCGTCCCTTAGCTTTGAAGATTTACTGGAGCGGGCATTAAAGCGCTATGACCGAGTGGTGATCGCCATCGACGACCTGGACAAACAAGACCCCGCTGTTGCCAAACAACTGCTGCTCAATGCCCAGGGCTTACTCAAAGGACGCGCCTGGTTTCTGCTCACCGGACATCCCTCGGGAATCACCCGCGACTATCTGATTGCCGATCGCGGTCTCTTCGATCTTTCCCTAAAATTAGAACCCCTAGACGAAGACACCAGCTATCAAATGCTGGTCAATTACCTCGCCAGCGCCCGTCGCCGCCCTGCCGATGCCGACAATCCCGATGACCTCAACGCCGTCCACCCCTTCACCCCAGAAACGGCGCGTCAACTATGCC
>JBCBSJ010000286.1:0-1933 GCA_039819245.1 Cyanobacteria bacterium J06638_20
CCCCCACCTCCACTAATTCAGTTTCTTCCGTTTCTTCCAATTTCAGGTATGCCGGCAGGGTCCAGCCTCTCTTTGTCGAACTCCTCGACAAAGATGCTGACACTGCTGCCATCCACAACCAGCTGATCCCTCACACCTCCAAGAGAACCCGGACTCCATCCGGATCTCTTCTGGCCTACCCGAAGAGTGAAGCGGCAAGGACCACCCTCCTTAATCCTTCCTTTTCCTCCTCTTTCAGGTGTAGGCCAACGCAGGGTGCCACTCGCCGAAGTGGTACAGATGCGGCGACCCGAGGCGGCGACAAGCGGAGCAATCTGTTTGTAGTCGTCCGCGGTGTCGACCGTAAGTACGACAACGACCGCCTCTCCGAGCTGTTTGGGAGGACATCCACCCGGATGTACTCCGCAACAGCAAAGGAGGTCACCGGAAGCATCCGCGTCCGGTGTCACTCCGAGGAGGACAAGAAGGCCCTAATTAAGCAAGGTTTTTCTTTCAATTTCAGGACACACCGAGTAGATGACTACAGACAGGACGGACCGCGGCAATGCTTTAGGTGCCAGGAGTTTGGTCATCTTGCCAGAGATTGCACTGGCCCTCAGAAGTGCAAAAACTGTGCAGGAGACCATCTCCACACCGACTGCAAAGCCACCATGGAGGAAGCCCAGATGTGCGGCAACTGCCAGGGCAGCCATCCTTCCACCTTCAAGGGCTGTCCCGCCTACCGAGAGGCAAAGGAGAAGAAGGACCAAGAACATCTCACCTACGCCCAGAAGACAGCCAAGAGTCCCCCTGTGATGGAGAGTGTAAGGCTGGCAACTGTCCTCTCTGAGGCCATATTTGCCAGCCTTAAGCCCTCTATCCAGGGCCTCGAGAGAGAAGCCATCTACACTGCAGTAGCCGGCACCGTATCAGCCGTCTACAGGACTAGAGTGACAGCATCTCAGATGTTGTCACTGGGTAACTCCATTTCTGTCATTTGTTAAGACACACTTTAACCGACCTTTAAGCACACCCTTTTTATTCTTTCAGATATGGCTAAGTTTTTGACGCTGAACATCAACGGAATCCGGAACAAGGGACTCATCCTGGCCGACTACCTACAGTCGTCAGATGTGGACTTTGCCCTCATCCAGGAGACCAAGCTGAAGGGAACACAGAGAAATCCATACATCCCAGGATATACAGTTGCTGCCCGAAGAGACAACACCCTGGATCCAGATGATATTGCTTGTGGAGGGACCATGGTACTTGTCAAGCTGGGACTTGCTACCACTCCACTTGACACATCATCCATCGACAACAACTGTGCGGCAATCAGTATCGATTTGCCCACAGTAGGTAAAATTGCTGTGGTTAGCATGTATGTTCCTCCTTATCGTACCTCTAATATCCACACTTTCTCCTTTTCCTATTTTTTCCAGAACTTCTCCAAGGTGATCATCATGGGAGACTTCAATGCCTACCATCCATGCATTGATGACGTCACCATAGCATCCAACAACAGAGGAGATCAACTTCACACCATAATCAATCGCTTTCCCTTTCAGATCCAGAACAGCAATGGTGCTCCAACTAGACTCCATCATTCCACTGGGAGCCAATCATTGCTGGATCTCATCATCACCACCAATAATCTCACTTCTTTCATTTCTCATATCTTTGTAGGTGATGACGTTGGCAGCGACCACCTTCCGGTCCATCTCCACCTAGCCGATGCAAGCCGTATACACCAAGAAGTCAGACTGACCAGAAACTTGAAGAAGGCCAATTGGGACCACTTCAAAGAACTCACCAAAGAGAAAGTCGACAGTCTACGGCACCTCGAAGATAATCCTCCTCTTTCCATTTCAGACGTCGACTCTGTCGCTGCGGCTGTGTCCGAAGCACTTACGAGTGCTCTGGATACAGTGGCACCGTTAAAGCCGATCAAACA
>JBCBSJ010000287.1:0-1926 GCA_039819245.1 Cyanobacteria bacterium J06638_20
CAGCTCGTTGTGTACGCCCGGCACGGGCGTGAACTAATGGGGTGAAAGTCCCCTGTCGGAGAACCAACAACCAAATGATCCAACAGATCCGAGTGATGACAACGACTAGCTTAAGGCAAGGGCAAACCCGCGAGGGAATGTCTGAAGGAAGCCAGCGGCAAACCTGCGAGCCGACGAACAGAAACATCATAGAAGGCCGAGAGTCCTGTGGCGAGTTAGCACAACATAACGAAGCCTCTGGTTCAGGGAACACGGTAAATGATGCGGTTGTGCAGGGACAGTTCACGGTCTTATCCGGGGAGATCTGCCCATCTCAGCGGCTTCAACCTCTATGGGAGTCTGACTGCGGGCCATCTCGAAAGGGATGGGTCACCCACAGAACCCTACGGATGGTTTGTGGCAGCGCCTCCATCGGTAACGGTGAAGGTAAGGGGGCAGAAGTCAGCAGCGGCCATAGTAGTTCCTTTGGGAGCGAAGGGCCAAACAACGTTGATAAGGAGGAGCGATGACCAACTCAGACGTGTCGTTGAACCTGGATGGGGGAGATACGGATGCGCGTTGTGCCATAACGCCAGCCTTAGACATGAACCTGATGGAACGAGTGGTGGAACGCACCAATATGTGGCAAGCATGGCAACGGGTCAAGTCCAATAGGGGCGCACCCGGCAGTGACGGGATGAGCCTGGAGGCGTTTCCCGACTATGCGCGGCAGCACTGGCCCACCATTCGCCAATCTCTATTGGAGGGAACTTACCAACCGCTTCCTGTGCGTCGGGTCATCATCCCCAAGCCAGGAGGCAAAGGTGAGCGATTGCTCGGAGTGCCTTGCGTCATAGACCGGGTGATCCAGCAGGCGATACTCCAGGTGTTAACGCCCATCTTCGACCCCGACTTTTCGGAGTCAAGTTACGGCAGTCGTCCAAAACGCTCTGCTCATGGAGCAATCAAGCAGGTCAAAGCGTACCTGAAAGCGGGCTATCGAATAGCGGTTGACCTGGATCTGGAGAAATTCTTCGATACAGTGCAACACGATGTTTTGATGGCGCGGGTAGGGTGGAAGGTGCACAATAAAGTGCTCCTGAAGCTCATCGGTCGCTACCTGCGAGCAGGAGTGATGGTAGAGGGCGTCCTGCAAGCGAGTGAATGGGGGACACCGCAAGGTTCTTCGCTTTCACCGTTGCTGGCGAACGTACTGTTGGACGACCTAGACAAGGAACTGGAGGTGCGCGGCCACCGATTTGTTCGCTACATGGATGACGTCGTGATCTTCGTCAAAACCATGCGAGCGGGCAGGCGAGTCATGGCCAGCATCAGTCGGTATCTCACCCAGACCTTACGGTTGCGGATGAATCGGCAGAAAAGCCAGGTGGTAAATGTCCATGCCCTGGAGTACCTTGGGTTTCGCTTCAAGGGAATTCGGGTGTATTGGTCAGAGAAGGCCTTTGAGGATTTCAAGCACCGACTGCGGGGGTTAACCTCTCGGCGTTGGGCGTCTCAATGGCGTACCGCTTGGCGCGCATCAACCAGTACTTGCGTGGCTGGATGGGATACTTTGGAATTTCCCAGTTATATGGTCCGATACCGGAGTTGGACAAATGGCTGAGGCGACGGATCCGCATGTGCTACTGGAAACAGTGGCGGCGACCGCGCACCCGCATCCAACACCTGTTGGCATTAGGGACCGATAAGCGACACGCTATTCTGACAGGTATTAGCCGTAAAGGTTACTGGCACTTGTCAAAGACGCTTGCAACACATACGGGAATGACCAATGAATGGTTAGCAAAACAGGGATTGCTATCGATCCGAGATCTTTGGATGAAAGCCCAAGGGTATAAGGCGTAGCTCCAGGTTGATGTTTGCTCCACAAGGTTGAACCGCCCTGTGCGGACCCGCACGCAGGGTGGTGTGGGAGGGGAGAGTTAA
>JBCBSJ010000288.1:0-1888 GCA_039819245.1 Cyanobacteria bacterium J06638_20
GATGTCCGGTGGCGTTGTGTCGGTAAATGTAAATGTCTGCACACAGGAATCGACCAGCCCACAGGCATCGGTCGCACGCCACGTCCGCTCCAGTACCCAGAGGTTTGGACAGTCACCAGGTGATGGGCCGTACAAAGTATCAGCGTAGCTGATCAGTGGGTTTCCGCAGTTATCGGTTGCAGTTGCCATGCCGTAGGTATAAGGATCCACACTTGGGTCTTGTGGTGTACCTGGTGGTACCTGAGTAGTGCTGAAGTTCGGTATCCACTCAATCGGTGCTGGATCTGAAGGACAAACGATGTCCGGAGGAGTTGTGTCCGTGAAGGTGAAGGTCTGCACGCACATATCTACCAAACCGGCTGAATTAGTGACGCTCCAAGTCCGTTCCAGCACCCAGAGATCCGGACAGTTGGCGGGGGTCGGCCCATAAAGGGTGTCTGCATATTCGATCATATCAGTCGGACAGGGGCTGGCTACCGTGGCCATGCCAAATATACTTGGATCGACACTTGGGTCCTGCGGTGTATTTGGAGGCACCTGATTGGTATTGAAACCTGCTATCCACTCGATAGATGCCGGATCTGAAGGACAGGTAAGTGCTGGGGCTCCACCCAGGATCTCCTTGGTTACGTCTTCCAGTAATGGGCTATTGCAACCGTTCATATTATTCCTCACATAAACATCAAAGGTATAGGTCCCAAAGATTGGGTCTCCGTTCAGGCCAGTAGCCATTTGCTGCATGATCAGAGATTTACCCTGATCGGCATTCTGGACCTCAAATTCATTGTTTGGGCCACTGGTCACGGTAAACTCGTCATCCGCCATGTGAGCAGACACATCACTGCCAGTCTCGGGTACAAATGACTTGAACACCCAGACAACCTCTGCTCCAGGAGCAGGAATGCTCGCTGGGCCAACCTCTACCCTGCGGTCAGGACCGTTAGGCTCTCCGTAACAGTGGGGGTCATTGAAAATGACTGAGGTAGCAGGTCCGGGGCCTATGCTTTCCTTCGTCACATTAAGGGCCGGTGACTCGCATCCAGTTGTTGTATTTCGAACAAAAACTTCAAACACGTATTGGCCATAGACCGCTTCATCACTGGCCCCACGGGCAAGTTGCTTCAGTTCGAGAATCCGCCCATTAGTGGCCCCGGGGAACACCTGGAACTCCTTGTGGTGTGTTCCCGCAAGGTACTCACTTGGAATCGAGAGAGAGGTAGCATCACTGCCTGGACCAGGCACAAAGTTCACCAGCTTCCATACCACTTCCTCTCCTGGGCCCGGTATGCTGTTGGGCAGCACTGGAACCCGACGGCGGAACTTGTTGGGCTCACCGTAGCAGCTTATGTCGTTATATGCTACACTGGTCGGCGGGTTGGGACCAGCCGCAACATCAAATGTCGATGTGCACTCCAAAGGAACCGAGTTACAATCATCGGTTGCACTCAGTGTAAAAGATAAGCTTACGGCTACCCCGGATACGTATGCGGGCAAGGTTGGGATCGATCCTATGTTAGATACTGGATTCTGACCATTGTTCACCATGAAACCGGCCGCCCAAGTAGTGTAAGCATCTTGAATCTCCATTTCGCTTGAGCAAGGATCAAGGTTAACTGCCATAGGACAACTTACTGATAGATCGTTCAGCAGAACGCTTACTGTTGTCTGGCAGCTCGACGTGCAGCCGTTGCCATCTGTAATTACTACTGTAAAGATTTCGCCGTTCACCGCGCCGCTTGCTGTTGGGCCCTGGGCCGACGCATCGTCGAACGTCGCTGAACCGTTGCTGCTCCAGGCCCAACAGCAAGCGGCGCGGTGAACGGCGAAATCTTTACAGTAGTAATTACAGATGGCAACGGCTGCACGTCGAGCTGCCAGACAACAGTAA
>JBCBSJ010000289.1:0-1816 GCA_039819245.1 Cyanobacteria bacterium J06638_20
GTTAATGGCATAGTCATTGTCGGCATTGGCATCATCGCCCCAGGCATAAGCGGTGTTGGAGAGCGTGCGGCTGATAATCTGGTTCGCCGCATTATAGGCAAAGTCGGTATCGGTGACGCCGCTATGATCATAGCTGACCGGTCGCGACACCGGATCATAGGCCATGGTCGAGCTGATGCCATTGATCCAGATAGACAACGACTATTCTACAAAAATCAATACACCTCTATTCCTATATTGATATTGTATGGCGACACTTTGTCTATATGCTCTTTAGGTATATTTATTTGTACCTGCTCTCCATTAACGATGTCAATAACTAATTCTATGTTATACTTATCATCGTTTGCACTGGAAAAGTAAATTCCAACACTTTCTGCAGATTCAATCGCCCTATATAATACCGCTTCATATTTCCTTGGTTCATCGTTCTGTGCACCGGTCACAGAATCGGTAAATTCATAACTGCATAATGTTTCCTGCCAAATACCGCCAATTGGGCGTCCCTTGGGAGTAAGGCGTGGCTGCCCAGATTCATGACATATGTTAGGCACCCCAAGGATATGTGCTATATCTTTGGGGTTCAGACATGGATGTCTGACTATTAACCGGACAGAAAAATTTGTCTCTTCTAGTCTCAAAATTCTACCTTCTTCCTCGACGCCGCCTAGCTTGCCTTCTTTGGTCTCTATCAGCTCCTTTCCTGCCGAGCGGTCGGCCAGCAGCCGTATAGTCAGCTACAGGACCACGGTTTTCCCACTGCCCTCCACTTTCTTGTACCCACAAGTTACCACCGCGATCTATCCTGGTGCTAGTCGCAGCTCCAGCGCCAGCTCCTGCTTTAATCTCACGATGTTGCCCTGACCATTCGGTCTGATCAATTGGTTTCGAACCACCGGGCGGTTTATTTCTAAGTGCACCGACAGGAATAATTCCAGCACCTGCAATTGTCGCTTCCAGAATAGAAGCCCCACCTTCCCTTGCTTCTCCATATCGCTCTAAGAAATCCATAAGTGCGGCTGCAGATTGCGCTCCACTTTCGCCGGGTTCACCAGCCTGCTCCGATCTCCTAATACCTTCAGCAATATCTACGTCATTACTATCTTCATTGTAACCTTCCCCGACCTGTCTCCGAGAAGCGTCACTATTATCAGGGACTGCTTGTGCCCCGAACACGCCGTAATCACCCGCTGACAACCCCCTGACAGCCATTGTACTACGCGTTGTCCCGGTCCGCTCGAACAGACTGGCAATGACAAACAAGCCTGCCGGATCGACGCCATTCATCGGATCATTGCCGACATAGGCGTACATATTCATGCCGTCCTCATAGCCGATGGGATCGGTCTGCATAAACCGGCCCAGCTTCGGCGAGTAGAGCCGGGCCTTGTAGTAATAGGCCCCGATTTCGGGCAGCCAGAGCTGGCCGGTATACTGGAACCGGCCCAGGTTCAGCGATGAGGGGATGCCCCAGTCGTCATAGCTGTTGATCCGGATCGATGTGCCGCTGCTGTTCGAGACATTAATGATCGAGCCGCGCTCATCGGCAGTGAGATAGCGTTTGTCGGTAAGCGCCGCGCCTTCATACCACACCAGCGGATCGTCCACCCCGGCACCATGGACATAGCGCCGCAATATGGTGCCGGTGGCGTCCAGCTCGGCCACCAGTTGATCGCCATCATAGAGGAAGCGCGTCGTGCTGCCCCCCGATACCAGCCGCGACAGCCGGCCCTTGGGGTCATAGTCCAGCATCGCCGCTGTGCCGCCGCTCTTTGCTGTCAGACGGTTGTCGATATCATAGGCGAAGGTCGACGAA
>JBCBSJ010000291.1:0-1755 GCA_039819245.1 Cyanobacteria bacterium J06638_20
GTAGTTTTTCCCCCCTCAACGAAGAGGAGAATTATCCGTCTCCAGGAAGTAGTAAACCTATCTTCAAGCGGCGGGGGTTGGCTGTCCCCTGGCTCTCACTTGTAGTGGGATTCCACCTGTGTTGTTGCCTTCTTCCCACGTCCCATGGACAAGGCCCATCTCCCAGATATGGGCGCCTCACCAAACACACGGGCGGGTGATTTCCTCTTCACCCACTACCAGACTGCCTGCCCCTACTACCAGTACACAGCCTCCAGCAGACTGGCAAGTCCTCAGGATTGGAAGAGGTGGGACACCTCCACTACTCTTCATCATGGCTCTCTGACTACCACTTGAAGAGTCTCCAGGAGGTCCAACAAGAAACCTTGATGATCTGGTTGAAGAGTCCTGATCCCAGACTGATGTGAAGTGAGGTGGCCATTGGAGTCATCAGTCTGAAGCGCTCCCAGCATTGCGCTGAGGAAGCTGATTTGTTTTGTTTTCAGAATTCCATTTGGGCTGGGGAGGACATACGGCAGGTCTGATAGTGGCGTAAAGATCCCTCAGCCCAGCCAGTCGATAGGAACAGCACTCCCTGGGCCGACCGACTGGTGGTCTCCTGTTACGGTAGGCTACGACCAATGCTGTCCGTGTTCAGGGACCCTGCCCCCTCCGGTGCTCCTTGTTATACCTGTGTGGTTGCTGCCTTATTCATAGCATTATTTGGACTTTGGGACTCCCTCCTCCGGTTGAGTCCATTCTGTCCTTAAGTGGTTTTGGGTCTTGTATTGAAGGTGGAGAAACTTAAAGGAATTTTAAGTAATTTACGTGGGTCTTTACCACTAATAAAAACCCAAAGCCACGCAGCATACCCACCCGCCTCCCCGCGGTTGGACCTTGTCTATGCAGGGTCCATTGCGCAAGATGGCGAAAGAGGGGGAAAAGCGCCAGAGGGCGCACGGAGCATCCCGGTAGGGCGGCCTCATCGCTAGGATGTAGCTCCTGTGAGGTCACACCCATTGACGCCTTCGAGCTACCCATTGGACCAAGCGGTGGGCTCCACTCAGGATGCCGACTGGGGGCATCATCTGGAGGTCAGCGTTGAGTGCAGAGTGCAGCCCTGGTCTCCCTCTGCTCACAGGGACCCAAGAAGAGTGGACTGACCAAGTACCTCGCCAGCACTCCCCTTGGCTCTCCAAAGAAAAGGGGGGGGGGGCCAACCTCGGATTCCGGCAATTTGCATGCCCAACTGCGGAGACTGCGAGGAGTGAGGTACCAGGTCCCTGACTGAGACGGTGGGCCATAGATACCCTAATAGGTATAGGCCGAAGAACTGTAAGTATTTCAGTCAGGTAATTCGCTACGCCAGAGCCCTAGTTGAGAATTGTATTGTGTCACGATTGGCTGGAAGCAGGTATTTCCGGCCCTGAAACAGGTCAGAGCACTCCCTCTGCCTGTCTTCTAGGGCCCTTACTTTCTAACATTAGCTCCACTCCGCCATGCTTGTCTGCGACAGAGCCTGGACCCACCATCCGGTTCCGGCCATTCTGTCCTTATGTCGTTTTGGGCTTTGTATTAAAGGTAAAGAAACTTAGACAAATTTTAAGTAATTTACATGTTTCTTTACTACTAATACAAACCCAAAACGACGCAGCTTTCCCACCCGCCTCCCCGCTCTTGGAGTCGATCTCGTTCATGGTCGAAATCAAATTATGAGCGGTAAGAGAATTCGGCGCATGCGCAGTGAGTGGAGCTGACCCAGAGGGCGCTGGCGTA
>JBCBSJ010000292.1:0-1748 GCA_039819245.1 Cyanobacteria bacterium J06638_20
GGAGCAGGGTTACAGCCATGAACGCAAGAGTAATGCCGGCAGAAAGCGGATTGATCCGCTCATCCTCTTCAAGATGCTGGTACTACAGCAACTGTTCAACCTCAGCGTAGGCGTTGCCTTCCGCTTGCGGTTGAATAGCTAGAATTCCAGGCCAACGACAGGCGCTCGTTTGAGGAGTTTGTCGGTCTGGGAGTGATGAACACTATTCCCGATGCCACCACCATCGCCTTTGTCCGCGAACGGCTCCGCAAGGCGGGTGTCATCGAGGAGCTATTTCAACGGTTTGAGGAGCACCTACGCTCCCAGGAACTGGAGGCCCGTGGCGGGCAGATCATCGATGCCACACTTGTCCCTGTCACCAAGGAGCGAAACTCGCGGCCTGAGAACGAGGCAATCAAGCGAGGCCAGCTGCCAGAAGGATGGGCTGATAAGCCAGAACGGTTGCGGCAGAAGGAGATTCATGCTCGCTGGGTGAACAATAGCAGCATCAGCCACTATGCATACAAGAACAGCATCTGCATTGATGCTGACCATAGCTTACTCCGCAGATATGCGATTACGCCAGCCACCATTCATGACAGCTAGATGGTCCCACAGGTGCTGGATCCTGAGCAAAGGGATGATTTCTGCTGGGCTGATTCCGGGGGGCTACGCAGGCACGCGGTATGAAGATCTACTGGAAGCGGCTGGTTATGCAAGCCGAATCCATGAAAAGGGTTCAAGCTGCCATCCCTTGAGCGAGGAGGCCAAGGAACGGAACAAGGTCTGATCAACTGTACGGGCCAGGTTGAGCATGTCTTTGCTGCAATCACAACCGGCATGCGTGGGAAGCTGACAAGGCGGATTGGACGGGCCAGAAAGAAGGCATGGTGGGGACTGCGGAATCTGACATACAATTTCCTTCGTTACCTGCACTGCTCCTCGAGGCCATTGCTGGCGACCTGATCATCCGGAAGTGGGGTAACCGTCACGCTTGGAAGTGATGGATGTCAGTCATTAGATAGATCTGCACGTGCAGAGGGTTAGCCTGTCGCTTCTCAAGCCGGTCTGGCTTATAGCATTTTCCAGGGTGCCCTTAGGGCACCCTGGAAAACCCGGCCTGACCACTGGACAATGGTGATGTAATCACAGGCCTGGACAGGGGTGATGGGCGGCAAGCAGCTGGGCCACCGCTTCGCGGAAGGCTGCGCCTACGGCGATGACGAGCAGACCACCGCCAAGAAGGGGACCAAGCGTGAGAAGTTCCTGGCTGAGATGGACGCGGTGGTGCCATGGCAGGCCCTGATCGCTCTGATCGACCTGCATTACCCCAAGACCAGCAGCAAAAGCGGCCGTCCGCCGCATCCACTGGCCACGATGCTGCGGATCCACCTGATGCAGCAGTGGTACTCGCTGAGCGATCCAGCGATGGAGGATGCCTTGATCGAGGTGCCGACCATGCGGCGGTTTGCGGGCATCGACATGCTCAGCGACCGGATCCCCGATGAGACGACGATTCTGGCGTTCCGGCACCTGCTGGAGAAGCACAACCTCGGCGAGCAGATTCACTGCTCCGCAGAAGACTTCGTCTACGAGACCGTCAAGGCCCATCTCAGGGAACGGGGTATGTGCCCGGTGTCAACTACGTAGGCGGGTCGCGTCAATTACGTAGGCGGGTTCCGCCCTGTCCTCCCCCTGCCATGGCAGGGGGAGGCGACAGCTAAAACTGAGCCACCGCAGGCGAGCCGACACATGGCCCACCTTGCCCC
>JBCBSJ010000293.1:0-1703 GCA_039819245.1 Cyanobacteria bacterium J06638_20
AAACAATTTACCAACTCAAGCACGGCCTACTCGACCACTATCTCTGTCAGCAACTCAAGCACCCTTCACTCAGGATGGTCGCTGCGTAAGTCCTATGAGCATGATGGGTAGCAGCCTGAAGCCTCGCTTCATACACTTCTTCCCAAACCTGTTCGAGTTTGGCTTTATCGGTTCCCTCAGGTACCTGGAGCGTGAGCAGCACATCATCACCTTTACGCTCAAATTCCTGAATTGAATCGGCACCCATCGCCGGGTGATTTTCCATCAAGTGTTGGAGGGCTGCTTTGAAGGAATCGGGGTTGATGCCATTGCGAATAAGAATCTGCACCGTGTCCAGCATTTCTTTGAACAGCTTCTCAAAGTCCCCAGGGTGGAAGTCTTTGTCGGGATTGTGAGGACGACGCTCCCGATTTCCACGGGCATCAGGCTGCTCTTTCAAGAACACATACAGACAATCGATATTTTGCAGAATGGTGGTTTCGTCGATGTTCCAGGCTTCGAGGCAAGCTCCCGTGAGATGAGCGGAAGTAAAGTTAGTGCCGATGCATTGGACTTCAGTCAGGTTGGCGGCGTGGAGTTCAGCAGCTTCGAGGGTTGCGCCGTTGAGGTTTATAGATTTGAGGTTGGCGTGGTGGAGCTTGGCACCTGCCAGGTTTGCGCCCCGCAGGTTGGCATCAGAAAAGTCTTGACCACTACCGTCAAGGGATGTGAGAAGAGCGCGAACCCGATGATCTTGCAGAATGCTAGAGCCGAGGCAGGCGCGATCGAGCGTTTGGGCGTGGTGCCAGCGAACCTGGGTGAGGGTAGTGGAGCATTGGCGGGAGTCGGCAAAGTTGGTGCTTTTGAGGCGGGCATGAGCAAAGGTCGCGCCTGTCAAATCAGCCCCGCTGAACGTCGTGCCACCTAGAGCGGCAAAGGCTAAGCCAATAATGCGAAGATTCTCAAATCTAGAGTCAAGTCTATGAATTCGTCGGTTGATATAGAGAGAAAGTAACAAACTTGTGACAGCGACAGCCCCAGCACCAGCGCTAGCGACAGCACCAGCGACAGCGATAGCGACAGCACCAGCGACAGCGAAAGCAAAAGCGACAGCAACAGCACCAGCGACAGCGACAGCGCCAGCAACAGCGAAAGCAAAAGCGATGCTCCCCAGTGCTTTGAGGGTAAATCCTTGGCGGGCGATCGCAAAAAAGACAACGGCAGTAACAACGAGTCCTGCAATCCCCCCAGCGACATTCGCAGGATCAGAATCGGTCAGGAGAGATCCAATCAAGCCTCCAGTAAATCCCTGCAAAAGCCCTGCCAGCGCTGAGATCACAATCACCAGCGCCATCTGCCCCAACCACCAGCGCCGCTGTAACCCTGCCTGTGCATTACAAAACCTCACCCCCCGCAGTGTCGCCTCCACAAACCGCGCACTGCGAATATCCGCCTCGCTAAAGTCAGCTCCCGACAGATCAGCTCTCCGAAAGTTGCAGCCCCGCAAAATGGTGCCCCGGAAGTCGCGCTCTCCCGCTGCATAGAGCCGCAGCACTTCTTGCGACTTCAGCCGTTGCCCGTGGTATTTGCCCTGCTCGCCCATCGCCTCGCTATTGCTGGTGTTTCCACTGATTTAAACTCAGCTTTTCGCAAAACGCCATAGTTTTTATTTTTAGAGCGGGAATCAAAAGCCCCAGGGGTCGGGTGCCTTCAAGGCACCCGAC
>JBCBSJ010000294.1:0-1679 GCA_039819245.1 Cyanobacteria bacterium J06638_20
CGCTGCCGCAAAGTGCAATTGAACCGCTCGATGTGGTTGGTCTGACCACTTTCTTTCCCAACGGCCCGATGCCGCTTGGACGGTAGCACAGTCTCATAAGCTTCCCAGAAATCGGTGTAGCAGACGGCGCACTGACGGTAGATAGGTGGCAAGGATGTCCAGCCAAATCCATTGTTTGTTACCTTTGTTGCCCACAAAGGACCAGGCTTCATCACACTCAATCGTCAAGCGCCCTTTTTTTGAGCGCTCACCTTCACCTGACGCTCAACCTGGTCATATTTGGCATTGACATATTGCTGTAGCCAGACCTCTGAAACCTCTGCCACGCGGGCGATGCCTGCCAAGGGAATCTTTTCCAGTAAGAGCTTATCAATCAAGTGTTTGGTGGCGTCATCAATTCGTTTATTTTCGGGATCTTCCACGAATTGCCGTGAACAGTCTTTGCACTTATGATTCTGCTTGGCGTTATGAATTTTGCCGTTTTTGACGATGTTAGAAGATCCACAGTCAGGGCAAGGGGGCAAGGAAAAAGAAGACATTCAGCTAGCGGTGATAAGTAGCTAGGCGCAATTAAACCTAAAACGCTCTAGTGTGTAATCACCGGCCTGACTGCGCGATTCCATGCCTTCAATCACACGCATCGCTAAGTCGTATTCGTTGTCAAACATCTGACCGGCAATTTCATGGGCTTTCAACTGCCGCCATTGGGTTTCAATCGGATTCATCTCTGAACAGTAGGGGGGCAGAAAGAAGATGAACAACCCTTGCTCCTGCCAGCGTGGCCACTGCTCCTGCACGAGACGGCTTTTATGCAGCGAACCGTTATCTTGCACAATGACCGTGATGCGTCCGGTCTTAACTAAGGTTTGTGCCGCCTTCTGAGCGACCCAGTCCATGACCTCAAGGTAGCTCTTGCTCTTGAAACCGCCTTGCGCCAGGGCATACTCGAAGCCTTGTGCCGGTTGCCACACGCCCAGAAGGCTAATGCGATTCCCGTAGCGCTGAGGTGTTTGCTCCAGTCGTTTCTGTTCGCCAATGGGACTGTAGCTATAGCTCGCTGGACTCCAGAGACAGAACCCCGCTTCATCGAGGTACTTCAAATCGAGCCAACCTTCCTGTGCCGCCAACTCTAACGTCTCTAAATCGGCCTGCTTGACGGCTTTTTGCACCGGGTCTTGCTTCTTTCGATGGCTGTGCCGGGTGCGTTTCCAGCGATATCCTTTTTTTTGAGCAAGCGGCGTAAACGGTCACTACTGAGAGCCACTGACCGCTCTTGCTTCAGCTTTGCGGCCAATTGCACACTGTTATAGGTGCGCTGCTCTTGCGCCAAACACTCCGTCAAATACTCCAAGTCGGCAGGTTGCCACTTTGCTTTGGCCCCCCGCCCCGGTGCCTCCCATAAGCCGCCGAGGCCGCCCTTCTCCCATCGTTTGAGGGTGGCGCGAACGGTGTGTTGATGACATTGAAAGATTTTGGCAATGGCGGGCACATTGAGCCCCTGGGCATTCAACAGCAGCATATGAGCCCGGTCACGGGTGCGATAGGGCACGCTCTGGGCTTGCCGCAACTCGCTTAAGGTGCGGTCTTCTTCCTCGTTCAAGGTAATCCGTAAGGGGGCTGGCATGGGGACTGACTCTGGCATCCTCATCATCTTACGTTTGATTCCGACCGCCTACTTA
>JBCBSJ010000295.1:0-1656 GCA_039819245.1 Cyanobacteria bacterium J06638_20
CCTTCATTTTCCGCCCAGCCTATACCAACCCCTACAGCACTAGAGAGGGCCCCATGAGCACCGTAGAAGAAAGAAAAGCGCTCGTCCAGGAAGTCCTGGACGCGTATCCCGCCAAAGCGAAGAAGAGCCGATCTAAGCACCTGAATGTAACGGAAGAAGGCGCTTCTGACTGCGGCGTCAAGTCCAACAAAAAGTCTGTTCCTGGCGTCATGACCACCCGTGGCTGTGCCTATGCAGGGGCCAAAGGTGTGGTCTGGGGACCAGTGAAGGACATGATCCACCTAAGCCACGGTCCCGTTGGCTGCGGCTACTACTCCTGGTCCGGTCGCCGTAACTACTACATTGGAACCACTGGCGTCGATACGTTCGGTACGATGCAGTTCACATCCGACTTCCAAGAGCGCGACATCGTATTTGGGGGTGACAAAAAACTCACCAAGCTCCTGAAGGAAGTAGACGAGCTCTTCCCCCTCAGCCAAGGCACCACGATTGAATCAGAATGTCCCGTAGGTTTGATTGGCGATGACATCGAAGCCGTTGCGAAGAAGCACGCCAAAGAAACGAGCAAGCCCGTAGTTCCGGTTCGCTGTGAAGGGTTCCGGGGTGTATCTCAGTCCCTCGGCCACCACATTGCGAATGACACCGTGCGTGACTGGGTTCTACCCAAGGCGGATGAGTACCGTAAACTACCCGAAGGGTTTGAGCCAGGCCCCTATGATGTCAACATCATCGGTGACTACAACATCGGTGGAGATGCGTGGCCCAGCCGTCGTCTACTCGAAGCGATTGGCCTCCGTGTTATTTGCCAATTCTCCGGCGATGGCACCTTCAACGAGGTTGTCATGACCCCGTTGGCGAAGATGAATCTGATCCACTGCTATCGCTCCATGAACTACATCTGCCGCTTCATGGAAGAGAAGTATGAGATCCCCTGGTTAGAGTACAACTTCTTTGGCCCATCCCAGATCGCCAAGTCCCTGCGCAAGATTGCCTCGCAGTTTGACGAAACCATTCAAGCCAAAGCTGAGCAGGTAATTGCCGAGCACCAAGAGCGGATGGATCAAATCGTTGAGAAATATCGCTCTCGCCTTGAAGGCAAAGAAGTCATGATGATGGTTGGTGGCTTGCGTCCTCGCCACGTCATCCCGGCCTTCGAAGACCTCGGCATGAAAGTGGTTGGTACGGGCTATGAGTTTGGCCACGGTGACGACTACAAGCGGACGGCTGATTATGTCAGCGAAGGCACCGTGATCTATGACGACGTTAGTGGCTTCGAGTTTGAAGAGCTAGCGAAGCAGATGAAGCCCGACCTCATCGCTGCTGGCATCAAAGAGAAGTATGTCTTCCAGAAGATGGCTCTGCCCTTCCGTCAGATGCACTCCTGGGATTACTCCGGACCTTACCACGGTTATGAAGGCTTCGAAGTCTTTGCCCGTGACATGGATATGGCAATCAACAATCCCACTTGGGGCTTGGTTCAGGCTCCCTGGCAGGACTAAGGAAACGAGGCTGTAGGGGGCCAAGGGAGATAGGTAACCCTAGACTCCCTTACCTCCCCCCTCACTCAATCCTTTAACCCTCAGACCTTTGACCAATCACTTACCTCCCCCCTCCAAAGGAGAAAATCATGACTGAGAACACCAATCCCCAAGTGCC
>JBCBSJ010000296.1:0-1652 GCA_039819245.1 Cyanobacteria bacterium J06638_20
CACCGGCCAGGCCAAGCTCGATCACCCCTGGCTGCACCACTACAAGACCCGCGCCTTCAACAACCAGATGCAGGCCTTCATGCAGCCCGACACCATCGGGCTGGCGGGAGGCCCGAACCTGTATGCCTATCTCGGCGGGGACGGGGTGAACTTCACTGACCCGATGGGGACTGACAAGACCTGTACTGGTTCAAGAGTTCGGCGCCCGGACAACTACAATTGTGCCACCGGCCCGAGTAACGTGGTGTGCGCTGGAAACTGTAATTCGTTTTATGGCTTTGGGCCGACCGGAGCAGGCGGCGGCCGATGGGTCGCCACGGAGATTGGCGTGGAGACCAGGGGTGATACAGGAACTCAAGCCCACGACGGCTGGTACTCTGGTGCTCTCTGGATCCCAAGCAGTGACTTTAACTTCTGGGCGATTTCGTTTGGCTCGCAACCACAAGCCTCGCCTTATGGAAATCCATTCTACGTGAATCTCTTTGAGCATGAGAGCCTCGGTGGGCATACGATTAGCAGGCACGTCGGAAAATCCGACAGCTACCTCCGTCGTAGACTGACAAGCGACCAAGTTCTTGCAGCATCGAGCTTTTTTAACGTGCGTACGGCCCAATCGATGGTGAACGCAGGGATTTCGCATAACTCCGATGCAATTCGAGCTTGGCTCAATAATACCAATGCCGTTCCGATAGGTCGTTTTGATATGACTGCGGGCAGGTCTATCGGTAGGATATGTGAATCTGGATACGGTTGCCGGAATGCGGTAAATGTTGAGGTGCGTCTGCTAAAGCGAGCCGGTGCGCCGGGCGGGTTTATCGTGCTGACAGCCTTTCCATTTTAGGTGTGGAGACATGGAAAACCAGCCATCTTATGTTTACTCGATCGGCCAGACGAGTGAAATCCGTGGCCTTGCTGGGCAGTTCTTCCCAGGCTGGGAAGAGTTGTTCGCCGAGCAAGGGCAACATTGGATCGCATACGTTGACAGTCTTGATGAACAGCGGAGATTAAACCTTCAGGCTGAATTGGAGGCCGCACTTCAGTTGAACGATGAGAAGTTGATGCGATGGTGGATGTCGCATGGTGCTCTAGGTTGGCGGACTTACATGGACCTTCGTGCTTTTGTGCACGAGGTTAAGGCGAAGCTTGAGGCGAAGCGTTAGTTCATCGCATCTGATCTCATCGATTGTCGTCGGAGTTGAGTTTTGGGTGTCGCGTATATCCGAGGCATTTTCGGTTGTTGTCGCCGTTGCGCTCTTAGCAGCTTTGATAATTGTGCCCGCTTCAACCCAAACTTTTTTGGTTTGGGCGCAGTCAGCTTGGGACAATGACCGAGGTGAGGCGGTGTTGATCGGCCTTGCCGGAATGGCCGCGCTCTCGCTAGCAGGAGTGTTCTTTTGGGCTATCTATAAACTCCTGATGAGGGTCTCTCGTGAGCGCAACGGCGTCGAAGGCTAACGACGGGATTAGCTTGCGATCTCACCGGTCTGGTAACCGCGATCCGTGAGAACAGGACGGGCCACGACGTCACCTCCGGCTTCAGCTACAACCCGGCCCATCAGATCAGCGCGCGAACGCTGTCCAATGACGACTATGTCTATGATGCGCACATCGCGCTGGATCAGGATGCGGACTATAACGGTCTGAACCAGATG
>JBCBSJ010000298.1:0-1574 GCA_039819245.1 Cyanobacteria bacterium J06638_20
ACTGGACAGTGGGAAGTTCTCTAGCCGATAGCAAGAGGCCAAGAAAAACGGACATGGGTTCAGTCAAACGACCCGTCATGTCCGAAACTGGCTGAGATAGAACGTTTCAGCCAGCAATATTATGGAGCTATGCCAACGTCTTGAGCAAATCTTAAAGGAATTGCGCCCAGCCTTTAGCCGTGAAGCCCCGTTTCGGTGGTTTGTGCTTCTAGTCTGGGGGATTCTCCTCAATACACAACCCGCAGCCATCACCAGCTATATCAATGCCCTTGGCTTGAGCGAACAGGTTTATCCGCAGGCGTTGCATTGGTTTGAGTCAAGCGCTTTTAGTATCAAAGGGTTGTGTCAGTACTGGGGGCAGTGGCTGAGCCAGCAAGCCACTGTGCACCGGGTGAAAGGTGAACGGGTGTATGTGGGAGATGGTATTAAGGTCGCGAAAGAGGGACGTAAAATGCCCGGTGTGAAGCGCCTGCATCAAGAATCCGAGGATGTGAAGAAACCAGAGTGGATTCGGGGTCACTACTTCAGTGCCCTCAGCGTGTTATTCAGCGTCGGACAGGCTTGCTTTGCCGTACCGCTCGTTCTGCAACTCCATGATGGCGTCACGGCTCAGGACCGCTCCACCTCACCGCCGTCTAACGCGACCAAGCCGACGCTGGTCACGAAGATGGCCGACCTCTGTACGCGTTATGCCGAGCGAGGCAGCTATGTGGTGATGGATGCCTATTTTGCCTGTGCCCCCGTCTTAAAGCGGTTCCGTCGTCACCCGCTGTATTTGATTAGCCGAGTCCGCTGCTCCACGGTCGCCCGTGCGCCATTTTCGAGGGTGCCGAGGGTGAAGGGTCGGGGGCGTCCCCGTCAATGGGGCAGCCAGGTGAAACTGCAAACCCTATTTGCCCCCCTCGACCAGTGTCAGCACGCTCAGGTGTGGCTCTATGGTCAACTCACCACCGTGTACTACCAATGCTTTGAGTTCCATTGGGATAGCCCTGAGACACCCGTTTTATTTGTCCTCACCCAACAGTCAAACGGGAAACAACTGATTTTGCTCTCCAGTGATCTGACCTTGAGTGGGCCAGAAGTGATTACCACCTATGGCTTGCGGTTCAAAATTGAGCTCACCTTCCGCACGCTGATTCACTTGTTAGGCGGCTTTGCCTATCGCTTTTGGGTGAAGGCAATGAAGACGACGCCCACTTGGCCCACGAATCTTAACTTGCCCGATTACTCAGAAGGGGGGCAAGCCCGCATCTTGGCTAAGGTCGAGGCGTTTGAAAGATTTATCAATCTCAATGCCATAGCGTTGGGACTCCTGCAGGTCTTGGCACTCGAGTTCCCGACGCTCGTCTGGTTTCATTGTCCCCGATGGTTTCGCACTGTACCGAAACATGGCTACCCGAGTGAGCGGATTACCCAACTCGCTCTGCAACACCACGTTGAAGCGCTTTTTTCCAAAAGCCCGCCTCCGCTACTTTTAGCTAAATTCATCGCGGCTAAGCTACACCCCTTTCCTCGTGCTGATGTACCTGACTTGGCGGCCTAAAAATCTAATCAAGAACCTATGACTGCCCAGT
>JBCBSJ010000299.1:0-1544 GCA_039819245.1 Cyanobacteria bacterium J06638_20
GCCAGCCCCAATTTGCACGGTTTTCTGGGCTTGCTCGGGCTTGCAGGTGGCGGTAAGAAAGTGGAGAAAGTCGTAGAGGTCCGCGAACAAAATGGATATCGCGATCCTGATGTCTACGCTACTTCAAATAAATCTGAAACCTACCGCTAGAATTCTGCATGGCTCTCATCTGCAGGAGGGCCATTTACCTGCCTTAAAGCCTTGGAAAACTGTTTCGATAAAACTGTTTCGATGAAGTCTCTAGGTGACTGATTCTGATTCGAAAATTCTAAGGCTAGGCAATTTGATAAAGGTGTTGAGACCCCAGGGCCATTTCATTCTCGCAGAAGCTTTCATATGCTAAGGTTTCAGGCTGTACCAAGTCGCTGAAACTATGATGAGTCTGCCTGTCCAACCGGCAACCGAATGCCTCGCGATTTTAGACGCCTTTGCTGACCTTCCAGATGTTCGACAGGCTTCTGGCAAACGCCACCAGATGACCTTGTGCTTGGCGCTGTTTACGCTGGCCATCGCTGCTGGGAATCGAGGCTTTCTGGCCATTGGCGACTGGCTCAACAGCTACCGTCAAGACTTGCTTGACCTGTTCCACCCACCGAAGCAACGCTTACCCTCCTACAGTACGATTCGACGCGTGCTGCTGAACGTGGATTATCAAGCCTACTCAGCCGCCTTGGCGCGATTCTTCGGGGTCGAACCGTTACCGGGCGAAACCTTAGCGGTGGACGGTAAAGTCTTACGGGGTTCCTATCAACTCGAAACTGATAATCCCGACTCTCCCCCCCATCCTGCCATCCAGTTGGTGAGCGCCTATTTGGTGGAACGAGGACTCATTTTAGAACCGTATCAGGTAGACAGCAAAACCAATGAAATCAAAGCTTTGCCAGAATTTATCAAGCACCTCGCGGTGAACGGAGTGGTCTTTGCCTTTGATGCGATTAGCACTCAAAAAAACTTGTCGCCTCATTGTTGAGAGCGGCAATCACTATCTTGGGGCGTTGAAAGGGAATCAGGGCAACCTGCACAAGAGCGTACAGGCTCATTTTGTGGCCGAGGAGAGCTATACCGACATCAGCAAGGGGCATGGGCGGATTGAACACCGAACGGTAAGCCTGTGCACGACCTTGGAGCATATTCCTGATTGGCCCGGACTACATACCTTGATCCGTGTGGAGAGCCAACGCCAATTCAAGAAAGGCGGACACCCTCGTTTCGAAACCGAAACGCGTTACTATGTGGCCTCGTTGATTGAGTCGGCAGAGGCGTTTGCTCAACGCATTCGAGGCTATTGGGGTGTCGAAAATAAGGTGCATTATGTCCGTGATGTCACTCAGGGAGAAGATGCCTCTCGCATTCGCATGCACCAGTTACCGCAAATTTTTGCCGTTGCCCGTAACTTTACGCTGAATCTATATCGCTCAAATGACTTCAACAATATGGCTCAGGCGGAACGCTACTGCAAATATGGCCTAGACACACTCAAGCGCGTTTTTAGAATGAAATAGCCCTGTTATATAATCAATATGTGATCAGACAGCTAATGCTGA
>JBCBSJ010000300.1:0-1532 GCA_039819245.1 Cyanobacteria bacterium J06638_20
CGGTGTGATCGCCAACAACTACATCGACTACGCCATCTCCGCTCTCGTCTGATCCAGCCTCGCGCTCTCAGCCGTCGCTCCCAGGCCTCCCTCTCGGGAGGCCTTTTTGATGGACCCTCAGCTGGAGCCCACACCTGGAGAAAACACAAGCCCAAGGGGCTGTAAAGATTGCTACAGAAGCTCACAAATGGGCAGGAGAATGGGGATACCCTGACACTCAGTGCGTAGGTCTACGCGCGCACATCACTGGATGCCCCTGCCATGACGCTTGCCAATGCCGCCTATCTCGGCATCGAACGCTTCAGCGGAGATCGCAACAAAGAAAACTGGACAGCAAGTTCCCAGGAAGACAAAGCTCTCACGATCCGGGCCGTTTACAAACAGGTGCTCGGCAATCAATACGTCATGAAGAGCGAACGCCTTGCCCAGCCTGAGTCGCTGTTCAAAAATGGCTACCTCAGCGTGCGTGAATTTGTACGCCTGGTTGCCAAGAGTGGCCTGTATCGCAGCAAATTTTTCGAAAACTGCAATCCCTATCACTTCATTGAGCTGAATTTCAAGCATCTCCTCGGCCGCGCCCCTCACAACAAGGAGGAGATGCTGCATCATTTCACGATCCTTCAAGAGCAAGGATACGACGCCGAAATCGACTCCTATATTGACAGCCCCGAGTATCAGGGCCGATTCGGCGAGGAAACCGTGCCCTATATCCATGGCTGGGATTACTCCCAGGGCCATGAAGGTCGCCAGTTCTCCTGGCTGATGCAGCTGGCCCGTGGGGTGGCAGCTTCAGTGAAGGGCGAATCCTCCGGCACCAATTTTCATCTTGGCCAGGCGCTGCATCAGAATCGGGCCGTGCCCGTGGTCAGTCCCAATGCCAAGGGGGCAAGCTTTCAGCCGACGAAAACTCCCCATGGAGGCATCACCAGCATGGCCAGGGGCATCGGCCAGAAGGCCAAGGTGTATCGCGTCCAGGTGACCGGCCTGAACAACTACAGACTCCACAAACGCGCCAATACCGTGCGTTTCGTAACCTTCGACAAACTGCTGGAAACCCAACAGATGATCCATCGTCAGGGTGGCCGGGTCGCCAGCGTCACGCCGGTGAACTGACAGCGGCGCGACAACAAGATGCCTGCGGCCATCACCCCCAGCGGGATGGCCTCACCGATGCTTGCAGATCGCCGATTCACAGCGCCCGGCTGCATTGCGGCCGGGCCTTTGCATGGGCGGTGACCCTTTGTGAAGGGGTGGCCACTCGCTCGCCAGGAATCACTGACAAGCAAGCACAATGATGCGGTGCTCAGCACAGCGGATCGCCACAGGGCGATCGCAGCTTGTTTCATTTTTCCTTAACTCTTCCCCGACGTCAAGTCGAGAACAGGAGCTCTCCCATGTTCGACGCCTTCACCAAGGTTGTTGCCCAGGCTGATGCCCGCGGCGAATTCATCAACGCTGGTCAGATCGATGCTCTCGCGGCCATGGTCGCTGACAGCAACAAGCGGATGGATGCCGTCAACCGCATCACCTCC
>JBCBSJ010000301.1:0-1468 GCA_039819245.1 Cyanobacteria bacterium J06638_20
GGGGTCTGCACCGCCGTCTCCAGAGCCATCGGCTCCAGAGATGGCGCCCCTCCACGGCCCCCGTTGTGCTCGCTGGCTCGTTCCACCGGGTGGACCAGTTTTCGTGTCGCCTCCGGACCAGTTTTCGCTGTCGCCTGACAAGGGCCTGGAGCTGGAAACGATCGGCGTGATCATCGGGCCGGATCTGGCCTACCGGGATGGCCAGGTGGTGACGGTGCCCACGGCGCGGGCGCGCACGGATCAGTCGCTGAAGGGATACAAGGTGGGCCTGAAGCGCGACCCCCAGGCGATCAGACGCAAGGCCGACGCGATCATCCGCAACACGTACCGCACCCTGATGAGTCGGGGCACGAAGGCCTGCTGGGTGTTTGCGTGTGATCCGGAGTTGAACGGGTGGCTGAAGCAAGTCGCAGGCGCGATGACAAAGCCCTAAAGGAGTTCCAGCGCTGAACGATGGTCCAACCTCGATTACACCGCCACGCAGAAGAGCTACGAATAACCCGAAGCCGAAGGCCCAAGAAGTCAGCTATTCAGCGACTACAGGAAACATCTGATGACAATTCTCCCCGCTGGGCGGCATCGATGGCTATCAACGGGTAGCCAGCCAACGAACCCGTGGCAACTCGGTCCCCAACGCGCAAGAAACTGGATCGGCCCGCCGTGCAGGCACGCATTGCAGAGATTCTCTCAGCCGGTCCTCCGGATGAAGAAACTCTTCTATCGTTTGCGGAGTTCATCAACGGCAAACCCTTCCCAGAACCCGTCCTAACGGTTACACAGCTCAAAGAGGCTGTCTGCAAGGTGTTCGGATGCAAGAACGCCACTGAACTACGGGAGTCAAACGAGTTCAATCTGGCGATGGCTGGCCGGGAGTTCAATCTCAAAACCAAGGCCGATTGGCTCAAGCTCTACCGGGAGTGGGTGGGGGTGCCCAGGAGTGAACGGGATAAGACTGGTAGTACCTGCATTAACGGCATTGATGTCCTGGAGAACTTCAGGCCCTGGCATGTCTTTGCCCTCGACCCAAAAACAGCCACTGCCGAGGACATCAAGGAAGCCTTTCGAAGACTTGCCAAGGAACACCATCCCGATGCAGGCGGAGATCCACGCGTGATGGAAAGACTGCAGAAGATGCGTGATTCCCTCCTGGCCTTCCTCTGATCTGAATGACGATGGCAGTATCCAAGCGACTCAGGGATGCCTTCTCCTTCCAAGAGACTGCCAAGATTCTTGGAATCAGCGCGAAGAAGCTGGACAGCATCTGTCAGTTCTTTGATGCCCATAACGACGACGAATGTGCCCGGTGTCAACTACGTAGGCGGGTCGCGTCAATTACGTAGGCGGGTTCCGCCCTGTCCTCCCCCTGCCATGGCAGGGGGAGGCGACAGCTAAAACTGAGCCACCGCAGGCGAGCCGCCTACGTAGTTGACACCGGGCACATTCGTCGTCGTTATGGGCATCAAAGAAC
>JBCBSJ010000302.1:0-1467 GCA_039819245.1 Cyanobacteria bacterium J06638_20
CAACCGTCATGAACGACTTCGACGACCTATTCCCAGCCAGCACTGACATTTATGAGCAGTGGAACCTGACCGAGAGTCCCTTTGCCGTCCAGTGAAAACCTGGCTCAGCCGTTCCAGCTTTTCTGCACTTTCGGCAAAGGGAATCTCGGTCAGGTTCCACTGCTCATAAATGTCGGTGCTGGCTTGGAATAGGTCGTCGAAGTCGTTCATGACGGTTGAGAAGTTGTCGGTAGGGGGCAGATCTTCGACTTCTTGAAGAAGTCGAAGATCTTGAGGGTTGCGATTTTAGAGTTTGGATTCGAGGGGTTGCTTTTGGCGGACTTTTTCGGCAAGGGCATAGACCTTCTGAAGTTCCTGGAGGCGAGTGTCATCGCCCAGCTTGTGGTAAAGGGTGCAGGCGGTGTTCAGTTCTGCCATAGCCTCGTCGATGAAGTTGAGCCGTAGCATCAGCCGTCCCAACCCCGCCCGACAGTTGGCTTCCCCTGGCTCGTTGGCTTCGGCCTGATAAATGCGAAGGGCATCGCGGAAGTAGAGCAACGCCTTCTCAAAGTTGCCCATGAGGTAGTGGGTACGAGCCATCTGCTGAAGCGCATCGGCACGGGCCAGACGATTTTGTCCCTGGCGATAGGTCTGAAGACTGGCCTCCAGATATGCCAACCCGTCGTACCACCGCCCTTCCTGAACAAACGCCACTCCCAACTGATATTGGCTATCCCCTACTTTTTCCAGATAGTCGGCTTTGTCGTCCTCCCAAGGAGTGGTGTCAGCAGCAACGCGATAGGCAGCAATAGCCTGTTCTAAATCAGCAGATTTATGGTGCAGGCTGTAGCGATAATCTAGGGCAATGCCGAGAGTGTAATGGATGAAGATATAGCTGTCGGTTCCCGGTATTGCAACTTCCCCAGCGTCTTGTAGTGAGGCGATCGCCTCATCCAGATCGCTGGCTTCTCCCGTTAGCTTGAATCGTTCCAGGAATGCTGAAACCAAACTTCCCTGAGTCATTGCCCATTTTTCAGGAAGTGCCTCGCGGGTTCTGACCTGCAAGGCGGATTGGTAAGCGTCGATCGCCTGCTCCAGATTTTCCCCCCGCTCCCCTCGAATGCGATTTTTGTAGGCAATGCCCAGGTTGTTTTGGGTCATCGCCCAATCTTGGGGGAAGACCTCGCGGGTTCTGACCTGCAAGGCGGATTGGTAAGCGTCGATCGCCCGTTCCAGATTGTCGGCGCGCTCCCCCCGAATGCGATCGCTGTAGGCAATGCCCAGGTTGTTTTGGGTCATCGCCCACTGTTGGGGGAAGGCCTCGCGGGTGTAGACCTGCAAGGCCGCTTGGAAGGCGTCGATCGCCCGTTCCAGATTGTCGGCGCGCTCCCCTCGAATGCGATTTTTGTAGGCAGTGCCTAGATTGTTTTGGGTCATCGCCCACTGTTGGGGGAAGGCCTCGCGGGTGTAGACCTGCAAGGCGGATTG
>JBCBSJ010000303.1:0-1465 GCA_039819245.1 Cyanobacteria bacterium J06638_20
ATTGGCACGGGTTGCAGTAGCCTGTCGGAGATGTTGAATGACCGATGGAGTTGGATCAAAATTGATCGGTCATTCCTGAGCCATGCAAAACTCATTCCTGGGTTAGTGTCGATGATTCTTGCTTCCGGTTCTGAGGCGGTGTTGGAAGGAGTTGAAGATTTGCCGGAGTTGTCTGCGCAAGAGATTATTGCGATCGCCCGTCGAGAGGGGGTGAAGTATCTCCAGGGCTACCATTTCGGGCTGCCCAGGCCGTTGAAGGAGTTTAATTTTAATAGGACTTACGCAGAGCGAGAGGAGCAGTAGAGCCACAAACAGGGAATCATTCGCTAGAGTCAATCAATGAACGACTCTGTAAGCCGCCTGGACTATTGTCAATATCTTCTGGTCAGTCAAATCAACTATACCCTGACCAACTATGCCGACCATTGCGAACGATTTTCCCATGACCAGATCAATCGATATTTAGCTAGAGAGAAAATCACCCCTCGTCTGGTCTGGCAGAACGTCGCAGAACAAGTTGTAGTGACCCCTCGGGGATACCTGGTATTTGATGACACAGTGCTCGACAAGCAACACTCGTTTGCCATCGAGTTGGTTCGCCGTCAGTACAGTGGGAATGCCCATGGAGTGATTAAAGGGATCGGGGTCGTCACTTGTGTGTACGTCAATCCCAAATTAGACCAGTTTTGGCTGATTGATTACCGGATCTACGACCCCGAAGGAGACGGCAAAAGTAAACTCGACCATGTAAAAGACATGCTGAACCACACGGTGTATCAGAAGCAGGTGCCGTTTTATGCCGTGCTGATGGACACTTGGTATGCCACAAAGCCTTTGATGCTCATGATTGAGTCGCTGAAAAAGGTGTACTATTGCCCACTGAAAGCGAATCGCCAAGTGGATGATTCGACCGGGGAACGGACGTATCAACGCATTGATAGCTTGACATGGAATGAACGTGAACTCCACTCGGGCAAACACTTGAAAATCAAAGGCTTTCCCAAAGACCACAAAGTGCAGTGTTTCCGGGTTGTGGTGTCTACCCGCCGCACGGACTTCGTTGTCACCAACGAGAGTGCTGCAACGACCACAGAAGACGCACAACAGGCGTGTGGCTTCCGTTGGAAGATTGAGCAACTGCACCGAGAGGGAAAGCAAGTGACCGGCTTGGAGGCTTGTCAATGTCGCAAAGCTCGCATTCAACGCAATCACATTGGTTGTGCATTTCTGGTGTGGGTTCGCCTCAATGAGTTGGCCCAGCAGATGGGGCAAACCATTTACCAACTCAAGCATGGGCTGCTCGACCACTATCTCTGTCAGCAACTCAAACAGCCTTCTCTGTCCATGGCTGCTGCGTAAGTCCTAATATATTTAGAGTTAAACGTCAGAAGTGTCGTATAAAACCTTGAACAGCAGAAATTAGACGACAGATTCGACGTATAACCACCTGCTAACCAAGATTAGA
>JBCBSJ010000304.1:0-1455 GCA_039819245.1 Cyanobacteria bacterium J06638_20
CTGAGATGTTTCAGTTCCCCGGGTTCGCTTTTTAAACCCTATATATTCAGGTTTAAAATACCTCGTTATAAAGCCTGAAATCCAAGACCACCACGAATGATGATCTTGTTAATTCAGGCTTAGAGGTGGGTTTCCCCATTCGGACACCTCCGGATCAAAGTTTCCTTGCAACTCCCCGGAGCTTTTCGCAGCATGGCGCGTCCTTCATCGCCTGCGTCTGCCAAGGCATTCCCTGAACGCCCTTATTACGCTTGATCGTCAGCAAAGCTCATGCGCGTCGAACGATCCGCCGTGCATGCCTGAGGCTAACAAATTCCCAGGCAAACGGACGTCCTACGCATGAGCGTTAGACATTTTGACTCTCGCATTACTCGCCAGATCAACATATCGCTGAACCGTACGAAGTAACCCTTCTTTACGATGTAAATCTGACGCTGTTCGCATCAGAAACTTTTACTTCTCTCTCAATCTTAGTTGGAAATGGTGGAGCTAGTCGGGATCGAACCGACGACCCCCTGCTTGCAAAGCAGGTGCTCTCCCAGCTGAGCTATAGCCCCTTGAAATCCAAGGCGTGCCGATAGGAGTGGTGGGCCGAGGAAGACTTGAACTTCCGACCTCACGCTTATCAGGCGTGCGCTCTAACCAGCTGAGCTACCGGCCCGTATGGCCGCTGCTCGTTGTTTTGAGAGCAACCTTACCAAGATTGACGCTCCCGCCAGAAAATCCGGTCGGAAACGATGAGAGAAAGAGAAACGAAGGCGGCGCCGTCCCGCATGTTTTTGCCGATCATCCGGTGAGAACCGGAGTCGGCGTTATCCAAGAGAAATCGATAGAACGGATGATCGGCGGCCTCTTGCGAGGCGGGCGATCAGCGCCCTGAGGATTTCATCCTTAGAAAGGAGGTGATCCAGCCGCAGGTTCCCCTACGGCTACCTTGTTACGACTTCACCCCAGTCGCTGACCCTACCGTGGCCTGCTGCCTCAAAAGTTAGCGCACAGTCTTCGGGTAGAACCAACTCCCATGGTGTGACGGGCGGTGTGTACAAGGCCCGGGAACGTATTCACCGCAGCATGCTGATCTGCGATTACTAGCGATTCCAACTTCATGCCCTCGAGTTGCAGAGGACAATCCGAACTGAGACAATTTTTAGGGATTAACCCACTATAATTGCCATTGTAGCACGTGTGTAGCCCAACCCGTAAGGGCCATGATGATTTGACGTCATCCCCACCTTCCTCCGGCTTATCACCGGCGGTACCGCTAGAGTGCCCAACTAAATGCTGGCAACTAACAGCGAGGGTTGCGCTCGTTGCGGGACTTAACCCAACACCTCACGGCACGAGCGCAACCCCTATTTCCAGTTGCCAGCATTACGGATGGGGACTCTGGAAAGACTGCCGGCGTAAGCCGCGAGGAAGGTGGGGATGACGTCAAATCATCATGGCCTTTATGCC
>JBCBSJ010000305.1:0-1440 GCA_039819245.1 Cyanobacteria bacterium J06638_20
GTCTTCAATAGCTATGGTCTGAGTGCAAACTTCACCATTGCTGACCAGTTCCAAATCGGTGGTTGGGTGAATTACACCGATGGCCGTGTTTTCAACGGTGACCAAGCGGCTCTTGGAGATGGTAGCTACTGGTCCTATGCTGCAACGTTGGGCGTTTCCGACCTAGGCGTAGACGGTAGCTTGCTGGGTCTGATTGTCGGTGTACCTCCCTACATTGAAAATTACGACTTTGCTAACAACCTCCTTCCTGATTTCGATAGCGATGTAGCACTGTATGTGGAAGGCTTCTACCGCATTCCCATCTCTGACAACATTGCCATCACCCCTAGCGTTATCTTTGTTGATAACGTCAATAACGACGACGCCAACGATGGCATTGTCATCGGTGCTCTGCGGACAACCTTCCGCTTCTAAATCCAAAGAAATCTAAGTCTGGTTTGACCCTCTAGGTCAGATCGTAGACTGAGATATGAGAAAAGCCCTGCCTAGAGCAGGGCTTTTTCTATGAATGGCATCGATGCACGCCTTAATTCACAGCAGCTTGCGTTCATACCGCTCTAAACGGTGTGAAGTTAGCGAAAGTTGATATTAAAATCCGATGACCTATCTGAAAGATCATAGTTGAAGGTACTACTACATCTAGGGCCTTTCTCAGCAGAAATCGTGGAATACTGCCAGATTTAGTGGATATCACTATGGCTTCATCTTTAAAGTTTGTATCGCTGTCAGATGTAGCCTTTCTCTTAATTGATGATGTATGCTACGAGGCATTGGTGTTATAGCCAACAAAGAGTGTGAATCCTTTATCTAAGGTGTGAGGATACAACCTATGTTGTCTAAGTTCTTGTGGAAATCTCTGCTGGTTGCGCCAGCAGTGTTTGGAGCCTCTCTGGTTTCGGCGGCGGCGATCGCGCAGACTGCCCCGGAATCCAACTCTGAGATGGCGACGTTGGATCAGATCATGGAGTACAGCAACGAAGGCCGCGGAGCGGGTTCGTTGGCACAGGTGACTTCTGTAACGCAGTTCTCTGATGTAAGCCCTGGTGAGTGGGCCTACGAAGCACTGTCCTTCTTGGCCAACTCTGAAGATCTGGGTGGTCTGGACTGCTTGGAAGGATATCCCGATGGTACCTACCGTGGTACTCGTGCGCTGACCCGTTATGAGTTTGCGGCTGGTTTGGCTGCCTGCTTGGATGCAATTTCCGGTCCTGTGAATGCCGATCAGTTAGAGCGGATTGAAGCGCTACAGCGTGAGTTTGCGGCTGAATTGGCTGCGCTCCGTGGTCGGGTAGATGCACTGGAAGCAGCGGTTGACGAGCTGGAAGCGAACCAGTTCTCCACGACGACCCGTTTGAATGCTGAAGCCATTTTCGCAGCGGCTGATTTGTTCGGTGGTGACGATCAAGACTTCGGCGAGAACAACAACCTGTTCTTGGGCTA
>JBCBSJ010000306.1:0-1424 GCA_039819245.1 Cyanobacteria bacterium J06638_20
CCATCAAAGTCGGCATTAAATGCCGGACAAACCAACGGGTGAAGTTGAATCGCTCGCCCTTCCACCAAAATTGGCTCGAAGGCTTGAATCCCCAAACGGTGAAGGGTTGGAGCGCGGTTCAGCATCACGGGGTGACCATCGATTACCTCCTCCAGCACATCCCACACCTGAGGATCGTTGCGCTGGATCATCTTCTTCGCCGCCTTAATGTTGTTGACCAGGCCCTGACGAATCAAGCGATGGATAACGAAGGGCTGGAATAACTCGATCGCCATCTCCTTCGGTAAGCCACATTGGTGAATTTTCAGTCGGGGTCCAACCACGATGACTGAACGTCCAGAGTAGTCAACCCGCTTACCCAAAAGGTTTTGGCGGAATCGACCCTGCTTCCCTTCGATGATGTCGGATAGTGACTTCAGCGGGCGATTATTAGCACCCACCACTGTACGACCGCGCCGACCATTGTCAATCAACGCATCGACCGCTTCCTGCAACATCCGCTTTTCGTTGCGGACGATGATTTCAGGCGCCAGAATTTCCTGCAGGCGTGCCAGACGGTTATTCCGGTTAATGACCCGACGATAGAGATCATTCAAGTCAGAGGTAGCAAAACGCCCCCCATCCAACTGCACCATCGGGCGCAGATCCGGTGGGATCACGGGAATGTAGGACAACACCATCCAGTCTGGCTTCGAGCCCGTGGCGACAAAGTTGTCAATTACCCGCAAGCGCTTGATCAGCTTCGCCCGCTTTTGCCCCTTCGCCGTGGCAATTTCCTCGCGCAACTTCTCCGCTTCTTGCTCCAGGTTGAGATCTTGCAACAACTGCTGTAAGGCCTCGGCTCCAATCCCCACTTCAACCCCAGATAATTGAGAATCTTCGGTGTAGAGCTGATCCTCAATTTCCATCCACTGATCTTCTGTCAGCAGTTGCTTATAGGAGAGATTGTCGGCATTGCCGGGATCCAGAACCACATAGGCGTTGAAGTAAACAATTTGCTCCACATCCCGCAAGGGCATATCGAGCAAAATCGCCATGTAGCTAGGAATCCCTTTGAGGTACCAAACATGGGTCACAGGAGCGGCCAACCGGATATAGCCCATGCGATGGCGACGCACTCGCGACTCGGTGACTTCAACACCACATCGCTCGCAAACAATACCCCGGTGTCGTACTCGCTTGTATTTGCCACAGTGGCATTCCCAGTCTTTTGCGGGGCCAAAAATTCGCTCACAGAAAAGCCCATCCATTTCGGGCTTAAGGGTTCGGTAGTTGATGGTTTCAGGTTTGGTCACTTCCCCAACCGTTGTCCCGTTGGGTAGGGTTCTCTCGCCCCACTGACGAATGCGATCGGGAGACGCCAAACCAATTTTTACGTAATCGAAGCGCTGTTCTACCTTGGGCATCGCTCTTTATTCCTCAGG
>JBCBSJ010000307.1:0-1419 GCA_039819245.1 Cyanobacteria bacterium J06638_20
CTGGGATTGTCAACTTAACTTTCCGTATCTAAAATTAAGCCCTAAATTCCCGTCCATCGCCTTCGGCGGCAGCTCTAAGCAATCACAGATAGTCGCGTGAATTGACGCCAGTCGCTCAAGCGCTGACGCATCGTTGCTCGATATTCGGTTGCCGATTGTTGATGTTGGTGAGGATGAAAGTAGCCCCGGATGGGCTCAAAAGCCGCGAGAAAGCGTTGAGCGTGTCCAGGGGACTTGAAGCGTCCCATCCGCCTCTCCCGGACTCGGGTGGGCCGGTGCGAATTCTCCGCTCGATTGTTCAACCCCTTGTGTTGCCGATGTTCAACGCCGGGAATCAGCTCTTTTTTGGCGGCCCCATAGCTTCTGAGTTTGTCAGTGACGATGACCCTAGGGGCAAAGCCAGTGGACTTCAGCAGTTTGCAGAAGAATTTCTTCGCCGCTCGTTGGTCGCGATGACGCTGCATCAGGATATCGAGGACTTGACCCTTTGCATCAACAGCGCGCCACAGGTAATATTGCTGGCCTTTGATCGTGATTACGACCTCGTCCAAATGCCATTTATCAGCAGGCTTGGGGCGACGGCGACGAATCTGATGGGCGTAGGTTTGAGCAAACTTTTTGCACCATTTGCGGATGGATTCATACGTCACCTCAATGCCCCGATAGAGCATCATTTTCTCAATGTCGCGGTAGCTCAAAGGGAAGGTGTAGTAGAGCCAGACACAGTGACGAATGATCTCAATCGGAAAGCGATGGTATTTGTAACTGACGCTCATGCTCTGGCCCTGACGGATGCTGGCAAAGCCTACCACAAAAGTTAAGTTGACAGTACCCTGTGAAGCTATTAATACGCTCGTGGAGCGGGCCACCCATTTGCTGGGGAGCGAAGAGTGGTCGGATGTCGGGGCAGGACTGGCTGTTTTGGTTGGTCGGCGGATTAGCGAAATTGTTTTATCCGGTTTTACCTTAAAGACATCCTGGAGCCTCGAATTCAGTCAGATGGCCAAGAAAGCCGATGATGTCGATATCACGCTTGAAATTCCGACCCTCGCTCCAGCTCAAATAGTCCTAGAGGCTATTGATCGACTGCAACGAAAACTCAGCTCTAACGTCAACACGACAGGCATACCTTTGAGAGAGGCTAAACGTACCGTCAACCGACGCTACAGTGGGGCGATCGCCAATCGATGCGAGGAAGTATTTAGCGATCTTGTGCCCCGTCGCAGTGACAAGGATAATCTCTACACTCACATCTTTAGAGCCGTCTATGCCACGATAGCGGCGCACTGGTATTGTCCACCCAATATTCCAGAGCATCAGTTTAAGGCGGAGATTCAGGGTCATTTTTCCATTACTCAAGAGGGGAAGAAATTACCTAACTACAGTGCCAGGTCAAACTATGACGACTATGCCATTGGC
>JBCBSJ010000308.1:0-1368 GCA_039819245.1 Cyanobacteria bacterium J06638_20
CCATGTACCGCTCCTTGATCCGCAACGACAGAGGAGCGGGCATCGAGGGACTCCAGACCGAGATCGGAGCCCTGTTGTCGCGTCCTGAGACCCGCCTATGTAGTTGCGCGGACCCGCCTACCTAATCGTCGCCGAACAGGCGGCTCATCGGGATTCGGGAGGCCATCGACTGGCAACGTCTCCTTCAGGCTAGGGAGGTCAGCTCTGTCGGACAGATTGGCGCCAAAACGCCCCTCAACTGAGCCAAGAGAGACACAGCAGACAGGTCCTCCCCGGGGGTAGTAGGGCCCAGAAGGAGGATGCTCTCGGGCCCTTGAGGATCAGAGCAGGGCGGCAAGAGACAAGGACCGCTGAGACTCCGACCATCCTTCTGGCGGGTTCAAGGCTGAAGTAGTCGAACCCCCACGGCAGTGGCCAAGAGGGGAATGCCTGCGTCTCCTGCAGACTGCAGAACGAATCACACCACTAAGGAGACCCTGGAAAACCCAGGCTGATCACGGGATAATGGTCCTGTGAACGCAGGCCAGGACCAAGTCCATGGGTGGCAAGCAGCTCGGGTTCGGCGATTACGAGCAGACCACGGCCAAGAAGCGCACCAGACGCGAGAAGTTCCTGGCTGAGATGGAGAAGGTGGTGCCCTGGAAGGCACTCATCGATCTGATCGAGCCTCACTACCCCAGGACCAGCACGAAAGGCGGCCGCCCTCCCTACCCGCTGGCCACGATGTTGCGGATTCACCTCATGCAGCAGTGGTACTCGCTCAGCGACCCAGGCATGGAAGAAGCCTTGATCGAGGTGCCCACGATGCGCCGTTTTGCCGGGATCGACATGATCAGCGAACGGATTCCTGATGAGACCACGATCCTGGCGTTTCGGCACTTGCTCGAGAAGCACAACCTTGGCGAGCAGATCTTTGAGACGGTGAACGCCCATCTCAAGGAGCGGGGCATGGCCATGAAGCAGGGCACGATCATCGATGCCACCTTGATTGCTGCTCCCAGCTCCACCACAAACAAAGCCGGGGAGCGGGATCCCGAGATGCACCAGACCTGCAAGGGCAAGCAATGGCACTTTGGGATGAAAGTCCACATTGGCGTAGACAAGGACACAGGCCTCATCCACTCGGTGGAGACCACCGCCGCCAATGTGCACGACCTCACCCCAGAGCAGACCTACTGCACGGCGAGGAGGAGGTGGTGTATGCGGATGCTGGCTACCAAGGAATTGACAAACGAGAGGAGATGGAGGGCAAGACCGTCATGTTTCGCGTCGCCATGCGCCCCGGCAAGCGCCGTGCCTTACCGGATACGCCGGATGGCCGACTGGAGAATTTGGTGGAGGCTGCCAAGGCTCACCTCCGGGCCAAGG
>JBCBSJ010000309.1:0-1360 GCA_039819245.1 Cyanobacteria bacterium J06638_20
ATCCAGTCCAGGCGGCGCATCAGGGCAGGAACGGTAACCAACAAGGCCAGGGTTGCCAAAAAGCTGAGCTGAAATCCCAAATCCCATACCCAGATCGGGTTCATCGCCAGAAGGACAACTGCTGCAAGCAACAGAGAGCCAAAGGGATTGACCTTGCGCTCCGACACCGTTGCCAGCAAGACCGCCCCGCCCATCAACCCGGCGCGCATCACCGATGCTTCCAACCCCGTCAGTCCGATCTAAAGCGCCAGTGTTCCCAGGCAGACTCCCACCCGCACTCCGGATCCAAGGGACTGGGTAAGCCACAGCATGACGCCAACGAGCAGCGACACCTGAAACCCAGATGCAGCCAGAGCATGAGCCAGACCCACACGGGCAAACACATCTTTGACTGGAAACGGCATATCCACGCCGCCTTTGCCCAAAAGCATGGCGCTCATCAGCGGCCCCGCTGGCACGCCCAAGCCAGTAACATGGGTACGAACGATATGCTGCCGGATGCCCCAAAGCCAATGTTGCAGCGGATGCAGAAGTTGTTGAACGGGCGATCGCTTTCCCATAAACCGCCCTTCGGTTTCGGGCAAGGAGAGCCGCTCCCCTCCCAAGCCCGCAAATATGCCCTGCCGAGCCAGATAGGCTTGAAAGTCAAACCCACCGGGATTGTCTGCTGGTTGGGGGGCATACAACCGTCCCTTGACGCTCACCAATTGCCCTGGATAGACTCCAGTTCCCCACAGCAACGGCACGGTTACATAGGCTTGTCCTGTTACAGCGGACACGAAGGGTACGGGCAGACTCTCCTCTGTGGATTGAATGCCTGCAATTTGAAAGGCGTTGAGCTGAAATTGCAGCTTTTGGCTGCGGGTCAGCCGGGGGCTGGTTTCTACAAATCCCCACACCTCAACTTGTGGAGGCAAATTTTCGTGGGCAAGCCAGTGGCTGATGTCGCTAGCAGCGGGAACAGGCGTGCGAATTTGCAGATATAGCACCGCCAACCCACCAATGATTCCCGCGATCAACCAGGTGGTAGCTCTAGGACCGCTACGCCATAGCCGCGGCAGGGCGATCGCCCCAACGACTCCACCCATCCCCATCAGCACTAAACCCAGGGGAATGCCCACCATCGGCAGGGCGATCGCAGACAACAACAATCCCAAAATGTATGCACAGCAAACAACGACGCCATTCACAGCCATGGCCAAAACCTAGATGCCACCCAACTGTCCTATCGTTCCCAAGACGGTCGATAGATAGCGTCCTCAAATGAGTTGTGCGATCGGATGTGGCAGATGGTTTCTGCCTCAGTACAGGACAAAACCCAGAGAACCCTTGATTTTATGTGGCGCGGGCACCGCCCGCG
>JBCBSJ010000310.1:0-1354 GCA_039819245.1 Cyanobacteria bacterium J06638_20
CCAGATCGAGCGAAACTTTGGTAAAGGCACCATCATGCGCTTGGGTGATGCCTCTCGTATGAAAGTGGAAACGGTGTCCACTGGCGCACTCACCCTTGATTTGGCGTTAGGGGGTGGGTTACCCAAAGGACGGGTCATTGAGATTTATGGCCCGGAGAGTTCGGGTAAAACGACCCTGGCACTGCATGCGATCGCCGAAGTGCAGAAAGCGGGGGGCATTGCGGCCTTCGTGGATGCAGAACATGCCCTCGACCCTGCCTATGCTGGGGCTCTAGGGGTAGACATCGAAAACTTATTGGTCTCCCAGCCCGACACAGGGGAAGCGGCGCTAGAAATTGTGGATCAGCTAGTGCGATCCACTGCTGTGGATATTGTGGTGGTTGACTCCGTTGCGGCTCTTGTTCCTCGCGCTGAAATTGAAGGGGAAATGGGCGATACCCACGTCGGTCTGCAAGCCCGTTTGATGAGTCAAGCGCTGCGGAAAATCACTGGGAATATCGGTCGGACGGGATGTAGTGTTATTTTCCTCAACCAGCTGCGACTCAAAATTGGTGTCACCTACGGTAACCCTGAAACAACCACCGGGGGTAATGCCCTCAAGTTCTACGCCTCCGTACGTTTGGATATTCGTCGGATTCAAACCCTCAAAAAAGGCTCGGAAGAATTTGGCATTCGAGCCAAGGTAAAAGTGGCTAAAAATAAGGTCGCGCCGCCGTTCCGCATTGCTGAATTCGACATTATTTTTGGGCAGGGCATTTCGTCCCTTGGCTGCATGTTGGATTTGGCCGAAGAAACAGGCATCGTCATCCGCAAGGGTGCCTGGTATAGCTATCAGGGTGAGAACATCAGCCAGGGTCGCGACAACGCCATCAAATACATGAAGGAAAACCCAAAGGTTGCCGTTGAGGTCGAAGCCCAAGTCCGCGAAAAGCTGGAAATGGGAGCGGTTGTTTCAGCGATGTCGGTTGCCCCCAATGAACGGCTTGATGAGGATGAGGATGACTATGACGACGAATAAGACTATGACGACGAATAAGATGACGAACAATCAATCTGTTCTGAGTCATTAAACCGAGTCGTTGCAGCCCATGGAATATCTGCACACCGAGGTTCTTGTTGTCGGGGGTGGAACGGGGGGAACTGCCGCTGCCATCCAGGCGGCTCGTCGTGGGGCGAAAACCATCTTGGTCAGTGAGTTCAGCTGGTTGGGTGGTATGCTCACGGCGGCGGGGGTCAGCGCCCCCGATGGCAACGAGCTACTGCCGCTACAAACGGGGCTGTGGGGTGCGTTTCTGCGTGAGCTAGAGCAGCGGCAGCCGGGGGGATTAGATCACGCTTGGGTCAGCTTCTTCAC
>JBCBSJ010000311.1:0-1333 GCA_039819245.1 Cyanobacteria bacterium J06638_20
AAAGTTCAGGGTCTCAAACACTTCGGCCACTTCATTAACCGTGATGTCTACGATTGCAGTATCGGTGAACTCACCATCGCTTACCGTGTAGGTGAAGCTGTCGGTACCGAAGAAATCCAGTTCCGGGAAGTAGGTGAAGGTGCCATCTTCGTTGAAGTCAATAAAGCCATTGGTCGCTTGTCCATCCAGTGTAAAGGTGAGGGCATCACCTTCAGCATCCACATCGTTGGTGGAAACATCCCCCATTAGAGCCACATCTTCATCGGTCGTGAAACTGTCATCACCAGCCACGGGCGAGGTGTTGGGCACGCCGTAGTCAACATCTGTGACCTGAGAGTCATTGGTTACCAGAGCAAAGCTGCCGAAGTCAGGGCCATTGCCACCCACCTCGAAGGAGATGGAGACAAAGGTGTCATTGGCTGGAACCGTCGTGGTGGCAAAGTCAGTTCCGTTGAACTCACCAAACTCGAACTGGATGTTGGCTCCATCTTCATCATCGGCCAGCGTCAAAGTTTCCCCTGCCAAGGTGAAGGTGACGTCAGAGAGCCGAACATTCTGTAGTGCCAAGCTGGGGTCTACCTGCAGTGTGTCATAGGTGAGGCTAACGGTACCTTCTTCGCCGTCCAGAATGCCCCCTTCGACGGTGAACTCAAAGTTCAGGGTCTCAAAAGCATTGCTCTCATCGACAACAGTGAAATCAATCACAACTGTATCGAGCAATTCCCCGCTTAATCTTCGCTCTGAAAAGATGTCGAAGCTAACTGTGTTGTTACCCGCAGCCAAATCGAGATCGCCACCATTGAGGTCAGTGCCGTCCCTTCTGTCCCCAAAGAGGGCATAGGGTTCAACATTCTCAGTTCTGGTGACTTGGCCATTATTGACATCAAGGAAGACACTACCAACTTCACCAAAGAGAGGACTTTCATCCGGTACAAAAGCAGCGATCGTGAGGTCTCGCCCCTCGATATCACTGGCATTGATTTGGGTGTTATCGTCCAGGGTGGCAATTAATGTGTCCGTCGTGGAATCAAAGAGGCCAACCTCAAGCAGCTCTACCTGACTGGAAATGGCATAGTCAACATCTGTGACCTGAGAGTCATTGGTTACCAGAGCAAAGCTGCCGAAGTCAGGGCCATTGCCACCCACCTCGAAGGAGATGGAGACAAAGGTGTCATTGGCTGGAACCGTCGTGGTGGCAAAGTCAGTGCCGTTGAACTCACCAAACTCGAACTGGATATTAGCTCCATCTTCATCATCAGCCAGGGTCAGAGTTTCGTCTGCTAAAGTCACAGTGACTTCAGAGAGGGGAACATTCTGTAGTGCCAAGCTGGGA
>JBCBSJ010000312.1:0-1308 GCA_039819245.1 Cyanobacteria bacterium J06638_20
ACAGACAAGATTGCTGATGTCATCGACGCCATCTTCAAATGGAACACCGCTCAAGAGCGCTCAGAGATGCGCCTACGCATCTCTTTCCCTTCCGTGATGAGTTTGGCCTTACTCATGGGCGCTGGCTATCAGCCAGCCATCAAAGAGGTTATGGACGCCAAGGAGAATGAGATAGACGAAATTCATGGCTGGCTGATAGCCAGCGCCCATGAGTAAGGCCAAACTCTTCACGGAAGGGAAAGAGATGCGTAGGCGCATCTCTGAGCGCTCTTGAGCGGTGTTCCATTTGATGATGGCGTCGATGACATCAGCAATCTTGTCTGTTGACTCAGCGCGGCTGCGCTGTTTGGTGCTGCTCTTTTCAACGTCTAGCGTTTGATCTGGAGAAGTTGTTGCCATTACGGGTGATGTTGTTGGGGCAGGAGACTCTACGGTCACCGGTTGCGGCTTGCCGCCCAAGAGTTGCTGAATGCCATTGAGCTGAGCTTTTGTTTGCTGAAGCTCCTCTTCTAGTTGAGTGTTCCGTGCCTTGAGCGAGGTTATCTGTTGAAGCTCCTCTTCTAGTTGCTCATTCTGCGCCTTGAGTTGGGCAACCTCTTCCCCATCGTCGTGCTTCTCCCCCTGATGAGCTTGGAAGCGATCGCGTTCCTGTCGAAGCTGGTCACGCTCCTGCTCTAAGCGATTGATGCGGTCGGTAAACCAGTTGAGGGTTTGAGCGACTTCCCCCACGGTTTCAATGTGTTGCTTTTGAGTGGTGCTCGTCTCCGTAATGAAGGTTTCCAACAGGGCTCGGAAGACCTCAGCTGGAGTCCCTGTCACATTGCGCTTGAGCATTAGCTCATTCATCAGATCCAGGTCATCGGCATAGATGCCGGGTCGCTTTAGCGCTGCTTTTTGCGTGGGCTCAGTCATGGCTTCCTGTGGCTCGTCATCTGGTTTGTCTGTCGTATTCTTAGCCTGTTCTTCCTGTTCTTCCTGTTCTTCAGCCTGCAAGTAGGTGGCTGGGATACGCATCGCTTCGACCTCCTGATCATCAGATTCCTCAATGCTGTCCGGCTCCTCGTCCGGCTCCGGTTCCGGTTCAGACCGAAAGGCTTCAATCATCTGGAGCCCTTCGACTTGGCCTAACTTGATGCCCAACCGTCCATCGCGATTCCCCTGGCCGTCGCCAATGGCATAGTCGTCATAGTTTGACCTGGCACTGTAGTTAGGTAATTTCTTCCCCTCTTGAGTAATGGAAAAATGACCCTGAATCTCCGCCTTAAACTGATGCTCTGGAATATTGGGTGGACAATACCAGTGCGCCGC
>JBCBSJ010000313.1:0-1304 GCA_039819245.1 Cyanobacteria bacterium J06638_20
GTGGTTGAGTTACCCGAACTGGCCCAGTACCTGTGTTAGTCTGGCGGGGTGAATGAGTCGTTCTAAATCATAGAGTAATTCCAGGCTGGGGCGGAAAGAGGCCGGAGGCCGACTGCAGCACCAGCCTGGAGACGTTTCAATCCCGGGGGCGTGCTGTTGAGCGAACGCCAACGGCGTGACGTAGCCCAGCGACCGGTGCGGACGCACGTGGTTGTACTTCCAACGCCAATCCTCCAGCACCACGCGGGCCTCGGTCAGCGTCCACAGCTGCTCACGGTTCAAGCATTCTTCTCTAAGCCGGGCATTGAAGCTCTCGATGTAGCCGTTCTGCCACGGACTCCCCGGATCGATATACAGCGTGTCGATCTCGTTATCCCTCAACCAGTCTTGCAGCTTGCCCTCGATAAACTCCGGGCCGTTGTCGCTGCGGATGTGTGCAGGAGCCCCGTGGACGTCCATCAGGCCCGACAGAACCCGCCGCACCTTGTTGGCGTTGATCCGACGGGCAACATAAATACACAGGCACTCGCGGGTGTACTCATCAATCACGTTCAGCATCCGCAGCTTGCCGCCACGTACCGTCGTGTCGTGGACGAAGTCCCAGGTCCAAACGTGATTCCGATGCGTCGCCTTCGTCGGTAAACCCGTGCTATTGCCTTGGCGACGTACCTTCGGCTTCTTCAGGGGGACCATCAGCCCCAGCTCACGGCGGAGACGCTGCACGCGGCGGCAACCCACACGCCAGCCTTCTTGCTGGAGCAATCGGGTGATCTTGGGATAGCCGAACTCGGGGTGAGCGTTCGACAAACGCCGCAACGCCGTCTTCAACTTCGCCAGCCAAGCATTAGGCTGCTTCGTCACGTAACGGAACGTGCTGCGGTGCAATCCAAAATGCCGACACGCCGCGCGGGCCGAGCAACGCCCCCGAGCCACCAGCGCCTGAACAATCTGACGCTTATGGCCGGGGCTTACAGCTTTTTTTCGAGAGCCTCCTTGAGCAACTCCTTACCCAACATCTCGTCGGCCAGCATCCGCTTGAGCCGTTCATTCTCACGCTTGAGTTCTCGGAGTTGCTTGGCCTGATCGACCTCGAGCATCCCCAACTCCGCCTTCCAGCGGTGGTAGCTCTGCTCGCTGATCTGGTGTTCCCGGCAGACATCCGTAATCGTGACGCCAGCACGCTGACCCTCACGGACGATCCGGATCTTCTGCTCGGGGGTGTATCGTTTGCCTTTCATCTTCTGGTCCTTTCGAGTGGGACCAGACTAACGATTCAGGTGGGCCAGTTTTCGTAACCTCGACCA
>JBCBSJ010000314.1:0-1263 GCA_039819245.1 Cyanobacteria bacterium J06638_20
GGCCGTCTGGTCATCGCGGCAGGCGAGTCGATGCTTGTTGAGTGCTTTAGTCAGCACCTTTGCAGCTGACGGGGTAGTGGTGCTAGGTCTCGATGACACGATTGAACGACGATGGGGAAAACGGATTGCGGCCCGGGGCATCTACCGAGACCCCGTCCGTTCGAGTCAAGCACATTTCGTTAAGACCAGTGGCCTGCGCTGGCTAAGTCTGATGCTACTGGTGCCCATTCCCTGGGCTCAGCAAGTTTGGGCCTTACCCTTCTTGACGGTGCTGGCCCCATCAGAACGCTATAACCACCTGCACAGGCATCGGCACAAGACCTTGACCGATTGGGCCAGACAAATGCTGCGTCAAGTCCGACGCTGGCTAGGAAATCGGCACATTGTGGTGGTAGCCGATAGCAGCTTTGCCGCACTCGAGTTTTTGGGGGCCGTCAGCCATCTACCCAATCCTATTCATATCGTGACTCGACTGCGCTTAGATGCGGCGCTCTACGAACCAGCACCGCCCCGAACGCCCCATACCATCGGTCGTCCTCGCAAAGTTGGGCAACGCTTAGCGACCCTGAAAGGGCTGCTAGACGAGACAACTACCGCTTGGCAGTCGCTCACCCTGCAGGGCTGGTATGGCCATCAAAGCTATACGCTGGAGTGGGTCTCCCAGACAGCGGTCTGGTATCACACCGGACTCCCCCCCGTCCCGATGCGTTGGGTCTTAGTCCGTGACCCGCTCGGCAACTTTGAGCCTCAAGCCTTTCTCTGTACCAACATAGAGGCTGCCCCTGCTCAAATTTTGCTCTGGTTTCGCCAACGCTGGCAGGTTGAGGTCACCTTCCAGGAGGTGCGGGCTCATTTGGGGGTCGAAACCCAACGACAGTGGGCTGATTTGGCGATCTTACGCACTACCCCTGCCCTACTCGCTCTTTTCTCTCTCGTGGTTCTCCTCTCCCACCGGCTGCACCCACAGTTTACGTTCTCTCTGCCGCAAACCTCCTGGTACGCCAAGCAACTCCCAACGTTTGCTGATGCCTTAGCCTTTGTTCGGCGCTATTTGTGGGCGTCTCGACTTTTCCAGACATCGCAAGATGACCCCGAGTACGTTAAAGTCCCCCGCTCTATCTTCGACACCTGGACCGAGTTACTCTGTCACGCTGCCTGATTGGATAAAGTCGAATTTAGAGCAGGGCAGACTTGAGCTGTTGGCAAAAGTCACCGAGGACAACGAGAGCCGCCTGGGGGTTGTCACTATTGAGGGGTTTGACA
>JBCBSJ010000315.1:0-1258 GCA_039819245.1 Cyanobacteria bacterium J06638_20
CAACCTTTGATGGACGCATCAACAAACCGCTGCACTAGGTCTGGGTCTTGTTCGACCAGTTCCTGCCTGCACTCAATCGTTGTGGAGTAAGGGCTGTATCCTTCATCGGCCAGCAAGAAAACAATCGGGTCAAAGCCACCTTCTTCGGCAATCTTCAACGGTTCAGAACTCAGATAGCCCTGCTGCCCAGCGGTTTCATCGGCAAGAAATGGCCCTGGGTTGAAGTTGTAGGGGCGCTTCATGTCATCGGTGAAGCCAAACTTCGCCCGCAGGAAGGGCCAAAACGTTGTGTTTGCCGCCGCCGAGATGAAAACAGGGCGTCCTTGCAAGTCGGCCAGGGTTTCAGCCGTACCTGGGTGCGCCATGATGATTTGCGGATCTTTTTGGAAGATCGACGCCACGGTAATCGTGGGAATGGCTTCTTCAATGGACTTAATGGCTAGCGAGGCATAGCCCATAAAGAAGTCGATCGCCCCACCCATCAACAACTGGGTGCCGTTCACCTGGGGGCCACCCATCTGAATCGTTACATCCAACCCATACTCTTCGTAAATGCCCGTCGCAACGGCCTGATAAAACCCACCATGCTCAGCCTGGGCGAACCAGTTGGTGCCATAGGTAATCTGAGTGAGTTCCCCAGATGTGGCGGACGACTCGGTGGGCGCTTCAGTCGCAACGTCTTCAGCAGGTTCTTCGTCGACAGAAGCGGTGGGAGCGCCTGAAGCGCAGGCCGTCACCACGCCAGTTCCCAGAGCCATCGCTCCATACTGCAGAAAACGCCGCCGCTTGATGCCTGAAAGGCCAGCCAATGATTGCCGGATATAACGCAGGTCGCTCATCGTTTTGTTTTTCCTCCTAAATGCCCGGTTTCTCTACGCTTTGGTAGATTCGGAAGTTTGATAAATTTCAGAAACTTGGCCCTGTGAGCTGTGTTGGCGATCGCTCCATGTTCCTAGATTGAACCATCGTCAAACCACCCGAACCATGCCATCAACATCTAAAAACGCATTAGCAAAAGTTAACGATTTCTTACCTCTTCCGTATTTTGATATACGGTCGCATTTTTTTTGTTAACGAGGATACGGAACAAGCGCTGAATTGTAATTGTCTAATCCACCGAGATTTTCTCTAGTAGATGCTTGACATCCACTATCTCAGGACACATGAAGAGACGTTGTTGCACAGCTCAGTACAGGACAAAAAATTAAACCCCTACTAAAACCCCTGATTTTATGTGGCGCGGGCACCGCCCGCGCCA
>JBCBSJ010000316.1:0-1253 GCA_039819245.1 Cyanobacteria bacterium J06638_20
GGCCATGATACCCATGTTGCCCCAGGGGACAGCACGACATTTACGGTCAATTTTACGCCGACCGCGGTAGGGGAACAAAGTGGCACCATAACGATTCACAGCAATGACCTGGATGACCCGACGTACAGCTTTGACGCCAAGGGCGTTGGAGTCGCACCGCTTCAGGTAAGCTGCCAGGACAACCTGGTGTTCTACCTGGAATTGAACGACCAGAATGGAAAGGTGGATCTGGGCTTCTGGGACGTGGCCGATACAGCCGAGGGCCCATTCACTAGTGCCACCATCAACGGTTCAGATACGACGATACGGTTCCAGTGTACAGACATAGGCGACCAGGATATCACGCTAGAGATCAGCACGGATGAAGGACTTTCCAGTACCTGCAGCACGACCGTGACCATCCTTCCCCCCATAACGGAAATAGAGGACGTGACGCTCTATGTAAACCGCGGGGCCCCGTTGCCGACCTATGAATACGATATAAATACCTTTAATATAAATTGCCCGGTATTTTCCCAGCCCGTGCAAATAGCAGGGCTTCCCTCCGGTTCCGGATTTGAAGTGGGCACTACCACCAACACCTTCGAGGTCAGCAGTGGCAGCACGACCCTTACCTACTCATTCGACGTTACAGTATTTGAGAACCCTTTTGAGACGAGGGTCAGCCTCGATCAGGGGGAGCTTATCATAGAGGACTGGAATACCCTCACCGATGATGACCAGGTGACACTGTCCGTATCAGATGACGGCACCGTTCTGTACATCAGTGGCCTTAATGGCTCCGTGGAGCTTTCGGGAGGCGCACTGTCGTACGATGGCGATACGGGAACCGTGGTGAGCGTCCCGATAAATGCTATCACCAACGGCATAGTGTTCCATGGGCGCCAGGGCACCAACAGCATCACCATTGCCGACGATCTTGTGCTCACAGGGACGAACAATGGCATTGTGATCAATGATATAAGCAACTACGTGCAGTCAGGGACCATGGACATAGAGGGTGACCTCACCATAACGGGAGATGCCGACATCGTAAGCACAAGTGGTTCATATGGTGGCGTGGTCAGCCTTCAGGGAAACACGATCGATTTCAGGGCCAATAATAGTGGTAATCTTACCTTCGGGACCATTGCTGCCTCGGGAGATGCCCTTACGGATACCAACCACCTATATTCGGGAGGAGATTTAAGCTTTACGGATACAGTGGCCACCGCGGGTGATTCTAATTTGGTCATACGGGGAGAGTTTGTAGA
>JBCBSJ010000317.1:0-1230 GCA_039819245.1 Cyanobacteria bacterium J06638_20
AGAAATAAACGGGCACAAAGTTGGATTGGACGGCGCATTGCATCCAATGCCCGACGAACAATGAACAGTAGGTCGATTCTCGAAACAGATTAGTGACAGAACTGTCACCTTGACAAGACGGATTGACGTCTTGCTTTGCTGACTGTTCTGAGTTTGATGATTGTCTAGGTCATGTTGACAAATGGCGGAGCCACAGCCGGATCGACGTGATGTCGACGAAGCCCAGGAAGCTCTCGGCGGTTTTATCGTATCGTGTTGCGACGCGGCGAGCATTCTTGAGCTTGTTGAAGCAGCGTTCGACCAGGTTGCGCAGCTTGTAGAGCGAGCGATCCACGCCTACGCGCATTTTTCGGGACTTTCTCATGGGGATCACCGGCACGGCTTGGCGTTTTACTATGGTTCTCCGAATGCTGTCAGCGTCGTATCCCCGGTCGGCGAGCAAGACGCTCGGGGTGGGCAGGTTGTCGGCCATCACCAGGTCGAAGCCGAGATAGTCCGACGTTTGGCCCGGCGTGATCTCCGTTCTCATGGGCAGGCCATGCGCGTTGACGAGGAGATGGATCTTGGTCGTGAAGCCACCGCGAGAACGGCCGAGACCCTGTCGCGGAGTCCCCCTTTAGCGCCCGCTGCCTGATGATGTGCGCGAACCACGGTGCTGTCGATCATCTGCAGCGCATCCGGAACGGCACCACTTCGGTTTAGCGCCTCCATGATGTCCTCCCAGAGGCCCGCCAATGTCCAGCGCCGGAACTGTTGGTAGACACTCGACCACTTGCCAAACTCTTCGGGCAAGTCACGCCACGGAGCTCCGGTTCGGGCGATCCAGAAAATCCCATCAAGAACAAGGCGGTGATTGAACGGTTTGCGCCCGTTCGGGGCGCGGACAGCCAAGATGAACGCTTCAAAGAACGCCCACTCCTCGTCCGATACCAGGTCTCGTGCCAAGCTGGTTTCCATCGCAGATACCAGCTTGAATCACGCCTATCGGGCACTGTGAATCCCTTTTGTCAACACGGCCTAGAAAGCTGATACTATGCGGTAGCTGGAAGCTGCGATCGGCCCGAGTACTGATTAAATATCGAAGCGCAACCTAGATCAGAGACATATATTTATACTTACGAGAACGACGTGACAGGAGATTATTTGATGAAACCTATGCCAAGTTTCTTTCCGCTTTATACAACTTGTCTTTGCGCACTCGGGATTTTCATTATTGTCTTTGTTTCATTG
>JBCBSJ010000318.1:0-1178 GCA_039819245.1 Cyanobacteria bacterium J06638_20
ACAGGATGAGCTGAAAGACTACCTGGCCAAGGACATTCCGGTTGAAGACCTGGTGCCGCTACTGAAAACCCCCGAAGAGCGGGAGCTGGTGCTGAAACTGAGCTACGAGGTGCTGAGTTCCAACCAAATCAACCAGCAGGAGGCGATCGCCTACCAGCAGTTACTAAAAGCCTTGCAACTGCCGCCAGAGGTTGTCCAACGGGTTGAGCAAACCGTGAATGCGGAGATGGTGTCATGACGCAAACAATGCCAACAATGCCGAGCGATCGCCCCACCGCCAAGGCGATGCTGCAAGTCTCTGGCCTTAATTTCTACTACGGCGAAAGTCACATTCTGCGGGATGTCGATTTGACCGTTCCCCGGGGCGAAATGGTGTGTTTGATTGGGCGCAATGGAGTGGGCAAAACCACGCTGCTCAAGAACATTGTCGGTTTGCTCAAACCCCGCCAAGGCTCTATTCAGTTTGATGGCCGTCCGATTCTCAGCCTATCGCCCGATCGTCGTGCCCGTCGGGGGATTGCCTATGTCCCCCAGGGACGCGAAATCATTCCCCGGCTGACAGTGAAGGAAAACCTATTACTGGGGCTAGAAGCCAACCCCAACAAGCCGAAGAAACGTGATAATGCTATCCCTGACGAGATCTTTGAGTTGTTTCCCGTGCTGGAAACAATGCTGACACGCATGGGCGGTGACCTCAGCGGTGGACAACAGCAACAGTTGGCGATCGCCCGTGCTCTCATGGGGCAGCCCCAGCTCCTTGTGCTCGATGAACCCACCGAAGGTATCCAACCCTCCATCATTCTGGATATTGAAGCCGCGGTGAAAAAGATCATCCGCACAACGGGGGTTTCCGTGCTGCTGGTGGAACAGCACTTGCACTTCGTCCGCCAAGCGGATCGCTACTACGCCATGCAGAAGGGCGGTATCGTGGCGTCGGGATCAACTCATGAGTTGAGCAACGAAGTCATTCAACAATTCTTGGCGGTTTAATAGCGCATTGTTGACAAAGTCGATCAAATCATCACCGATCAGCGCATGGTCATAATCCAGCTCGCCATCGTCCTTCTTGGGAGCCGCCCAGCTCGACCAGCGATAGCCCCCCTCCAGTAAGTGGGTATAATATCAAATCTGCTTAAAGAACCCAAATATGTTTTGTGCGCGCCGCTCAGCGGCGCGCA
>JBCBSJ010000319.1:0-1133 GCA_039819245.1 Cyanobacteria bacterium J06638_20
AGCATCAAACCGGCTCTAAGACTGCTGGCCAACCAAATTCATCAGATTTTTGAGCTCCTACAATGAATCAGCCCTGGTCTGTAAAGACGCTTATGCTTCGATTTGTACCTCCACGCCGTCACCGTGCCGTTTACCTATCTCCTGTTCTACAAACCCTATGATGTGCTGAGTCAGTTTGGTCAACCTGCACCAACTGAAGGGAGTGCTGCAACAGATGAAGCCGCCACGCGCCCTAAAACGTTGAAGCCCTTTATCCCGATTGCCGATGTCTACCCTGTGGGTCGGCTCGATCGCGATAGTGAAGGGTTGTTGCTATTGACCAATGATGGCCGCTTACAGCATCAGTTGACGGATCCGCGCTATGGGCATCCACGAACCTATTGGGTGCAGGTCGAGCGGGTGCCCGATGCCGAGGCGATCGCCCACCTCCAGCAGGGCGTCACGATCCGTGACTACCGCACGCGCCCGGCACAGGTTCAGCTCCTGCCTGACCCACCAGACCTGCCACCGCGCCATCCCCCAATTCGATTTCGCAAGTCGGTACCAACGGCTTGGGTACAGATGACCCTGACGGAGGGGCGCAACCGCCAGGTGCGGCGAATGACAGCGGCGGTGGGACATCCCACGTTGCGTTTGGTGCGGGTGGCGATCGCCCATCTCCAATTAGGATCCTTGCACCCGGGTGACTGGCGTGAGTTGTCGGAGCAAGAAGTGGCACAGCTCAAACGCTATGTGAATGCCCAGGCAACCCAACGGAGCGATCGCCCCAATTCCCGCCGTCGCTCCCGTAGCGCTTCGCGAACAAAGTTCAAGAAGTGATGATTTTTGCAGGAAAACTGTTGTTCTTACGGAAAGCAATGGGTACTCTATCAGTTACAAGGTAAAGTATGCGTAGAATTGGCACTTCTGGTTGAGATAATTGGTTTTAATTGGTTTTAGATGTTCAATAGGGTGCTGATTTGAATCCCGCACTGACCTGCTTACCTGCAAGATTAAATTTACAAGTTTTCAACTGATGTCAGAGTGCATGGTGCGAAGAATAAGCGGTCAGGTATGAACACTGGCTGTTTTTTTGAGACATCTGCTTTAGCATTTACTGATGGGAAAAGACGAAGGAATCCCCGACATGCTCG
>JBCBSJ010000320.1:0-1132 GCA_039819245.1 Cyanobacteria bacterium J06638_20
TGGTGTAACCACACCCGAACTCGAAGAGACGGACATGAAGGGATATACCCTGATTACGTCGCTCACCTGGAACCTTCCCGATGCACCGAACTACGCGGTGTTGCGCCGTTATGCTGAGGAATTGGCCGTGCTCATGCGCAGAGTCGCAGGCACGGAAGACGTTGAATTCTTTGGCAGTCCAGATGAGGAAATTTTGGTCGAAGTCGATGCCTCAGAACTGGTTGGGGTCGGATTATCGCCCCAACAGCTTGCCAATCAAGTCAGTCGGAGTGATGCCAAAGTGGGAGCCGGACAACTCCGCAGTCCCGAACAAAACCTCGCAATCGAGGTCGAGAGTGAACTTGAAACCCTGGAACAGATTCGTCAAATTCCCATTCAGATGGGGGAAGGTCAATTTACTCGCCTGAGTGACATTGCCGACGTCAGCCGTGGGGTGCGTCGTCCCTTGAGCGACCAGGCCATCGTTAGCGGCAAGCCTGCGATCGCCGTTGGGGTCATGATGGAATCGGGGCTACGAATTGACCAATGGTCTGCGGAGGTTAAGCAAGAACTCGAGGCGTTTCGCGATCGCCTGCCCCAGGGTATCAGTCTCGACATCATCTTTGACCAAAGCGGGTATGTTGCCAACCGCATCAGTAGCCTATTTGCCAATCTAGTTTTTGGCGCTGTGCTGGTTGTGATGGTCACATTGGTTGGAATGGGCTGGCGCTCCGCAATTGTGATTGGAGCCGCCTTACCCCTTACGATCTTCGCCGTATTTGGCTGGATGAGCGTTTTCGGCGTACCCATTCAGCAGATGTCGGTGACAGGACTCATCATTGCATTGGGACTGCTGATTGATAATGCTGTCGTTGTGGTCGATGAAATCCAAGTGGAACTTCAGCATGGCAAAAAGCCACTCAAGGCTGTGACCGAAACGGTGAGCTATTTGCAAGTGCCGCTCATGGCGTCGACCCTAACCACGGTCATGACATTTTTGCCGATTTACCTACTGCCGGGGGCAGCTGGAGAGTTCGTGGGCTCGATCGCGCTGAGTGTGATTTTATCCCTGATTTCGTCTCTTGCCATTTCCTTAACTGTCATTGCGGCACTAACGGGGCGCATGCTGGGGAATAGCCATCAGCGTTACGAA
>JBCBSJ010000321.1:0-1122 GCA_039819245.1 Cyanobacteria bacterium J06638_20
ATTCGGAAATCTCCGGATCTATGCCTGCTTCCAACTCCCCGGAGCGTATCGCCGGTAACCGCGTCCTTCGTCGCCTCTGTGTGCCTAGGTATCCACCATTAGCCCTTCGTAGCTTGACCTTTCCATTGGTGGTCTGTTTCACATTTCTCTACTGGCAAGACGGCACTACATTATCATTAACAATTCGAATCACAACCCTTCAGACCGTTTGAAGAATCTTTCAAACACTGAGTGGTCAACAACCCGAGTCAGTGAAAATAAGTTTCCATCCTGCATTCAAGATTGATTGACTTACCTGACTTTCTCTTCTCTATGCAATTGTCTAGGTTCTTGCTGAAGTTCCCTTCAGCATCGTGTCGCTTTCACGCAAACTCTTGCTTGACGCTTATTAACACGATGTTAAAGCCCTTCATTATCCCTGAGATATCTTTCCAGCCGATGCAATCAATATGACTGCATTCATTTACTGAATGCTCTCAGTGGAGGTAAGCGGACTCGAACCGCTGACTTCCTGCGTGCAAGGCAGGCGCTCTACCAACTGAGCTATACCCCCATCCAACGCAGAACTTGAATAAAACTATCACTGTGACTAATCGTCACAACACCATGGCCAGTAACCATAATGAAACAGAAACTGCTGCTTCGATACCCTCAAGTCCCTTGCTAAGGTGGGCCATCCTGGACTCGAACCAGGGACCTCACCCTTATCAGGGGTGCGCTCTAACCACCTGAGCTAATAGCCCCTACCCTTCACCTAGGGCGCGTTTGGAAGCCAATTCATCGCAGCCTTCAAGCCTGTCCGACCTTAGGATGACCCGATGCTCACCTAATTCATTTGGGTTCGGTGTAGCACCTGGGTAGGTCTCCCTGAAAGGAGGTGATCCAGCCACACCTTCCGGTACGGCTACCTTGTTACGACTTCACCCCAGTCATCAGCCCTGCCTTCGGCGTCTCCCTCCGCGAACGGTTAGGATAACGACTTCGGGCAAAACCAACTTCCATGGTGTGACGGGCGGTGTGTACAAGGCCCGGGAACGTATTCACCGCAGTATGCTGACCTGCGATTACTAGCGATTCCTCCTTCATGCAGGCGAGTTGCAGCCTGCAATCTGAACTGAGCCA
>JBCBSJ010000322.1:0-1115 GCA_039819245.1 Cyanobacteria bacterium J06638_20
CATCCGCTTTGGGTAGAACCCAGTCACGCACGGTGTCATTCGCAATGTGGTGGCCGAGGGACTGAGATACACCCCGGAACCCTTCACAGCGAACCGGAACTACGGGCTTGCTCGTTTCTTTGGCGTGCTTCTTAGCAACGGCTTCGATGTCATCGCCAATCAAACCTACGGGACATTCTGATTCAATCGTGGTGCCTTGGCTGAGGGGGAAGAGCTCGTCTACTTCCTTTAGGAGCTTGGTGAGTTTTTTGTCACCCCCAAATACGATGTCGCGCTCTTGGAAGTCGGATGTGAACTGCATCGTGCCAAAGGTATCGACGCCAGTGGTACCGATGTAGTAGTTACGGCGACCGGACCAGGAGTAGTAGCCGCAGCCAACGGGACCGTGGCTTAGGTGAATCATGTCCTTCACTGGTCCCCAGACCACACCTTTGGCCCCTGCATAGGCACAGCCACGAGTGGTCATAACGCCAGGAACAGACTTTTTGTTGGACTTGACGCCGCAGTCAGAAGCGCCTTCTTCCGTTACATTCAGGTGCTTGGATCGGCTCTTCTTCGCTTTGGCGGGATACGCTTCCAGGACTTCCTGGACGAGCGCTTTTCTTTCTTCTACGGTGCTCATGGGGCCCTCTCTAGTGCTGTAGGGGTTGGTATAGGCTGGGCGGAAAATGAAGGTCTGAATCGATCGCGGGAGAGATCCCTAATGCGTGCTTGCAAGTGAGTTGGATTCGTGCCGCGATCGCTCAGTCCATCGTCAAGGGTTAGACAGCAGCAGTCGCTTGTTGGTCGGAAGCGATCGCTTTTTCGTACTCTTCGTCGCCACCCAAGAGACCGAACTCAACCAAGAGCTCTTCGAGTTCGTCCATGGTGATGGGAGTTGGGATGACGAGATTCTTGTTGTTTTCGATCTTCTTCGCTAGCGTTGTGTATTCTTCCGCTTGCTTGCTGTCAGGGGCGTACTCAATTACAGTCTTGCGGCGTAGTTCATCATGCTGAACGATGTTGTCGCGGGGGACGAAGTGAATCATCTGAGTGCCGAGGCGCTCGGCCAGGGTTTCGATCAGTTCGACTTACCGGTCAACATTACGGCTGTTGCAGATCAGGCCGCCCAAGCG
>JBCBSJ010000323.1:0-1067 GCA_039819245.1 Cyanobacteria bacterium J06638_20
ATCGACGGCGGTGTTTGGCACCTCGATGTCGGCTCATCACATCCTGGGGCTGAAGCCGGTCCCAAGGGTATGGCTGTTCGCCATTTAAAGTGGTACGCGAGCTGGGTTTAGAACGTCGTGAGACAGTTCGGTCCCTATCTGCCGTGGGCGTTGGAGAATTGAGGGAAGCTGCTCCTAGTACGAGAGGACCGGGGTGGACGAACCTCTGGTGTTCCGGTTGTGTCGCCAGACGCATTGCCGGGTAGCTATGTTCGGACGGGATAACCGCTGAAAGCATCTAAGCGGGAAGCCCCTCCCAAGATAAGTTCTCCCTGACCCCTTGAGGGTCCTGAAGGGCCGTCCAAGACGAGGACGTTGATAGGCTGGGTGTGGAAGCGTTGTGAGGCGTTGAGCTAACCAGTACTAATGGCCCGTGAGGCTTGACCATATAATCCAAGGCATTTGCCCAGATCCCCCGTCAGGCAACGGACGCGATGCGCCGCTGCTGACTCGACGGAGCGGATCGGGGACGATGACCGGGTCTGAAAAGACAGGATGGTGTGTTAAGTCACGTGTGGGATTGCGCAAGCGATCCAAAGTAAGAAAGGCAAGACCGGTGCGCAAGCACCAGCGGGTGAGAACAGCCCGGCCCTCAGCTTGAACTACCGACCTATTTGCGGCGGGGCCGCAGCGAAGCAATACCGCGTAAGACACCGTCCCCCGCAAGCCAGTTTGCCTGGCGACCATAGAGCGTTGGAACCACCTGACCCCATCCCGAACTCAGCAGTGAAACGACGCATCGCCGATGGTAGTGTGGGGTTTCCCCATGTGAGAGTAGGTCATCGCCAGGCGCGGAAAAGGAAAACCCCTGCAGCATCGCTGCAGGGGTTTTGCTTTTTGGATGCGTTGATTCTCTGCTCCGTCCAGGCCATGTGACGCAGCCTGTTCACCAAAGGTGAACGGCGGAGGGGACGCGAAGCGGTACCCGGTACAGCGGGGCAGGCTCTCGTGCAGCGATTGCGACCACCGGTCGCAACCCACTGTAGGTCACACCCGAAAAGAGGGGTGGGCCCTCGCCAGGCGCCAAA
>JBCBSJ010000324.1:0-1050 GCA_039819245.1 Cyanobacteria bacterium J06638_20
GGGGATTATGTCCGCACCTTTACAGACCTGGCCACCATGGAAGGGGCAAATGAGGCAGCTCGACGGGCTGTGAACTGCATTCTGGACAAAACGGGTAGCAACCAGGCGCGGTGTGCCATCTGGAATTTGCGAGAGCCGTTTTGCTTTGCCCCTGCTCGCTGGTGGGACAATCGGCGGTATCGCCAGGGATTACCCTGGAGTCTTAAGCTACCGCTCCCCATCATCGCGCTCACGGTGCTTTTGGGCTTTGTTTATATGGCGTTTGCGCTCATCAAGGGGTTCTTTGTCCGACGGAGAGCGCGCTAGAGCAATGCATCACTTTATCCAGGTCACCCGCAGCAAAGAGGTTGGTTTCATCGTCACGACGATGGTGCTGACGATTGGTATGACGCTGCTCTCGGCCTATTTCGACTGGGGGTACCTGTCCGCGCTATTGCTAGCAATTGGAATGTATGGGGCGATCGCCATCTTTGCTGTTTGGTTTAGCGATCGCTTCCTGAAAACCTTGCTGCTATTTGGGATCGCAGCAGGGTTCACCGAACTCATTGCCGATGCGTGGCTCGTGAACGGCATCAACAGCCTGGTTTACCCAGCCCAGGAACCCAAAATTTGGGCATCACCCATTTACATGCCCTTCGCCTGGGCCGTTGTGTTGATTCAGGTAAGCTACCTGGGCTGGCTGTATGCCCAGCACCATTCCCTACCAAAAGCTATGGGGCTCTCGTTCCTCATTGGGATCCTGTTCATTCCCATGTTTGAGACCTGCGCCAAATTTGCCGATTGGTGGCACTATCGCCCTTCACCCATGATCCTGAATACACCGATCTACATCATTGTGGGTGAAGGGTTGATTACGCTGGTGTTGCCCTTAATTTACGATAAAGAGAAGAACAAGCCGTATTCATTCTTCGCGATAGCGGGAATATTACAAGGGATATGGGTGTTCATATCGTATTTTCTCGCGTACCAGGCATTTGGATAGCACGTGAAAGAAATCGTCAGATTTTTTATTCCAGACAATATCCCCAAGGATGTTGAAAGCCAGCGCAA
>JBCBSJ010000325.1:0-1026 GCA_039819245.1 Cyanobacteria bacterium J06638_20
GACTTTGTTGCATGAATAGGGCAAAGAGAGGGCTATCGCGAGAGCCATTCTGAAGTTAGTCTACGCCCCAAACGGTGTCAGGCTTGGCGATCTGAATCATGCGGTTGAGCGCCGCACACTGAAGCAACAGTTCAGCAGCCTGGTTGTCAAACTTGCGAGAGCGTAGCTTGCCGCCAAAGATGGCTTTGAGACGGAACATGGTCGTTTCAGCAATCGAGCGTCGATGGTAGTCGGACTGCCGTTTCCATGCCTTGCGCCCCCGTTTGCGAATGGCCCTCAGATTCTCATCTCGTGGATGAGGCGGTGCTTTGCTGTTGCCGTGCTGCCAAATCTTGGCGTTCTTCTATGGCGGAATCGCGGCCTTTGACCCTCGGGCTGTCAGGGCATCGTAGCAGCGCCGCTTATCGTAGGCTCCATCGGCTGAAACCTGCTCAATGTCTGCCTCAGTGGCTTCTAACAGGTCAGGCAACACGTCGCTGTCATGGAAGTTGTTCGTGGTGACCACTGCGGCCAGGATTTCGCCCGTTGACTCGTCTACGCCCAGATGAAGCTTTCGCCACGTCCGACGCTTGCTAACGCCGTGCTGGCGCGTCTTCCACTCTCCTTCTCCGTACACCTTCACCCCGGTTGAATCGACCACTAGATGCACCGACCCTGACGTTGGCACCACCGGTAGCGTGACGCTCAGCTTGCTCTTTCGCCTCGATACCGTGCTGTGGTCGGGAATAGGCAGATCCACACGCATCAAATTGAAGAGCGAGGCAATGAACCCTTCGGTTTGGCGACCGGCCAATCCATAGACACTCTTGAGCGTCTCAAACGTTGCGATAGCCAAGTCTTTGTAGGTCGGTGATGCACCACGACAGCCCGTCAGAGTCGGGGCTAGCCAACCGTCCATGACATCGTCTGAGAGCCAGAACGTCACACTGCCGCGTTGCTTCAGACCAGCGTTATACTCAGACCAGTTGCGGATTCGGTAGCTCATGGACTCTCGGTTTTTGATGGTACTTAAACCTTAGTCCACTA
>JBCBSJ010000326.1:0-1007 GCA_039819245.1 Cyanobacteria bacterium J06638_20
CAGGCGGTGCACTTAATGCGTTAGCTACGTCACTGAAGGAGTCAGACCTCCAATAACTAGTGCACATCGTTTACGGCGTGGACTACCAGGGTATCTAATCCTGTTTGCTCCCCACGCTTTCGCGCCTCAGCGTCAATAACGGCCCAGATGGCTGCCTTCGCCATCGGTGTTCTTCCCAATATCTACGAATTTCACCTCTACACTGGGAATTCCACCATCCTCTCCCGGATTCTAGCCTGCCCGTATCAAGTGCACCTCCCAGGTTGAGCCCGGGGCTTTCACACCTGACGCAACAGACCGCCTACGCGCCCTTTACGCCCAGTAATTCCGAACAACGCTTGCCCCCTCCGTATTACCGCGGCTGCTGGCACGGAGTTAGCCGGGGCTTCTTCTCCCGCTACCGTCATTATCTTCGCGGGTGAAAGAGCTTTACAACCCTAGGGCCTTCTTCACTCACGCGGCATGGCTGGATCAGGCTTGCGCCCATTGTCCAATATTCCCCACTGCTGCCTCCCGTAGGAGTCTGGGCCGTGTCTCAGTCCCAGTGTGGCTGATCATCCTCTCAGACCAGCTACCGATCGCAGCCTTGGTAGGCCGTTACCCCACCAACTAACTAATCGGACGCGGGCCCATCTCTCGGCGATAAATCTTTCTCCTTAAAGGCTCTCACCCAAAAGGACGTATACGGTATTAGCCAACGTTTCCATTGGTTGTTCCGTACCAAAAGGTAGGTTCCCACGCGTTACTCACCCGTGCGCCACTCTCCACCACCCCGAAGGATGGCTTCCCGTTCGACTTGCATGTGTTAGGCCTGCCGCCAGCGTTCGTTCTGAGCCAGGATCAAACTCTTAGGTTTGATTTAGAACAATCAGCACCAGCCCAATCCACAGCACTCACGCACCGCAAACCCAAACCAGCACCAATCGCCTTCAGGAGCCGTTCCATAACGTCTCACCAAATCACCAAACCTCAGAACCCCAACCAATCAACGCTTTCACGCCGACCAG